>JBILGD010000021.1:0-31537 GCA_044351225.1 Steroidobacteraceae bacterium
CACTCCTCGAGCGTGCGTACGCTGTGACCGATTTCGATGCCGATATCCCAAAGAAACGCGACGAAGGATTCCATCGCTGCGCGTCCGGCATCATCGAGGGGTCCGGGCACCAGCGTGAGGATGTCGACGTCCGAATGGGGGTGCAGCTCGCCGCGCCCATAGCCGCCGACGGCGACGAGCGCCCAGTCGCCATCGTGCGCGGGCAGTTTGTGACGCCAGATTTCGCGCAGGACTGCATCGAGGATCTGCGCGCGGGCGTGCACCAGAGTTTCGACGGGCTCGTCGGCCTCGAAGCGACGTTTGAGTTCGGCCTGCCCATCGCGCAGCAAGGCAGCGTAACTCTGGGCGGTATGACCGCCCTCGGTGAGGCGGGCGGCGAGGGTGTCGAGCAGTTCGTTGGCGGGCATCAGGCCGCGCCCTCGAGCGCCGCGGGTTGTTGCGACAGCGCGCCGAGCGTCAGCACTTCGAAACCAGTCTCGGTGACGAGCACGGTGTGCTCCCATTGCGCCGAGAGTGAATGATCTTTGGTAACGACGGTCCAGCCGTCCGGCAGCAGTTTCACGTGACGCTTGCCGGCATTGACCATCGGTTCGACGGTGAACGTCATGCCCGGGCGCAGTCGCAGCCCGGTGTTCGGTTGGCCGTAATGCAACACCTGCGGATCTTCGTGATAGATGCGCCCGATGCCGTGACCGCAGTACTCGCGCACCACGGAGAAACCGCTGCTTTCGACGAAGGTTTGGATTGCATGACCAATGTCGCCGAGCGTGGCGTCCGGGCGCACCATGCGTATGCCCCGCCACATGCCCTCGAAGCACACCTCGACGAGGCGCTGCGCTTGTACCGCTGGCTTGCCGACGTAGTACATACGGCTCGTGTCGCCGTGAAAACCGTCGCGGATCACGGTGACGTCGATATTGATGATGTCGCCGTCCTTCAGACGCTTGTCGCCCGGGATGCCGTGGCAGACCACGTGATTGACCGACGCACAGATGGTTTTCGGAAAGCCGCGGTAATTAAGGTTGGCGGGCACGGCCCGTTGCACCTCGGTGATGTGTTGATGGCAGAGTCGATCGAGTTCATCGGTGCTGACGCCGGGTTTGACGTGAGCGCCGATCATGTCGAGCACTTCGGCGGCCAGACGACCAGCCTCGCGCATTTTCTGCTGTTCTTCAGGGGTCTTGACGGTGACGGGCATGGGCGGTCGCTGGCGAGGGATTGGGGGCCCGTAAAGCGTTGTTTTTACGGGGGGTGCATGGTATAAAGCGCGGCCTTTTTTGGCAACGTAAACAACCCCACACGCACATCGCTACACCGGTTGCTGGGTGTTCCGCGGACCTTCGGGTACCACGGAATGGCAGCCGGGATGTGCGGAGGCTTAACCCGACAAGGAGTGCTTATGACCAGCGTGTCCATGCGACAGATGCTGGAAGCGGGTGTCCACTTCGGACATCAGACCCGCTTCTGGAACCCGAAAATGGCCGAGTTCATTTTCGGCGAACGCAACAAGATTCACATCATCAATCTCGAGAAGACGCAGCCGATGTTCGTCGAGGCTGCCAAGTTCATTCACGGCGTCGCCTCGGATGGCGGCACGGTGCTGTTTGTCGGCACCAAGCGTTCGGCTCGCGAGCCGATCCAGAAGGAAGCCACGCGCGCCGGCATGCCCTACGTCAACCAGCGTTGGCTCGGCGGCATGCTCACCAACTTCAAGACGGTGCGCCAGTCGATCAAGCGACTTGCGGACCTCACCGAGATGAAGAGCAACGGTTCGCTCGACAAGCGCGGCAAGAAAGAAGGCACGATGCTGCGTCGCGAGATGGACAAGCTCGAGCGCTCGCTCGGCGGCATCAAAGATATGGAATCTTTGCCCGATGCGATCTTCGTGGTCGACGTCGGTCACGAAAAGATCGCCATCCACGAGGCGAACAAGCTCGGCATCCCGGTGGTCGCCATCGTCGACACCAATTGCACGCCTGAAGGCGTCGATTACGTGGTGCCCGGCAACGATGACGCGATTCGCGCCATTCAGCTCTATGCGTCCGGCATTGCCGATTCGGTCCTCGAGGGTCGCTCCTCGGCGCCGACGCTCGCGGTGACCGACGACGAATTCGTCGAACTCGACGAACACGGCAACCCGAAGCCGAAGGCGGCACGTGGCAAGCCGCGCCGCGAGGCGCCTGTGCGCGCGCGCCGTGGTGGCGCTGCGGCAGCGCCGGCGCGTCGTCGGCCCCAGCCTTCCGTGGCAGCGGCTGCGCCCGCCGAGGCGGACGGTGCCGAGGTTGTCGATGGCGAAGTGGCCGCGGCCGACGGCGAAGTGGCGCCAGCGACCAGCGCTTCGGCGCCGCGTCGCAAGACCACCACTGCGGGCGCTCCGCGTCGCCGTGGTTGATCGGAGTCATTCATGAGCATCACAGCAGAAGCGGTCAAACAGCTGCGCGAGCGCACCGGCGCCGGCATGATGGAGTGCAAGAAAGCACTCGTCGAAACCAACGGTGATCTCGACGCCGCCGCCGAACTCATGCGCAAGCAGGGGCTCGCCAAGGCCGACAAGAAAGCCGCCCGCGTCGCGGCGGAGGGCGTGGTCGCGCTCGAGAAGTCGACCGATGGCAAGACCGCGGCAATGGTCGAGATCAATTGCGAGACGGACTTTGTCGCCCGCGAATCGGACTTCCAGGGTTTCTCGAGCGATGTCGTCAAGGCGACGCTCGGCGCCAACCCCGCCGACCTCGAGGCGCTCAATGCGCTCAAGCTCGGCTCGGGCGAGACGGTCGATGAGCGTCGGCGCGCGCTCATCGCCAAGATCGGCGAGAACATCTCGGTGCGCCGTCACGCGATCCTCGACACCGCGGGTTTCTTGGGTACGTATCGTCACGGCACGCGCATCGGCGCGCTGGTCGCGATCGAGGGTGGCAGCGCCGAACTCGCCTACGATCTGGCCATGCACGTCGCAGCGAGCAACCCGGACTACCTCTCGGCGGCCGATGTGCCGGCTGAGATCGTCGCCAAAGAGCGCGAGATCGAAACCGAGAAGGCGCTCGCCGAGGGTAAGCCCGCCGAGATCGTCGCCAAGATGGTCGAGGGCCGTATCCGCAAGACGCTCAATGAAAAGGCGCTGCTCGGTCAGCCCTTCGTCAAGGATCCGGATCAGACCATCGAAAAACTTTTGAAGGCCGCCAAGGCAGAAATCAAGGCCTTCCGCCGTTTCGAGGTCGGTGCCGGCATCGAAAAGAAGCAGGATGACTTCGTCGGCGAAGTCATGGCGCAGGTCAAGGCAAGCAGCGGCAAGTAAAGCGCTGCAGACAACAACGAAAACCCCGCCTCGGCGGGGTTTTCTTCAACGGGAGTCAGGTGATGGCCGACCAAGGCATGCGATACAAACGCATACTCGTGAAGCTCTCCGGCGAGGCGTTGATGGGCGGGGCCGATTACGGCATCGACCCCGTCGTGCTCAAGCGCATCGCCCTCGAGATCCAGGAACTGCTTGGCCTTGGCGTGCAAGTCGCCGTGGTCATCGGTGGCGGCAACATCTTCCGCGGCGAGGGGCTCGCCCGCTCGGGAATGGATCGCGTCACGGGCGATCACATGGGCATGCTCGCCACGGTCATGAATTGCCTCGCGATGCAGGATGCGCTCGAGTCGGTGGGCACCCATGCCCGCGTGATGTCGGCCATCCGCATCAACGAAGTGTGCGAGGAGTACATCCGGCGGCGGGCGATCCGTCATCTCGAGAAGGGGCGGGTGGTGTTGTTTGCCGCGGGTACCGGCAATCCGTTTTTCACCACCGACACGGCCGCTTCGCTGCGCGCCATCGAGGTCGGTGCGGAGCTTCTGGTCAAGGCGACCAAGGTGAACGGAATTTATTCCGCCGATCCGATGAAGGATCCGAAGGCGGTGCGCTATCCTCGGCTGACGTTTGATCGCGTACTCGATGAGCGCTTGAATGTCATGGACGCCACCGCGATCGTGATGTGCCGGGACAACCGGCTGCCGCTGCAGGTGTATAACTTGACGGTGGCCGGCGATCTGCTGCGCATTGCGCGCGGTGAAGATGTCGGGACCGTCGTGACCAATGACTGAGCCTTGATGAACGACCGAGGGACAGGACGATGATCGAAGATTTCAAGAAGGATGCCACCGCCCGCATGATGAAGTGCGTGCAACAGTTCCAGGCCGACCTCAAGAAATTGCGCACTGGCCGTGCCCACCCGAGTCTGGTCGAGAACCTGAAGGTCGACTACTACGGCACCGAATCGCCGCTGTCGCAGCTCGCCAACATCAGCGTCGAAGATGCGCGCACGCTCATCATCGCGCCCTGGGACAAGAGCGCCGTACAGTCGGTCGAAAAAGCGATCTACAAGTCTGATCTCGGTCTGACGCCGAATACCGCGGGTGCCGTGATCCGCGTGCCGCTGCCGCCGCTCACCGAAGAGCGGCGTCGCGACATCACCAAGGTGGTCCGCGGCGATGCCGAGGGTGCCCGCGTGGCCGTTCGCAACGTTCGGCGCGATGTGCTCCAGGATGTCAAGGAAGCGCTCAAGGAAAAGATGATCAGCCAGGACGAAGAAAAGAAAGCGCAGGAAGAGATCCAGAAGCTCACCGACAAGTACGTTGCCGACATCGACGCTGCGCTCGCCGTCAAAGAAAAAGAAATCATGCAGGTCTGAGGCCGCAAGGCCCGCGCTGCCGTGGCTCTGCCGCACCACATCGCCATCGTGATGGACGGGAACGGCCGCTGGGCCGAGGCCCGGGGCGAGCCGCGCACGGCAGGGCATCGCGCGGGACTCGAGCCCGTGCGCATGGTGATTCGCGAATGCGCCAAGCTCAAGATCGAGGCGCTCACGCTATTTGCCTTCTCGAGCGAGAACTGGCGCCGCCCCGAGGCTGAGGTAGCGACGCTCATGGGGCTCTTCATGGACGCCCTCGATCGCGAGGTTGCCGAGCTGCACTCCAACGACGTTCGCCTGCGCATCATCGGCAATCGGCAGCGCCTCGCCGTGCGCCTGCAGCAACGCATTGCCGAGGCCGAAGCGTTCACGGCGGACAACGCCGGCCTCAAGCTGCAGGTCGCGGTCAGTTACGGCGGCCGCTGGGATGTGGTCGAGGCCGCCAAGCGTCTCGCTGCCGCGGCGGCCAGCGGTGCGCTGCGGGCGAACGATATCGACGAAGAGCGCTTTGCGCGCGAGCTGCAGCTCTATGATTTACCGGATCCCGATCTCTTCATCCGCACGGGCGGTGATCATCGGGTGAGCAATTTTCTGCTGTGGAATATCGCCTACGCCGAACTTTTCTTCACCGATGTGTTGTGGCCCGACTTCAGCATCAACGAATTCCAGCTCGCTCTCGATGATTTCGCGGGGCGTGAACGGCGCTTCGGCTTGACGGGTGCCCAGACGGGCAAATCTTCGGGCAAGGCGCGATGAGTCGTTTTGCCGGCTTGCGTGAGCGCTTGATCACAGCCGTCGCACTCGCGCTCACGCTGCTCGTGATTCTGTTTGCCTTGCCGCCGCTCGCGACGGTCGTCTGCATCGTCATGGCGATACTGGGCGGCGCCTGGGAATGGTCGGCCTTCCTGCACCCGCTGCAGCGCCGGCTACGCATCGCCTATGTGCTGCTGATTGCGCTCGGTCTGTGGGCGGCCTGGCAAGCGAGCCTGCAGCCCGCGGGGCTCATCGCCTTGCTCGTCATCGCTGCGCTTTGGTGGCTGGTGGCGCTCGGCTGGATCATGCTCGCACCAGCGCGCGGCGGCGCGGTGTCGGCGGCGATTGCCGGCGTGTTCACGCTGGTACCGACGGGGGTGGTGCTCGCGCGGCTGCGCTTCGAGGGCGAGGGTGCCTGGGTGCTGCTCTATTCTTTGCTCGTGATCATGGCCGCCGATGTGGGCGCCTACTTCGCGGGTCATCGACTCGGTCGCACCAAACTCGCGCCGCAGGTCTCGCCCGGCAAAACCTGGGAGGGCGTGCTCGGCGGTTTTGCGGTGTCGCTGCTCGTGGCCTCGATCGGCGCGTACGGTCTCGGTTGGCCGATCGCGATCGTGCTGCCGATCGTGCTCGGCGCGGCTGCGTTTTCCGTGGTCGGTGATCTGACCGAGAGCCTCATGAAGCGGCACACCGGTCTGAAGGACAGCGGTCATCTCTTCCCGGGTCATGGCGGCGTGCTGGATCGGATCGACAGCCTCTCGGCGGGCGTGCCGTTGCTGGCGCTCGGCCTTCTGAAGGCAGGCTTGATCGGCGGCGGCGTGTTTGCGCTGGCAGGTGTGCCGGCGGGCGGACTCGAGTGAGCACGCAGCAGGCTGCGCCGATGGGTGTCGCGGTGCTCGGCTCGACGGGCACGATCGGCGACAACACGCTCGATGTGGTGGCTCGTCACCCCGATCGCTTTCGTATCGTTGCGCTCGGTGCGCGGCGCGACCATCAAAAATTATTGGCACAGTGCGAGCGCTTTCGGCCTGAGGTCGCGGCGCTGGTCGAGGCCGATGCGGCCGCAGCGCTCGAACGTGCCCTGCGCGCAGCCGGGCTGCCCACTCGTGTGCTGGCGGGCGAGGGCGCGCTCGATGAGATCGCAGCGATGTCCGCGGCGCCTTTCGTGATGGCCGGCATCGTCGGGGCGGCGGGTCTCTCATCCTCGCTCGCCGCAGCCCGCGCCGGCAAACGTCTGATGATCGCCAACAAGGAGCCTCTCGTGATGGCCGGGCCGATCCTGCTCGCGGCGGCTCGAGCGGGCGGGGCAACCTTGTTGCCGATCGACAGCGAACATAACGCCATCTTCCAATGTTGGCCCGCGGGCGCAGACGCCGGGCGGGCGCCGGCGGGCGTGCGGCGCATCCTGCTCACCGCTTCGGGCGGGCCGTTCGTCGATTGGAGCGCCGAGGCCATCGCGCAGGCCACGCCCGAGCAGGCCTGCAAACACCCGAAGTGGGTGATGGGCCGCAAGATCTCGGTCGATTCGGCGACCCTCATGAACAAGGGCCTCGAGGTCATCGAGGCGCGCATCTTGTTTGGTCTTGCCATCGAGCAGGTCGAGGTGGTGGTGCATCGGCAGAGCCTCGTGCACTCGCTGGTCGAATACGTCGATGGGTCCATGCTCGCCCAGCTCGGCTCGCCTGATATGCGCACGCCCATCGCCCATGCGCTTGGCTGGCCGGACCGGATCGACTCCGGTGTACAATTCCTCGATCTCGCCCGCGCCGGCGTGCTGCAGTTCGAGCCCCCCGACACGGGACGTTTCCCATGTCTGGCGCTCGCCCGGCAAGCCGCAGTGGCGGGCGGGTTGGCACCGGCCATCCTGAACGCGGCCAACGAGGTCGCGGTGGCAGCTTTCCTGGAGGGGCGTTTGAACTTCGGCGGTATCCCGGCGGTCATTGAGTCCGTGATGAACAGCCTGCCCTCGGGTTCGGCGCAGGACCTCGACACCGTGCTCGCGGCGGATGTCGCGGCGCGTCGTGCCGCGCTCGCACGCATCGACGGTGGTGTCGCCATACCCGTGGCGTTGCAGTCGGGTGGATCTCCTTGATGGATTTTCTCTGGACCATCGTCGGCTTCATCGTGGCCGTGAGTCTGCTCGTCACCGTGCACGAGTTCGGGCATTACTGGGTCGCGCGCAAACTCGATTTCAAGGTGCTGCGTTTTTCGGTCGGGTTTGGTCCGGCGCTCTGGCAGCGTACAGCGGGCGCCGATCGCACCGAATACGTGTTCGCGGCGTTGCCGCTCGGGGGCTACGTCAAGCTGCTCGATGAGCGCGAAGGCCCGGTGCCGCCCGCAGACCTCGCGCGCTCGTTCACCCGCAAGAAACCCTGGCAGCGCATCCTCGTGCTGCTCGCCGGTCCTGCCTTCAACATCGCCTTCGCCATTCTCGTGCTCTGGGCCATGCTGTGGATCAGCGGCGAGCCGCAGATTCGTCCGGTGGTGGGCAAGATCGTGCCCGACTCGCTTGCCGCACGCGCCGATCTGCGCGAGAACGACGAGTTCCTGCGTATCGAAGGGCGGGAGATCGCCACGCACTCCGATGTGCTGCTCGGCTTCGTCGAGGCGCTGAGCGATGACGGGCGAATCGACATCGAGGTCCAGCGTCCGGGCTCGGGGTTGCGGGTGCTCGAATTGCGGGTCGATGACCCGGAGGTGCGCCGCGCGCTCACCGAACCCGCGGCGATGATGCGCGGACTTGGCATGCGCTTTTGGACCCCCCCGGTGCCCGCCGAGATTGGCAAGGTCGAGACCGGCGGTCCCGCGGACCTGGCGGGTCTGCGCCCTGGGGATCGCATCACTGCGGTGGATGGTCAAGCCGTGCAGGACTTCCCTGCGCTCGTCGAGGCGGTCTCGGTACGTCCGAACCGCGAGATTGCCCTCGAGATCCTGCGTGACGGTCGCCCTGAACAAGTGACCGTGCGCTCCACCGCCGATCTGGTCGAAGGGCGCGAGGTTGGCCGCATCCGCGTGCAGACGCCGCCGCCGCCGCCTTGGCCCGAGCGTTTGGTCACCCATCGCGACTACGGCCCGATCGAATCACTGGCGGCGGCCAGCGAGCGTGCCTGGGACATGACGGTGCTGCAGGCCAAGATGTTTGCCCGAATGCTCTTTGGTCAGGTGTCGCTCAAAAATCTGTCGGGCCCGCTGTCGATCGCCGAATATGCCGGTGATTCGGCGCAGAGCGGTGTCGCCGAGTTTCTCGGCTTCCTGATCGTCATTTCGCTCAGCCTCGGCTTCCTGAATCTTTTGCCCATCCCCATCCTCGATGGCGGGCAAATCATCTATCAGCTCATCGAGTGGGCGCGCGGTTCGCCGTTGTCGGATCGCATCCAGGCGATGGGGCAGCAGGTCGGTATCTTCCTGCTGCTGATGCTCATGGGCGTTGCCCTGTTCAATGATTTCACGAGGCAGCTCGGTTGAAGATGTCGACTCGCATTGCTTTGGCCGCGATGGTGCTTGCTGCGCCCGTGTTGTTCTCCCCCATCGCTCGTGCGCAGGGGCCTGCTCCCGAGCAGGTGCTGCGAGTCGACAATATTCGTGTGGAGGGACTGCAGCGCGTCTCCGAGGGCACGGTCTACAACTACCTGCCGGTGAACATCGGTGATCGTCTGACCCCGCAGCGCGTGCGCGAGGCGATTCGCGCGCTGTACGACACCGGCTTCTTCCGTGATGTCGAATTGCGTTGGGACGGCGGTACGCTGATCGTGGCCGTGCTCGAGCGCCCCTCGATCGAGAGCTTCGAGGTCAAGGGTAACAAGGACATCAAGACCGAGGATCTGAACAAGAGTCTGCGCAACGTGGGGCTCGCTACGGGCAAGACCTTCGATCGCTCGGTGCTCGAGGACGTCAAACAATTCCTCACCGACCAGTATTTCAGTCGTGGCAAGTACGCGGTGCGTATCGATGCGCAGGTCGAGGAGGCCTCCGATAATCGCGTGCGCATCAAGATCGACATCAAAGAAGGCAAGCGCGCCAAGATCCGCCAGATCAACGTGGTCGGCAACGAGTCGTTTGCGCAGGACGAAGTGCTCGAAGATTTCGAGCTCAAGACGCCGAACTGGCTCTCCTGGTACAAGCAGGATGATCGTTATTCGCGCGAGTCGCTGCAGGGCGATCTCGAGAAGCTGCGGTCGTTCTACATGGACCGCGGCTACGCCAACTTCGAGATCGAGTCGACGCAGGTGGCGATCGCGCCCGAGAAAGACGACATCTTCATTACGGTGAACGTCAACGAGGGCGAGGTCTTCAAGTTGGGTGCCGTCAAGCTCGCCGGAACTTTCGTGGTGCCTGAGGAAGAGCTGAAGAACTATCTGCTGGTCAAGACCGGCGATACCTATGCCAAGAAAGACATCACCGCGACGCAGCAGCTGATCCAGAATCGGCTCGGACTCGAGGGCTACGCCTTCGCCAAGGTTGATCCGGTACCGACGCCCGATGATGGCAAGAAAGAAGTTGGCATCACGTTTTTCGTTGATCCGGGCAATCGGGTCTACGTGCGTCATGTCCTCTTCAACAACGTCTCCAAGATCAACGACAACGTGCTGCGTCGCGAGATGCGCCAGCTCGAGGGCGCCTGGCTCTCGAACGTGCTGGTCGAGCGTTCCAAGCAGCGTATCCAGCGCTTGCCGTATATCGAAAAAGTCGACTTCGAAACCAAGCCGGTGCCGGGAACCCCGGATCTAGTTGACATCGAGTTCGACGTCAAAGAAGGCCCCTCGGCGCAGCTCGGTGGCGGCGTCGGTTACTCCGAGTCGCAGTCTTTCATCCTCAACGGCAACTATGCCGACAGTAACTTCATGGGGACCGGAGAGCGCATCTCGGTCGATCTGAACTCGGGTCGTTACTCGAAGGTTTATGGTGTCTCGCACACCGATCCCTATACGAACATCGACGGGGTCGCGCGAACCTTGTCCTTCACCTATCGCGACGTGACGCAGTTCGTGTCGGCGTCTTCGGATTTCTCCTCCGAATCTTTGGCTCTGGGTGTCGATTACGGTTATCCGATCACCGAGTTTCAGGGCTTGCGGGTCGGCTTCTCCGCGCAGCGATCCTCGCTGATCACGGGCGATGGCAGCGCGGAACAGGCGCGCAGCTGGGTGCGCACCAATGGCGACTACCGCGTACAGATCGTCCCGGAACAGGATTTCGGCGGCGGCTTCGTCATTCCGGGTACGTCGCTCGATACGACCCAGTTCGACTCCTACGAGCTCGTCGTCGGCTGGACTTACGACAGTCGCAACCGCGCGCTGTTTGCCGATCGCGGCATGCGACACACGCTCTCGCTGAGTTATGCGTTGCCGTTCAGTGATGTGCAGTACGCCACGGCGAGCTATGAATACTTGCAATTCGTCCCGCTCTTCGGGCGCTGGACCTTGGCGTTGGGAGCCGAAGCTGGTTACAGCCAGGAGCTCGGCGACACCACGGCGCCGCCGCCGTACCGCAATTTCTTTGCAGGTGGCCCGGACACCGTGCGTGGGTATCGCGAGAGTCGTCTCGGCCCCAAGGATAGCTTCGGCAATCCCTATGGCGGCAACCTGAAGCTTGCCGCGCGCGCCGAACTCATCATCCCCACACCCGAGAAGTGGGCGACCACGGCCCGAGCGACGGTGTTCTTCGATATCGGCAACGTGTTTTCGACCCGTGACTTCTACAAGTTCACCGGTCTCGATGGCGCTACCCCGGTCGATTACAAGTTCAAGTATGATAACTTGAAGAAATCGACGGGCGTCGCAGTGCAGTGGTTGGCGCCGCTTGGAGTGTTCCGCTTCAGCTACGCTCTGCCGCTGAACACCTTCGAAGGTGACGGCGTGCGCTTTGCGGATGAGGAAGAACGGTTCCAGTTCACGATCGGTCAGGCGTTCTGATCCGATCGGGTTTCACGACATTCGATTTGCAGAGGTTGTTTCGACGATGCACAGTTTTCTCAAGTTGACGATGGCGGCAATGGTCGCTTCGGTGGCCTTCGCGGGCGCTCCGGCAATGGCGCAGCAAATGAAGGTCGGCGTGCTCGACTTCGGTCGACTGATGGACGAAAGCCCGCAGGGCAAGGCCTTGATCGAGTCGCTGCGCACCGAGGCTGCGGCCAAGCAGCGCGAACTGCAGGCGGCGGCACAGTCGCTGCAGGGCAAGCGCGACAAGCTGGCCAAGGATCGGGCGACGATGACGCCGGACCAGATCTCGCGTGCCGAGAAAGATCTGCGCGACGGCGAGCGTGATCTCGCGCGGCGCCAGTCCGAAGTCAATGACGACTTCAACGCACGTCGCAACGAAGAAATGGCCAAGTTGCAGCGCACGCTCATCGAAGAGGTACGCAACTACTCCAAGGCCCAAAACTTTGACCTCGTGGTCACCGACGGTGTGATCTACGCCACCCCGGCACTTGACATCACTCCGGGCGTACTTTCGGGGCTGCAGGCACGTCCGGCGGCGGCGGCGCCGGCGAAGCCCGCGACACGCTGAGCGCGCGGGCGACCGCGCGGCGCGGACGCGGATGGCAGGACTCACCCTCGGCGAGCTGGCGGTCCGCTTCGGGCTGACGCTCAAGGGGGACCCCGAGCGGCGCATCGATCATGTCGGCACGCTCGCCAACGCGGGCCCTTCGGGGCTCGCGTTCTTCGCCAATCCCAAACTGGTCGATCAGCTCTGCGGCGCGCGTGCGGGCGCCGTCGTGCTGCACCCTTCGATCGCTCCGGCGACGCCGCTCGATTGTCTGCTGAGTTCCAATCCGCACGCGAGTTTTGCGCGTATTGCGTCGCTGTTGCATCCATTGCCCACAGCCGCGCCGGGCATTCATCCCTCGGCGGTGATCGCCTCGGAGGCACTCATCGATCCGAGCGCACACATCGGTCCACTCGTGGTCATCGGTGCGGGCAGTCGGATCGGCGCGCGTGTGCTTATCGGGCCTGGCTGTGTGATCGGTGAGCAGGTGACGCTCGCGGACGATGTTCGACTGGTCGCACGCGTGACCGTACTCGAGCGGGTCAGCATCGGCGCACGCTCGATCCTGCATCCGGGCGCTGTGGTGGGCGCAGAGGGTTTTGGCTATGCGCTCGAGGACCAGCGTTGGATTGCCGTGCCGCAGGTAGGCACGGTACGCATTGGCGAAGATGTCGAGATCGGCGCCAACTCGGCGATCGATCGTGGCGCCCTCGATGACACGGTCATCGGCGATGGCGTGAAGATCGACAACCTCGTACAGATTGGTCACAACTGCACGATCGGTGCGCACACGGCGCTCGCGGGCAATGTGGGGCTCGCCGGCAGTTCGCATATCGGGGCGCGCTGCCGCATCGGTGGTGGCTCTGGGATCGCGGGGCATCTGACGATCTGCGACGATGTCACGCTGATGGGCACGAGCTTCGTCACAGGCGATATCCGCGAACCTGGTGTCTACGCGGGTGGCAGCATCCCGGTCGAGCGAGCTGAAGAGTGGCGGCGGCTCGTCGGGCGTTTCAAACGGCTCGATACTTTGGCGCGTCGTGTCGGTGCGCTGGAGCGGGGCGAGTCCGGTGAATTTCACAGCGAGGATAGATCGTGAGCGAGAACATTACCCTCGATATCAATGCGGTGCTCAAACAATTGCCGCATCGCTATCCTTTCCTGCTGGTCGATCGCGTCCTCGAGTGTCGCAAGGGCGAGTCCATTCGAGCCCTCAAGAACGTCACGTACAACGAGCCGTTCTTTCCGGGACATTTTCCGCATCGCCCAGTGATGCCGGGCGTGATCATCATCGAGGCACTGGCGCAGGCGGCAGGCATTCTGGCCTTCCAGACGGCGGGGGTGATGCCCGACGACGACACGCGCTTCTATTTCGTCGGTATCGACAAGGCGCGCTTTCGCAAGCCCGTTGAGCCCGGCGACCAATTGATTCTCACGGCGACATTGCAACGCCAGATGCGCGGCATCTGGAAGTTCGCGGCGGTGGCTCTTGTCAACGATGCCGAAGTGGCCTCGGCCGAACTGATGGTCGCGCCGGAAACCGGCAAGGCGTCGGCGGCCAGCGCTGCCGCCGGGGAATCAGCGCAGGGGCAGACGTGATGAGCAGTCGCATCGATCCGCGCGCGGTGATCGCGCCAGGGGCGAAGCTCGCCGATGATGTCGAGATCGGCGCATTCACCATCATCGGACCCGATGTAGAGATCGGTCCGGGCTGCGTCATCGGCCCGCACGCGGTCATCACCGGGTGGACCACGATGGGTGCCAACAACCGCGTGTTCCAGTTCGCCTCGATCGGCGATGCACCGCAGGACAAAAAATACGCCGGTGAGCCGACGCGGGTGCGCATCGGCAATGGCAACGTGTTTCGCGAGTATGTGACCGTCAACCGTGGCACTGCGAAAGACAAAGGCATCACCACGGTGGGTGATGACAACCTGTTCATGGCCTCCTCGCACGTGGCACACGATTGCATCGTCGGCAGCCACTGCGTGTTCGCCAATCTCGCGACGCTCGCCGGACATGTCGAGATCGACGATTGGGTGATCCTCGCCGGCTTCACCGGCGTGCATCAGTTCTGCAAGATCGGTGCGCATGCCTTCATCGCCAATAACACAGCGGTGACCCGCGATGTGCCGCCGTACGTGATGGCCGTCGGACACCCCGCCGAGCCGCACTCGATCAACGCCACCGGCATCGCGCGCCGCGGTTTTACGGCCGAGCAGGTACGCAACATTAAGAACGCCTACAAGACGCTCTACCGCGCCGATCTGCCGCTCGAGACCGCTATCGAGCGCATCACGCTCGCCGCGGAGGAGCAGCCCGAGCTGCAGGCCTTTGTCGATTTCTTCCCGCGCTCCAATCGCAGCCTGATCCGCTAAGCATGGCCTCGCCGCTGATCGCGCTGGTCGCGGGCGAAGCCTCGGGCGATAACCTCGGCGCAGCGCTGATGGCGGCGATTCGCGAGCGTGTTCCCGGCGCGCGTTTCGTGGGTATTCCCGGGCCGCGCATGCGCGAGGCAGGTTGCGAGGCACTTGCCTCGAGCGATGAGCTTGCGCTGATGGGGCTTGCGGAGATCCTCAGGCATTTGCCCCGGCTGATTCGTTTGCGACGGCGCATGGTTCGCGAGCTCGTGGCGCGGGCGCCCGCGGTCTTCATCGGTATCGATGCGCCCGAGTTCAATCTGGGTCTGGCAAAAAAATTGAAGTCGCGAGGCATCGCGACGGTGCAATACGTCAGCCCGCAGGTATGGGCATGGCGGCAGGGGCGGGTGCGCGGCATTGCGGCGGCGTGCGACCGAATTCTTTGTCTGCTGCCATTCGAGCCGGCGTTCTACGCGGCACACGACGTCAGTGCGCGCTTCGTCGGTCATCCGCTCGCCGATCAGTTTCCCCTCGAGCCCGATCGTGCGGCCGCGCGCGAGGTGCTTGGTATCGCACAGTCGGCGACGGTGGTCGCAATTCTGCCCGGCAGTCGATTGGGTGAAGTCTCGCGTCTCGCGGCGCCGTTCATTGCCACGGCCGCGTGGTTGAGCGCGAGGCGAGCGGATCTGCAGTTCGTCGCGCCGCTCGCAACGGCAGCCACGCGGGCGTGCTTCGAGGCCGAGCTAGAGGAGGCGCGCCGGTCCGATCCCGGAGGCGCTACGTCAACCGCGGCGTTGTCGATCAAAATGTTTGATGGCCAGTCACGACTCGTGCTTGCGGCCGCCGATGTGGTGCTGCTCGCCTCGGGCACGGCGACGCTCGAGACCTTGTTGACGCGGCGACCCATGGTGGTTGCCTACAAACTTGCGCCGCTCACCGCCTTTCTGCTGCGGCGATTCGGGCTCGTGAAAGTACGGTACTTCGCGCAGCCCAATCTGCTCGTGGGGCGCGCGGTGGTGCCGGAGTTCTTTCAGGAAGCAGTGACGCCCGAGGCACTCGGCGCCGCGGTGCTCCATTGGCTCGAGCAACCGGCGGATCTCGCCGCCCTCGAAGAATCCTTTGCCACCGTGCACCGCGAACTGCGGCGGGGCGGTGCCGGGCTCGCGGCCGAGGCGGTACTCGAGTTGCTGCCGCGATGACGGAGTGGACCGCAGGCGTCGATGAGGCGGGTCGCGGTCCGCTCGCCGGCCCTGTCGTCGCTGCCGCCGTCATTCTCGATCCGACCCGCGCCATCGACGGTCTCGCGGACTCCAAGGCGCTGAAAGCCGCCGAACGCGAGGCGCTCGCGCCGCTCATTCGCGAGCGTGCGATCGCCTGGGGCGTGGGGCTTGCGAGTCCTGCCGAGATCGACGCCATCAACATTTTGCAGGGGACGCTACTGGCGATGCGCCGGGCAGTGCTCGCGCTCGCGGTTCGCCCCGTTCACCTCGAGATCGATGGCAACCGGCTACCGGATCTCGACGGCCTCACAGGCGTGCGCTCGGCGGTCGCCATCGTCAAGGGCGACAGCAAGGTGGCGGCCATCAGTGCCGCCTCGATCCTCGCCAAGACGGTGAGAGATAACGTTATGGAACAACTGGATATGCGATTTCCTGAATATGGTTTCGCGATTCATAAAGGTTATCCCGTGCCGCAGCATCTGGCAGCGCTCGAGCGCCATGGCGTCTCGGCTGTGCACCGTCGCAGCTTTGGGCCGGTAAGATCGCGTCTCAAATGACCGCGTTCGTCCACCTCCGTCTGCACACTGAGTACTCGCTGGTCGACAGCGTGGTGCGCATCGCCGATCTGGTCGAGCGGGTGGCGGGGCAGGGCATGCCCGCCGTGGCCGTCACCGACCAGAACAACCTCTTTGCGATGGTCAAGTTCTACAAGGCGGCGATGGAGAAGGGGGTCAAGCCGATCATCGGTGTCGACCTGCTGATCGCCGAGCCCGGTGAGCGCAGCCCGCCCTCGCGGATCGCGCTGCTCTGCCAAAACGAACTTGGCTACCGCAATCTCACCCGTCTCGTCTCGCGGGCTTACCTCGAAGGGCAACAGCGTGGTCTGCCCCGTATCGAGCGGAGCTGGCTCGATGTGGCGAGTACTCAGGGGTTGATTGCCTTGTCCTGCGGCGCGGAGGGCGATGTGGGTCGGGCGCTGCTCGCAGGCAAGACGAGCGAGGCGCAGCGTGCACTCGATTTCTGGTGTGCGCTCTTTGGCGATCGGTATTACCTCGAAGTCAGTCGTCTCGGGCGCGAAGACGAGGAGCGCCTGCTCGCCTCGACGGCGTCGCTCGCCCTCGCGACAGGTGTGCCGCTGGTGGCCACCAACGATGTACGCTTTCTCGCCGCCAGCGATTTCGATGCGCACGAAGCGCGGGTCTGCATTCATGAGGGCAGTCTGCTCGGCGATCCGAGCCGACCGCGTCACTACACGCGGCAGCAATATCTGCGCTCCGCCGCCGAGATGGCCGAACTCTTCGCCGATCTGCCCGAAGCACTCGAGAACTCGGTGCAGATCGCGCGGCGTTGCAGCCTCGTGCTGCAGCTCGGCGAGAGTCAGCTGCCGGCGTATCCCGTGCCCGCGGGTCAGAGCACCGAGGATTTCCTGCGCGCCGAGTCGGCCCGCGGTCTCGAGGCGCGCTTCGTGCGACTCGCGGGCGTGGATACGGCGGCTTATCGCGAGCGCCTCGACATCGAGCTCGAAGTCATCTGCAAGATGGGTTTCGCCGGATATTTTTTGATCGTTGCCGATTTCATCCGCTGGGCGCGCGAGAACGGCGTGCCGGTAGGACCCGGTCGCGGCTCGGGCGCCGGCTCGCTCGTGGCGTATTCGCTCGGTATCACCGACATCGATCCACTGCAGTACGACCTGCTGTTCGAGCGCTTCCTGAATCCCGAACGCGTCTCGATGCCCGACTTCGACGTCGATTTCTGCATGGACGGTCGGGATCGGGTCATCGAGTACGTCGCTGACAAGTACGGCCGCAAGCGCGTCTCGCAGATCATCACTTACGGCACCATGGCCGCGAAGGCGGTGGTGCGCGATGTCGGTCGTGTGCTCGGTTTCGGCTACGGCTATGTCGATCGTATCGCCAAGCTCATTCCCTTCGAGCTCGACATCACGCTCGATTCGGCGCTCGAGAAGGAGCCCGAGCTGCGCAAGCTCTACAAGCAGGATGAGGAGGTCAAAAACCTCATCGACCTCGCCAAGTCCCTCGAGGGCTTGACGCGCAATGCGGGCAAGCACGCGGGCGGCGTGGTGATCGCGCCCTCGGTGCTCGAGGACTTTGCGCCACTCTATTGCGAAGAAGGCGGCGCCAGTGTCGTCACGCAGTTCGACAAGGACGACGTCGAGGCGGCGGGTCTCGTCAAATTCGATTTTCTTGGGCTGCGCACGCTGACCATCATCGAGCACGCGGTGCGCACCATCACCGCGGCCGGCACGCCGCTCGATATGGCCGTGCTGCCCATGGACGATGCGGCGACCTACCAGTTGCTGAAAAACTGCGAGACCACGGCCGTCTTCCAGCTCGAATCGCGCGGCATGAAAGATCTCGTGCGCCGCCTGCAACCCGATCGCTTCGAGGATATCGTCGCACTGGTCGCACTCTTTCGACCGGGCCCGCTGCAGTCGGGCATGGTGGATGATTTCATTGCCCGCAAGCACGGGCGCATCGACGGCCCGATCGATTATCTGCACCCGAGTCTCGAGAGCATCCTCAAGCCGACCTATGGCGTGATCCTCTATCAGGAGCAGGTCATGCAGATCGCGCAGGTGCTTGCCGGCTATAGCCTCGGCGGCGCCGATTTGCTGCGTCGCGCGATGGGCAAGAAAAAACCCGAGGAGATGGCGAAGCAACGCAGCATTTTCGTCGAGGGTGCGAAGGGGCAAGGAGTGCCCGAGCCGCAGGCGACTTATATCTTTGACTTGATGGAGAAGTTCGCCGGCTACGGTTTCAACAAATCGCACTCGGCGGCGTATGCGCTGCTGTCCTATCAAACAGCGTGGCTGAAGGCGCACCATCCCGAGGCCTTCATGGCTGCGGTGCTTTCAGCCGACATGGACCACACGGACAAGGTGGTCACCATCAAGGACGAATGCGATCGGATGGGCATCGAGGTTTTGCCGCCCGACATCAACGCATCCGACTACGCTTTCGTGGTCGCGGCGTCACAGCAAGTGCGCTACGGACTCGGGGCCATCAAGGGTGTGGGACGCGCGGCGGTCGAAGCCATCACGGGCGAGCGCAGTGCAGGCGGCGCTTATCGCAGTCTCGAGGATCTTTGTCGGCGGCTGGATCTGACCAAACTCAATCGGCGCGTGCTCGAAGCGCTGATCCGCTCGGGCAGTCTCGATTCTTTGGGCGTCAATCGTGCAACGCTCATGGCGCGCTTGCCCGCGGCAATGCAGCTTGGCGAGCAGGCGACGCGTGCCGTCGAGACAGGTCAGGTCGATCTCTTTGCGCTCGGCGATGCGCCGGGTGCTACCGAGGCGAGCACCGAGGCCGTGCCTGCGCAACCGGAGTGGGGCGAGTCGGTGCGTCTCGCCGGCGAGCGTGAAACGCTCGGGCTCTATCTCACCGGGCATCCCTTGTCGCGATACGAGAAGGATCTCGCACGTTTCGTCACGGCGCGGATCGCCGATCTGCTGAGCGATCGACCCTCGCAGGGTTCGCCGGAGCGGGGTTTCTTTGGCGGTCGGTCTGCGGCGATCGCAGGTTACATCCATGAGGTACGCAAGCGCGGCAATCGGACCTCGATCGTGCTCGATGATCGCACCGGTCGCATGGAAGTCACGTTCTTCGACGAGGTACTGCAGAAGTTCCGCGATCTCGTGGTCAAGGACGCGCTCGTGCTCATCGAGGGGCAGTTGCGCTTCGATGAGCAGGGTGACACCTGGCGGCTCTCGGCCAAGCAGGTCACCGAGCTCGATCGCGCCCGCGAGCAACAGGCGCAGCGCATCGTGTTGCTCTGGCCGCGGGCCAACGGCAGCGATCAGGGTTTGATGCTGCAGCGACTCGCCGAGACGTTGGCCGCGCATCGGCCCGGGCCCTGTGCCGTCGGGGTGCGTTACACAGGCCCGCAGGCGGCGGGCTCACTCGAGCTTGGGGCGGAGTGGAAGGTGCGGGCGAGTCCGGTGCTAATCGAGGCACTCGAGCAGTTGGTCGGCGCCAATGGGGTGCGCGTGGTCTATGGGCCACCCGTGGGCACACCGAGCTCCGCTTACGGTTGAAAGCGACTCACCCGCCCCGTAATCTGCCGCGATGCCCATCAACTTCCTCGATTTTGAGCAACCCATCGCCGAACTCGAAGCGAAGATCGAGGAGCTGCGCCATGTCACTGCAGGCGCGGGCGTCAACGTGCAGGACGAGATCGTTCGTCTGCAGTCCAAAAGCGATCAACTCACGCGCAGCATCTTCGCGAAGCTGAGTCCCTGGCAGATCACGCAACTCGCACGGCATCCGCAGCGGCCTTACACCCTCGATTACCTCAATCAGGCGTTCACCGAATTCGAGGAACTGCATGGCGATCGCATGTTCGGCGACGATCAGGCGCTGATCGGCGGTCTCGCGCGACTCGATGGCGAGGCGGTGATGGTGATAGGTCACCAGAAAGGGCGCGACACCAAGGAGCGTGTGCGCCGCAACTACGGCATGCCGAAGCCCGAGGGCTACCGCAAGGCGCTGCGGCTGATGCGCATGGCCGAACGTTTCGGATTGCCGCTGATCACCTTCATCGATACGCCCGGCGCTTATCCGGGGCTTGACTCCGAAGAGCGTGGCCAGAGCGAGGCGATTGCGCGCAATCTTTTCGAGATGGCCAAGCTGCGTGTGCCGGTGGTGAGTCTCGTCATCGGCGAGGGTGGCTCGGGCGGTGCCTTGGCGATCGGTGTCTGTGATCGACTGTTGATGCTGCAGTTCAGCACCTATTCGGTGATCTCGCCCGAGGGCTGTGCCTCGATTCTTTGGAAGAGCGCCGACAAAAAAGAAACCGCGGCCGAGGCGATGGGCCTCACGGCAGATCGTCTGCGCTCGCTCGGGCTGGTCGACGAAGTGATCGGCGAGCCGCTGGGGGGCGCCCATCGCAACCCGCGGGTGATCGCGTCCTCGGTCAAGGATGCGCTGTGCCGACATCTTGGCGAGTTGCGTGCCAAATCCACCGAGACGTTGCTCGCCGAGCGATCGCGGCGCCTCGCGGGTTTCGGCGTGTTCTCCGAGGAGCGCGGCTGAGCACGGCCGCCGAACTGCGAGCGCGACTCGGGGCGGTCCTCGAGCGTCTCGCACGCGAAACCCCTTTATCCGGCTGGCGCGTCGCTCTGAGCGGTGGCGTCGATTCGGTCGTGCTGCTCGCAGCGCTCGTCGCCTTGCGTCGCGAGCGCGAGCGTTGGCGTGACGTGCCGCTGCGCGCCTTGCATGTGCATCATGGTCTGCGTCCGGCTGCGGACGAGTGGGCACGTTATTGCCGAAGCCTGTGCCGTGAACTCGGTGTGCCGTTGCAGGTAAGCCGAGTGCAGGTGGCGAGTGGAACGGGTGCGTCGCTCGAGGCCGAAGCGCGCCGCGCGCGCTACGCGGCGCTTGAGCGCGGCCTGCGTCGCGACGAGTGGTTGCTGACCGCGCACCATGTCGATGACCAGCTCGAAACCATGCTGCTGCAATGGATGCGCGGGGCCGGTGTCGCCGGGCTCGCGGCAATGCCGCAGCGTGCGGCGTTCGGTCGCGGTTGGCTGATGCGACCACTGTTGTCGATGTCGCGCGACGAGCTACTTCGCGTCGCCCGCGCGCAGCGACTCGCCTGGGTCGAGGACGACAGCAATGTCGATCAACGCTTCGAGCGCAACTACGTGCGCGCGCAGGTGGCACCCATGCTGCGCGCCCGGTGGCCGGCGGCGGCACGGGTCGCTGCCCGCAGCGCGGCGCATCTCGGCGAGGCCAAAGACCTGCTCGAAGAAATCGCCGCGCTCGACCTTGCAGAGCTCACGGCTCCGGGCGGGGCGCTCGAGTTGTCGAAGTTGGCGTTGCTCTCGATAGCGCGTCAACGCAACGCGTTGCGCCACTGGCTCACGGTGCGCGGACTGACCACGCCCGACACCGTTCACCTTGAGCGTATTCGCGTGGAGTTATCCGCGGCGCGCACTGATGCACAGCCCTCGGTACGCTGGGCGGGCGGTGAAGTGCGGCGTTTTCGTGGGCGACTGTATGCGTTCACAGCCGCCCAGTCGGCCACGCTCGCGCTGCCGTCCAAGGCGGCGCAGCGAGCCTCGTTGCAACCCTCAAGGCAGCCCTCTCTGCAGCCTTGGGACTGGCGTCGACGAAAACGCTTCGAACTCGCCGAGAACCGTGGCGCGTTGCGTCTCGTGGCGGACCGGTATGGCAACATCGACGGCGCCAAGTTGCCGGCCAAACTGTGGGTTGGCGTCCGCACGGGCGGCGAAAAAATTCGTTTGGCAGCGTCCGGTCCCCATAGCGCTTTGAAGGAGCTGCTGCGCACTGCGGCGGTGCCGCCCTGGGAGCGCGAGCGTCTGCCGCTTTTGTACTCGATCCCGACGGCGGGCTTGCCCACCGCGTTGCTCGCAGTGGGCGATCTCTTCGTCGACACGCGCATCCAGGTTCATCTCGAGGCGCCCCCGACGCGTGGGCGATTTCGGCTGGAATGGGAAGGTCGTTTTTGGTAATCTGACTTCCCGTCGTGCCGGTGTTTGCGCCGGTGCTTTATCAGCGGCGGTCCCCCATGCCTCGTTTCGTGTTTGTCACTGGTGGTGTCGTCTCCTCTTTGGGGAAGGGCATCGCCTCCGCCTCGCTGGCGGCCATTCTCGAGGCTCGCGGTCTCAAGATCGCCATGGTCAAGCTCGACCCTTACATCAACGTCGATCCGGGCACCATGAGCCCGTTCCAGCACGGCGAAGTGTTCGTGACCGACGATGGCACCGAGACCGACCTCGACCTCGGTCACTACGAGCGCTTCGTGCGCACCGTCACGGGTCGTCACAGCAACTTCACCACGGGACGCATCTACGAGCGCGTGATCGCCAAGGAGCGGCGCGGCGACTACCTCGGTGCCACCGTGCAGGTCATTCCGCACATCACCGATGAGATCAAGGCGAGCATCATGCGGGGTGCCGGCGATGCCGATGTCTGCATGGTCGAGATCGGTGGCACCGTGGGTGACATCGAGTCGCTGCCCTTCCTCGAGGCGATTCGTCAGATCGGCGTCGAACTCGGTCGCAGTCAGGCGATCTTCATGCACCTCACGCTGGTGCCGGTAGTCGGCGGCGGTCACGAGATCAAGACCAAGCCGACGCAGCACTCGGTCAAAGAATTGCGCGGAATCGGCATCCAGCCCGATATTCTTCTTTGTCGCGCACAGCACCCGTTGCCTGCCGAGCATCGACGCAAGATCGCGCTCTTCACCAATGTCGAGGAGCGCGCGGTCATTTCTGCCATCGATGCGCGCGACATCTACGAGATTCCGCTGCTGCTGCATGCGCAGGGGCTCGATGACATCGTGGTCGAAAAGCTGCGCCTCGAGTCCGTCGCCAAGCCTGCCGATCTCTCGGCGTGGCAGGCCGTGGTCGAGGCGAAGGCGAATCCGCATGGCTCGGTCGATATCGCCATGGTCGGCAAGTACGTGCAGAACCGCGATTCCTATCTGTCGCTCAACGAGGCGTTGACGCACGCAGGCGTGCAAAATCGCACCACCGTCAACATTCATTTCATTGAATCGACCGATCTCGAGGAACAGGGGACGGGCATTCTCGAGAACATGGATGCCATACTCGTGCCCGGTGGTTTCGGTGAGCGTGGCGTCGAGGGCAAGATTGCCGCCGTGCGCTTTGCCCGAGAGCGCAAGGTGCCGTACCTCGGCATCTGTCTCGGCATGCAACTCGCGGTAATCGAGTTCGGTCGGCACGTGCTTGCGCTCGAGGGAGCGACCAGCACCGAGTTCAATCGCGCGACGCCACACCCCGTGATTGCACTCATCACCGAGTGGCAGGACGCCGCGCGTGGCGCGCAGGCGCGCGATGAGTCCTCGAACCTCGGCGGTACGATGCGCCTCGGCGGTCAGGATGTGCTCGTGGCGGCCGGCTCTCGAGCCTGTGCGCTCTATGGTCGCGAACTTATTCGCGAGCGCCATCGTCACCGCTACGAATTCAACAACACTTACCTCGATCGCTACCGTGCGGCGGGGCTGCGTTTTTCCGGCATGTCGCGTGACGATCTCGTGGAGATCGTGGAGCTCCCCGACCATCCTTGGTTTGTGGCCACGCAGTTCCACCCGGAGTTCACTTCCAATCCGCGCGACGGGCATCCGCTCTTCAGCGGCTTCATCGCCGCAGCACGCGCGCAGCATGAGGGTCGTCGCCCATGAAACTCGCTGGTATCGAAGTCGGTGCGCAGCAACCGCTGTTTCTGATTGCGGGGCCCTGCGTGATCGAGAGTGCAACGCTCTGCGAGGAGATCGCCGGACGCCTGTGCGAACTCACGCGTACGCTCGGTGTGCCCTACATTTTCAAGGCGTCCTACGACAAGGCGAATCGCTCCTCACGGACGAGCTTCCGCGGCCCCGGCATCGATGCAGGACTCAAGGTGCTCGAGGGCATCCGCACGAAGTTCGGCGTGCCGGTGCTCACCGATGTGCACGAAGACACGCCGCTCGCCGAAGTAGCCGCGGTCGTCGATGTGCTGCAGACGCCGGCATTTCTTTGTCGCCAGACCAACTTCATCGTGGCGGCCGCCTCGCAGGGCAAGCCAGTCAATATCAAGAAGGGCCAGTTCCTCTCGCCGTGGGAGATGCAGAACGTCGTCGACAAGGCCCGTTCCAGCGGCAACGAGTCGATCATGGTCTGCGAGCGCGGATTCTCCTTCGGCTACAACAACCTCGTTTCCGATATGCGCTCGCTCGCGGTGATGCGACGGACCGGTTGTCCCGTGGTGTTCGATGCCACGCACTCCGTGCAGTTGCCGGGCGGACAGGGCAGTGCTTCGGGCGGTCAGCGGGAGTTCGTGCCCGTGCTCGCGCGCGCTGCCGTGGCGGCGGGTGTCGCCGGGATCTTCATGGAAACTCACCCCGATCCGTCCAAGGCGCTCTCGGACGGACCCAACGCGTGGCCGCTCGCTCGCATGGCGTCGCTGCTCGCAACGCTGGTCGAGCTCGACCGCACTGTCAAATCCAAACCCTTCGAGGAAGACTCCGAATGAGCCGTATTGCCGACATCCGCGCGCGCGAAATCATTGATTCGCGCGGCAACCCCACGGTCGAAGCCGACGTGATTCTCGCAAACGGTGCAGTCGGCCGTGCCGCGGTGCCCTCGGGTGCTTCGACGGGCACGCGTGAAGCGGTCGAGCTGCGCGATGGCGACAAGAAGCGCTATCTCGGCAAGGGTGTGCTCAAAGCGGTGCACAACGTCAACACCACGATCCGCCGCGCACTCACCAAGCGCGATGCCCGCGACCAGCAGGACATCGATGCGCGACTGATTGCGCTCGATGGGACGGAGAACAAGAGCCACCTTGGTGCCAACGCGCTGCTTGCGGTCTCGCTCGCCACAGCGCACGCGGCCGCGCAGGATGCCGACATGGCGCTGTGGCGTTACCTCGCGGGTAAGCGCAAGCCGGTCATGCCGGTGCCGATGATGAACGTCATCAACGGCGGTGCGCATGCCGACAACAGTCTCGACATCCAGGAGTTCATGATCCTGCCGGTCGGTGCCAAAGATTTCAGTCATGCGCTGCAGATGGGTGCCGAGGTGTTCCACACGCTCAAGGGCATCCTCAAGGGCAAGAAGCTGACCACGGCGGTGGGCGATGAGGGCGGCTTCGCCCCCGATCTCGCTTCGAACGAGGCGGCGCTCAAGCTGCTGTTGCAGGCGATCGAGAAGGCCGGTTACCGACCGGGGCGCGACATCTACCTCGGACTCGATGTGGCGAGCTCCGAGTTCTTCAAGGATGGCAAGTACTCGCTGCATGGCGAAGGGCGTGCGTTCACGCCTGCGCAGTTTGCGCAGTACCTCGCGAAGCTCGTTGCCAAATACCCGATCATCACCATCGAAGATGGCATGGCCGAAGGCGATTGGCAGGGTTGGGCGGGGCTGACCAAGGCGCTTGGCAAGCGCTGTCAGCTCGTTGGTGACGATCTCTTCGTGACCAATACCGACATTCTTGCCGAGGGCATCCGTCAGGGTATTGCCAACTCGATACTCATCAAGGTGAATCAGATCGGCACGCTCACCGAGACCCTCGAAGCGATCGCGATGGCCACCGGTGCAGGGTATTCAGCGGTGATTTCGCATCGCTCGGGCGAGACTGAGGATACGACCATTGCCGATATTGCCGTGGCGACTGCGGCCACGCAGATCAAGACCGGATCGATGTCGCGTTCGGATCGCGTTGCCAAGTACAACCAGCTGTTGCGTATCGAGGAAGAACTTGGCGGCAAGGCGCGTTATGCCGGGCGTGAGGCTTTCCCGATAAAGATCTGATGCAGCAGGGGTTTATTTTGCATCGGTCGACGTTTACCATGCGCGTTCAATGACCAAGTGGTTCGCCGGTGTGTTGGTGTGCCTGACGGTGCTGCTGCAGTACCGCATCTGGTTGTCCGACGACGGCGTACGCGAAGCCTATCGCCTGCGTCAGGCCGTCGCTCAGCAAAGCGGCACCAATGCCGATCTCAAGCGCCGCAACGAACAGTTGGCGGCCGAGGTCGCCGATCTAAAGGCGGGCATGAGCGCCATCGAAGAACGCGCCCGCAGCGAACTCGGCATGATCGGGCAGGGCGAGTCTTTCTATCAGGTCGTGCCCAAGGTCGTCACCGTGCCGGCGGCGCCGGTCGACGCCTCGCCCACGCGCACGGCGCAACGCTGAGTCCCGCATCTTGAGCCGACCCCATTACTGGCTCGTCATGCCGGCGGCCGGGCGGGGCAAGCGGCTCGGCGCCGAACTTCCCAAGCAATATTTGCCGCTCGCCGGGCGCAGCATGCTCGAGTGGTCGCTGCATATTTTTTTGAATGATTCGGCCTGTCGTGGCGTGGCTGTCGCGTTGTCACCGGGCGATGAATATTGGCCTGCGCTGCGCACGCGTCTCGCGCGCGCCGTGATCGAGGCGCCGGGCGGCGCCGAGCGCAGTGATTCGGTTCGTCAGGCGCTCGAAACGCTGCGCACGCGCGGTGCCGACGAGGCCGACTGGGTGCTGGTGCACGATGCGGCGCGACCCTGCGTGACGCGCGCCGAAGTCGATGCCTTGCTGCAGGGTGTGGCGCGTGAAGACAGCGCGGGGCAAGCCCCGCTCGGCGGTGGGCTTCTGGCCTTGCCGCTTGCCGATACACTGAAGCGCGGCGTGACCGAGGCGGGTAGTGTCGTCAGTGGTGAAACCGTGCCGCGCGAGGGATTCTGGCGCGCTCTGACCCCGCAAATGTTTCGTCTGGGTGCGTTGCTAGCCGCCTTGCGCGCCGCCGCATCCGCCGGTCGCGTCCCGACCGATGAAGCGCAGGCGATGGAGTGGTTGGGTGCAAAGCCGCGACTCATCACCGGCGAGTCGACCAATCTCAAAGTGACGACGGCTGCGGATCTCGCGCTCGCCGAGGGCATACTGCGTGCGCGTGCCAGCGCGGGAGGACAGTCGTGATACGGGTCGGATCGGGTTTTGATGTGCATGCCTTCGGGTCGGGTGACCATGTCATGTTGGGAGGCGTGCGCATACCGCACGAGGCCGGGGTGATCGCGCATTCCGATGGCGATGTCTTGCTGCATGCGCTGTGTGATGCGCTCCTTGGCGCAGCTGCCTTGGGCGATATCGGACAACATTTTCCGGACACCGATCCACGATGGCGCGGCGCGGCCAGTGCGCAGTTCGTGCAGCACGCGGTGCTGCTGCTGCACGAGCGTGGCTATCGAATCGTCAATGCCGATCTCACGCTGCTCTGCGAAGCGCCGCGGATCGCGAAGCATCGCGAGGCGATTCGTGTCGAGGTGGCGCGATTGCTCGCGCTTGACCCCGACGCTGTCAATCTGAAGGCGACCACCACCGAAAAGCTCGGTTTTATCGGTCGTCGCGAAGGCTTGGCGGCCGAGGCGATCGTGCTCATCGAAAAGCCGTGAGCGAGTCAACTTTTTTGCCCGCCTCGCCCGGCGACGAATGGCGCGAGTTGGCGCTGTCGCCACCACGCGCTGTGGAACCACCCGCGGGTCGCGCGCGGCTGCGCGTCGAACTCGAAGACTTCCAGGTCGATGAGGAACTCGGCTTCGTTGCCTCGGGACAGGGCGAACATGTGTTGCTGCAGGTGCGCAAGCGCGGCGCCAACACCGGTTGGGTTGCCCGCGAACTCGCCAAACTCGCCGGCGCGCGTGATTTTGACGTGGGTTATGCGGGCCTGAAGGATCGGCGCGCCGTCACCACCCAATGGTTCACCGTCCCCGCGCGGCGTCGTTCGGCGGCCGAGTGGTCGCAGGTGAGCGGCGAGGGTTTCGAGGTGCTCGCGGCGCAGGCGCATGCGCGCAAACTACCGCGCGGCGCGCTCGCGGCCAATCGATTCCGCATCGTGCTGCGTGATTTCTTTGGCGATACCGCGGCGCTCGAGCGTAGGGTGGCCGAGATTGCCTTGTCAGGCGTACCGAATTACTTTGGGCCACAGCGTTTCGGCCGGGACCTTGGCAATCTCGAGCGGCTCATGCGGGGCGGCGCTGCGGGGTCCGCTTCGGCTTCTGGCGCCGGCGCCGGATTCGAGTTGTCGGCAGCCCGCAGTCTGGTTTTCAACGCCGTGCTGGCTGCACGGGTGCGCCGTGGTGATTGGCATCGGCTTCACGCCGGCGAGCGCGCGAATCTTGACGGCAGCAACTCGAGCTTTCTCGTCGAGTCGGTCGATCCCGAAATCGAGCGGCGTCTTGCGAGTCTCGACATTCATCCGAGCGGGCCTTTGTTTGGTCGCGGAGAGAGCGGTGTCGGCGGTGAGATCGCCGCGCTCGAGGCGGATATCGCCGCGCAATTTCCGGCGCTGACCGCGCGTCTGCTCGGTGATCGGCTCGATTCGGCGCGACGTCCGCTGCGAGTCGCAGTGCGTGACCTGGCGCTCGAGTGGCTGGAACCCGGCCGAACGGTCTGCTTGAGTTTTCGCCTTCGGCCCGGCAGTTTTGCCACCACCGTGCTGCGCGAGTTGATCGACGATGCAGCGGGTATTGCAGGAGAGGAAGAACATGCTTGAGATCACAGATCACGGCAATGTGCGCGAGATCAGATTGGCGCGCCCCCCGGTTAATGCGCTGAACAGCGCGCTGCTGCAGGCGCTCGAGCAGGCTGTGGTCACGACCGAGTCCGATTCGATGTCCGCGGCGGGTCCGCGCGTGATCGTGCTCTCGGGCGCCGCCGGCATGTTTTCCGCGGGTCTCGATGTGCGCGAGATGAACTCCGGCGAGGCGGCGGTACGCGAACTCGTGCTGGCGTTTGCGCGCGCGCAGCTGGCCATCGTGCGCTCGCGATTGCCGATTATCGCCGCGATCACCGGACACAGCCCTGCAGGTGGCGCAGTGCTCGCGCTGCTGTGTGACCATCGCATCATGGCCGAGGGCAAGTTTCGTATCGGCCTCAACGAGGTGCAGGTCGGCCTCTATCCGGGCGAGCTCATCTTTCGTGTGCTCGAGCGTGTGGTCGGTACGCAGCGCGCGGTGTCCTGGTTGCCGCGCGGCGCGCTGGTCAGTGGTGCCGAAGCGCTCGCTGCGGGTTTCGTCGATGAGCTCGTCGAGCCGACGCAAGTGGTGCCGCGCTCGCTCGCGTTGGCCGCCGAGATCGCGGCGCTGCCGCCCAAGGTCTATGCGCGCACGCGCGCTCTCGTGCGGCGCGATTTGTTGCGGCTCTTCGAGGCGCCTCCTGAGAGTCTCGAGTCGTTGATGGAAGAAGGCTGGGTGACCGATGAGACCCGCGAGCGCATGGCGAAATTGCTCGCACCGCGTGCGGGTTGACGGCGCTCGAGCTAGCCCTGCAGCAGCACGTAAATCGCGCCAGTGCCGCCATCCACCTGCCGCGCCGAACAGAAGGCAATGACCGGATCGGTGCGACGCAGGATGACGTTGACCGCTTGCTTGATCACCGGGCCGCGCGGACCCGAGCCCAAACCCTTGCCGTGAATGATGCGCACGCAACGGCATTGCCGTGCGATGGCGCGCGCAAGGAAATCGCGCAAGGCCTGCTTGGCCTCGGGGACGGTGAGGCCGTGCAGATCGAGTTCGGATTCGACGCGATAATGACCGCGCCGCAGGCGACGCATCACCGCATCCTGAATCCCACCGCGACGAAAGGTGAGCTCGTCCCCGAACTCCACGTCGAGATCCGCCGGCGTCAGCTGCAGACTGTCCTCGAGAACTTCGGCTTCCCCGAGACGACGGAAGAGGGCGCGGGGCTTCGGCTTCGGGCGATGCGGACGAATACGCGGCTCGCTGCGCAGCGGGCGTGCGCCCTTGACCGCGTCGCGAAAAGTCCGGACATCTTCGTCGGAGGGTTTGCGCATCCTGCTACCTCGAATCCCGAGGTTTCAGTATATTGTCCGCCCTCCCGGGTCTCCAAGAAAAAAACTCGATGAAAATCCTCGTGAGCAACGACGATGGGTATCGGGCGCCGGGCATCATCGCCTTGCGCCAGTCGCTCGCGGGTCTCGCCGAACTGACGGTGGTGGCGCCCGAACGCAACCACAGCGGCGCGAGCAACGCGCTGACCCTCGAGCATCCGTTGCGCGTCACCGAAGTCGAGGAAGGCTCCTACTTCGTCACCGGGACGCCCACCGATTGCGTGCACCTTGCCATGTCCGGGCTGTTCGATTTCGAGCACGACATGGTGGTCTCGGGAATCAACAACGGCGAGAACCTCGGCGACGATGTGCTCTATTCTGGAACGGTGGCTGCGGCCATCGAGGGGCGTTTCCTCGGTCTGCCCACCGTCGCGTTGTCCTTGCGTCGCCCCGAGCACGGCGAGATGGATTACGCCGCTGCGGCGCAGGTTGCGCGCTTGATCGTGCAGCGTCTGCTCGAGCGTCCGCTCGATCGCAACATGATCCTCAACGTCAATATTCCGCATCGACCGTACGGCGAGCTGCGCGGCTTTGTGACCACGCGACTCGGCCATCGTCACCGCGCCGAACGTGCGGTAAAAGCCGTGGATCCACGCGGTCGCGTGGTGTATTGGGTCGGCGCTGCAGGTGAGGGGCACGATGATGGCGAGGGCACGGATTTTCACGCGGTCGCCAACGGTTTCGTTTCGGTCACGCCGCTGCAAGTGGATCTGACTCGCTACGCCGCGCTCGAGACACTCCGCGACTGGCTCGAAGGCTTGGGTTGATGATCGATCAACGTCTCAACGGCATTGGCATGACCTCGGCGCGTACGCGTGAGCGACTCGTGCAGCGCTTGATGGAGCAGGGGGTGAAGAACCCCGCGGTGCTTGATCGCATCCGCAATGTGCCCCGACATATTTTTGTGGATGAGGCGTTGGCGAGTCGTGCCTACGAAGACACGGCCTTGCCGATCGGCTTCGGCCAGACGATCTCGCAGCCCTACATCGTGGCGCGCATGACTGAGGCCTTGCTCGAGGCGGGAGCAGTAAGCAGTGTGCTCGAAGTCGGCACCGGATGTGGCTATCAGACCGCAGTGCTCGCGACACTCGTGCCGCGCATTTTCACTATCGAACGAATCGAACCGCTTTTGCTTCGCGCCAAGTCGCGTCTCAAGGAGCTCGGCATCAAGAACGTGCGCTTCCGTCACGGCGATGGTTACGAGGGCTGGAAGGCACAGGGTCCGTACGACGGTATTCTCGTCGCCGCTGCACCGATGACTGTGCCCGATGCGCTGCTGCAGCAATTGGCGATCGGCGGTCGACTCGTCATGCCGGTGGGCGCCGAGGGCAAGCAGGAATTGCTGCGCATCACGCGAACCGATCAGGGTTTCGAGCAGGAGCGGCTCGGCGCGGTGTCGTTCGTGCCGTTGCAGTCGGGTGTGATGACGGCGACGTGATGGATTGATCGCGGCCGAGCGACGCCCCTCGGTCGGGACTCGGCACGACGCCCGGCCACCACCAACACGTCACGCACACGGAAGGTTGATCACGAGTTCGTTGTTCACTATTCGTGCGTGAAGTGATCCTTCAATCGAGGGGGCTTCACCCGGCGGTGTGGGCGTAGTGCTCGCGAGCGGGGCGTCGCGCGCCATGGATGGCGCGCGCCGAGCCCACACGGATGTGCTCTTCGCGTCCCCGCGAGCGG
>JBILGD010000086.1:0-11558 GCA_044351225.1 Steroidobacteraceae bacterium
AAAGTCCGCCAGGGAAGCCGGCATCGTGGTGGCTGCTGCGGGAGCGGGCGACATCGTCGAGTCGATTACCGTCAACGGCGTTTTGGTAACACGACGCGGTGGCGAAGCGGCGATTGCGGCACGATTTCCGGGTGTCGTGCGCCGTATCAATGCAGAGGTCGGGGATCGTGTGTCGCAGGGCCAGACGCTGGCCATCATCGAGAGCGATGCGAGTCTCGCCGAGTATCCACTGCGTTCGCCGATTGCCGGTACGGTGATCGCGCGCGAGGCGCGGGTCGGCGAAGCGACCGGGGCGCGTGATCTGTTCTCGATTGCGGATCTGCAGACGCTATGGTTGGAAATGCGAGTCTTTGGCAGCGATGCGCCAAAGGTCAGGCCGGGTGCAAAAGTGCGCCTGACTCGGCCGACCGATGGTGCAACGACCGAAATCTCGGTAGCGCAGATCGCGCCGGTGGTCGATGCAGCGAGTCAGAGTCTGCTCGTCAATGCCGTTCTCAAAAACAGTGACGGTATCTGGCGGCCGGGCATGGCGGTGCGTGCACACATCGAGACTCAGCGTGTGACAGTGCCGCTCCGAGTGCCTGTCGCGGCGCTGCAGAAAGTCGGTGATTGGGACGCCGTATTCGTACGTGTCGGCGATATCTTTGAAGCTCGCCCGTTGACGCTCGGTCGTCGTAATGAAGATTTTGTCGAGGTATTGTCGGGGCTCGCGGCGGGCGAACAGATCGTCATCGAGCAGAGCTACTTGATCAAAGCCGACATCGAAAAATCCGGCGCCGTACACGATCACTGACGCCGTCATGCTCGAATCCCTCATCCGTTACTCGATTCGTCACCGTTGGCTGGTGCTTGCCGCCACGCTCGGCCTGATCGTTCTCGGCGGTTTCAGTCTGATGCGGCTGCCGATCGACGCCGTTCCGGATATCACCAATGTTCAAGTGCAGATCAACACGGAGGCGCCCGGCTTCACGCCGCTTGAGATCGAGCAGCGCGTCACCTTTCCAATCGAGACGGCACTCGCCGGGATTCCGCGCACTGAGTACGCACGATCCTTGTCGCGTTACGGACTCTCGCAGATCACCATCGGTTTCGAGGACGGGACGGACATCTATTGGGCGCGACAGCTGATCGCCGAGCGGCTGCAGGTCGCGAGCGCACAGCTTCCGATGGGCGTCGAGCCGGCGATGGGACCGATCGCCACCGGTCTCGGCGAAATCTACATGTACACCGTCGAGGCTGCGCCGGACGCTTTGCGCGAGGATGGGCGGCCGTACACGCCCACCGACCTGCGAACCTTGCATGACTGGGTGGTGAAGCCGCAGTTGCGCACAGTGAAAGGTGTCGTCGAGATCAATACGGTGGGAGGCTTCAACCGCGAGGTACAGATCGAGCCGAACTTGTTGCGCCTCGATGCCCTGAATCTGACGCTGCACGACCTTGTCCATGCCATCGAGCAGAACGGCGAGAACCGCGGCGCGGGCTACATCGAAAAAAATGGCGAGATCCAACTCGTCCGCGTCCCGGGCCAGCTCGCCGATATCGCCGACATCGAGCAAATCGTGGTCGCGCAGCGCGGCGGTCGTCCGGTGCGGATCAGCGATGTCGCGCGCGTGATAGAGGGCCGCGAGCTGCGTACGGGCGCCGCGACCGAGAACGGCGTCGAGGTCGTGCTCGGTACCGTCATGATGCTGGTGGGCGAAAACAGTCGCGAGGTCGCGCGCGCCGTTGATCTTCGCGTGCAGGAGATTCGCGCTTCGCTGCCCGAAGGCGTCATTTTGCGCACGACGTACGATCGCACCGCGCTGGTGGAGCGGACGATCCGTACGGTCACGCTGTCGCTGGCCGAAGGCGCGCTGCTCGTGGTGGTCGTGCTTTTTCTGTTGCTCGGAAACTTCCGGGCGGCGTTGATCACGGCTTTGGTGATTCCACTGTCCATGTTGATGACGGCCACCGGCATGCTGCGTGCGGGCGTGTCGGGCAATTTAATGAGTCTTGGCGCCATCGACTTCGGGCTGATCGTCGACGGTGCAGTCATCATCATCGAAAACTGCCTGCGTCGTTTCGCGGGTGCCCAGGCAAGCCTCGGCAGGGAACTCTCGACGGCGGAGCGACATGATCTCGCTGCTGCTGCGACGGCCGAGGTGATCAAGCCGAGCTTGTTCGGTGTGGGCATCATTACTGCGGTTTATCTGCCCATCTTCGCGCTTGAGGGTGTGGAAGGAAAAATGTTCCACCCGATGGCCTTCACGGTCGTCTTTGCGCTGACTTCCGCGATGTTGCTGTCATTGACGCTGATACCCGCCTTGGTGGCGCTGGCGCTTCGTGGGCGGGTCAACGAGCACGAGAGCAGGCTGGTGGTGCTGCTTCGCGGCTGGTACGAACCGGCGCTGGCGCGCGCTCTGGCCGCCCCGAGGACAGTGGCTATTGCGGCAGCTGGCCTGGTGCTGATCGCCGCAGCCGTGACGACACGAATGGGTGGCGAGTTCATGCCCTCGCTGGATGAGGGCGACTATGCGTTGCACGCGATGCGTATTCCGGGTACATCGCTGAGCCAGTCTGTTGCCATGCAAGAGCAGCTGGAGCAGCGCATCAAGAAGTTACCCTTCGTGGAGTTCGTGTTCAGCAAGATCGGCACGGCCGACGTGGCCAATGACCCCATGCCACCGTCGGTCGCCGACACCTTCGTCATCCTCAAGCCGCGCGCTGCGTGGCCCAATCCACGTGCTGCCCAGGACGAGATCATCGCGGAGATTCAAAAAGCAATCGCCGAGATCCCGGGCAATAACTACGAGCTCACGCAGCCGATCCAGATGCGCTTCAACGAATTGATGACTGGAGTACGTTCCGACGTGGCGATCAAAGTATTCGGTGACGATATCGACACAGGGCTGGAGGTGGCAGAGCGCATCGGGGCCATCGCTGCGCAGATCGAGGGCGCCGATGATGTTGCGGTGGAGCAGGTTACCGGCCTGCCGATGCTGGTGGTTGATCCCGATCGAGCCGCGTTGGCGCGTTACGGGCTGACGGTCGCCGAGGTTCAAGACCTGGTCGCGACCGCGATCGCCGGTACTGCAGCGGGCACCCTATTCGAGGGCGATCGGCGCTTCCCGATCGTGATCCGACTGAGCGACGAGGAACGCGAGAGCCTCGAGGCGATCGCCCGTCTGCCGCTGCGCTTGCCGGGGAGCGAAGCGGGTGTGTTCTCCAGCATTCCGCTGCGCGAAGTGGCTGCACTACGTCTTGTCGAAGGCCCGAACCAGATCAACCGCGAGGAGGGCAAGCGTCGTATCGTGGTGACGACTAATGTCACAGGACGCGATCTCGCTTCGTTCGTTGATGAGTTGCGCAGTCGCCTCGAGCAAGAAGTGCGTCTGCCGACGGGCTATTGGCTCAGCTATGGCGGAACGTTCGAGCAACTGACTTCGGCGACGCAGCGACTCGCGATCGTCGTGCCACTGACGCTCGCGCTGATTTTCCTGCTGCTCTTCATGACTTTCGGTTCGGTCAGAGACGCCTTGGTGATATTTTCGGGCGTTCCGCTCGCACTGACCGGCGGTGTCTTTGCACTCGCGTTACGGGATCTGCCGTTGTCGATTTCGGCGGGAGTCGGCTTCATCGCGCTGTCGGGTATCGCGGTGCTCAACGGGATCGTGATGCTGAGCTTCATCCGCGATCTGCGGGCACGCGGGGGCGAGCTCATGGCTGCGATTCGCGAAGGCGCCTCGACCCGATTGCGACCGGTCGTCATGACGGCACTCGTGGCGAGCCTCGGTTTCGTGCCCATGGCGATTTCGGTCGGTGCCGGTGCGGAAGTGCAACGCCCGCTCGCGACCGTGGTCATCGGCGGCGTGATTTCTTCGACATTGCTGACGCTGTTCGTGCTGCCCGCGTTGTACTCCCTCATCAACCGCGCCGCAGTCCAACGCTGAAGCATCGGCGACCGCAGCGCTTCGCCGTCGTGGAAGTCTGGCTGATCTTTGCGATCACCACCTGCATCGCCGGTGTCGTGCTGGGCTTTACGGGATTCGGCGGCGCGCTCGTCATGGCGCCGGTGTTCCTGACGATCATTGATCCCGTGACGGCAACTGCGATCATTCTGATCGTCAATGCGGTGGCTGGCGTGGCGAATCTGCGCGCCGTGGGTGCCGAGACAGATTGGACGATTGCGCGGCCCTTGTGCATCGCTGCCTGTATCGCCTCGCCGATCGGATTGTGGCTGCTGCATGCCGTTGACGTGGATGCCGTTCGCCAACTCGTGGCCGGCGCAGTCCTCGTCGCCTCGACTGGGCTTGCATTGCGGTGGCGGTTTCCTTTTTCGATTCGTAGTCGCCTCGGCAATGCGGCGCTTGGGTTCGCGAGCGGCTCGCTGTTCGGTATCGGTGGGGTGGGTGGGCCTCCGGTGATCATCGGCATGCTGGCGGAGAATTTGTCTGCACTCGTCACGCGTGCGACGCTGTTGACCTATTTCGCCGTGGTGCAGAGTTTCACGCTGCTGCTGATGGTCCTGCAGGGTGCCGTGTCATGGCGTAGCGCACTACTCGGTCTTGCCCTGGCCCCCGTCTATTTCCTCGGCAATCGACTCGGCTTGCGTTTACTCACTCCGGAGCGGGCAGGCATCTTCCGTAAGGTTTCGATCGCGACCTTGTTCGCCGTAGCAGGCTATGCGCTTTTACCGCGGTGAGAGCGGTGTAGACTGGGTTCCATGCTCAACACCATCGAAGTGATTTTCGGCATGATCGCGCTCACCATGTTGCTGCTCGGCGCGATCGGATATCTTGGCATCAAGACGCTGATTCGATTGCGGATGCCGAAGAGCGAGAGCCGCGATGATACCGGTCAGCCGCCGGGCGCAATATGAACAAACTACGCGGTCTTTTTTTTGGCGTGATGATGCTTGTCTTGACGGCGGCTTCGTCGAGCCTTGGCGCGGCCGTCGATGAATTCGTCATCGAGAACGTCACCGTCATCGATGGGACGGGACGCCCGCCGGCCGCAAATCAGCGGGTCGTTGTGCGCGGCGGAAAAATCGCTGAGATCACGAACACGCCGACACCCATCCCAACAGACGTGCCCGTCGTCGATGGACGCGGCAAATTCCTTATTCCCGGAATGATCGACGCGCATATCCATTTGCTTGGGGGTGGCGCTTGGCGTGATTCCAGCGCGCAGTCGAGCAAAGCGGTCGATGAGTCGGTGGGCGAGTCAACCCTGCAGGGCTATTTGTACTACGGCTTTACTTCGGTGTACGACGCCGGCAACAACCCCGATTTCATCATGGGACTACGGGCGCGCGAACGGGCAGGAGAGATCATCGCGCCGCGTATTTTCGCGACGGGACAGCTCCTGACCTACCCCGGTAGTTGGAGCGTTGGGTACGCGGGTATCGGCGTACGTGATTGGCCGAGCACATTGCAGGATCTGGATAAGCAAATAGCCTTGCAGCCAGATCTCCAGAAAATCACTTATGAGTCGATGGGGGTCGGGCCCAACCCGCTCGTCAAGCAGCTACCCATTGAGTTGATGAAGAGAATGATCGATTACCTGCACGAGCGGGGTATTCGCACGACGGCACACATTTCCAATGAAAAAATGGCGCGAGATGCGATCGAGGCCGGGATCGATACCTTGGCTCATGGGCCGGCAACCGGACTGATCACCGCGGATTTCGCGCGACTCGTTGCGGAGAAAAAGATTCCGATACAGACGTCGTTGGTGGTTTTTGACGAGATCCGATCGCTGGCAAATGGCGTGGATTTTCTCCGCACCCCGGAATATGCCGCTGTGGTCGATTCACGTGAACCAGACGCCCGCGAGGTGGCGAGGCAGCGATACCTGAAGCTCGGTTGGCCGGCGTGGTTTGCGGCGATCTTTCCGTATGCTCAGCAGAACCTGCGGCGTATTCACGATGCCGGAGGTGTGCTCGTGCTGGCCACAGATCGTACTTTCGCCCCCGCGGCGCTACGCGAGCTCGAGCTTGTGGCCGAGGCCGGAATCCCGCCGCTCCAGGTTTTGCGTATCGCCACTCTGAACGGGGCGATCTTTCTGGGTCGCGAGCGGGATCTCGGCTCCATCGAGACCGGAAAACTGGCCGATCTTGTTCTGCTTGATGCCGATCCTTCGGAAGACATCACCGCGGTAAGGCGCGTAAGTCGGGTCTGGAAGGGTGGCCGCGAGATCGATCGAAGTCGTTTGGCCCTGCCGATCAATCGCCCAACAGTGCGATGATCTTGTAGCCGGAGAAAATCAATACGACCGCGATGCCGGTGAGCAGGAACACCAGCATTTCTTTGGTGGATTCCTTCACTGGATCAGCGCAGTCCCGCGAGTGCGGTGCGACAGATGTCGAGGTGGGCTTCGTCGAGTCGACCGTCTCTCGCTACCTCGATGACGGTTTCGAGTACGAGCGCTGCCATTTCGTTGTCGGTGCGCGCTTGCAGGAGTTCGCGACGCATCTCGGCGATCAGTTTGTCACGTGCGTCGAGTTCGCGAATGAGTGGATCCCAATGTGGCGCACGGTGCCGTTCGAGCAGCGTTTCGACTACATCGCCGTGGCCGCTGAGATAGTCCGGCGTGAAGTTGCGTAGACCGAAGTTTCGCAGGCCGGGGATGGCGTTGAGCGTCTCGTCGGTGACGCGTTCGAAGCCCATGCTCCAGTCGGCGTGTTGCCGCGTAGTGATGGCTTCGCGGCGAACGATTTTCATGTTGGTGTGACGCGGGTCGCGACCAATCGTCTCGATCAGCGTGTCGACGATCGTGTCATCACCCTCAAGCACCTGCAGGAAGGTACCGTTGCCGTGCAACAACATTCCGGTGAGTCCTTTGCCCGGATTGTTGCGATGGCACTGGGTGACCAATGCCAGCAGGGCATCGGCGGACATGGCGGAGGATTCTTGACTCAGATAGGTGACGCGGATCATGCGCAGAAGATACTACTTTTAAGGGGTTTGCGGTTGACCGTCCTGTGACGGCAGCTCGAAGAATTCGAGTTGTGCGCCCTCGGGTGAGCGAATGCGCACCATTCTCACCACACCGAAGGGCGGCATGGCGCGGGCGGTGGATTGATGGGGGTAGCGTTCCCGTTTTAGGCGCGCTCTCAGATTGGTCAGTGAACGGACCGGAAAGCGCAGGGCAATCAACCCAAGCCGAGAGGTCTCGCTTGCGGAACGCGCGCGTCCCGTCAATCCCGCGAAGCTCACAATTTCAATTTGGGTTGGACCTTTGGCGGAGGGTCCGACGATCAGATAATCGAGGGCGCTGCCCGCGGCCAAGGATTCCGGAATGCCAAAATTACTGGGTGTCCCTGTTGGCGCCTTGAAGCGGCCCTCGGCGATGATCTCGAAGCCCAGCGTGTTGATGTAGAAGTTTCGCGCGGCAGCCAGGTCGCGGACCACCTGCATGGAGTTGAAGGGGCGCCGGAGTTTTTGCAGGTCGATCGCCTCGGGCAGACGCGGCTGTAGCCGCTCGTAGACGGCAATATGCAGGGCGTCGGGGCCACGGAAGACGACATTGGCCAGCGTTACCCCGCCAAAATCAAGCGATACCGGGGCGTTGATCGCGGTCCAGCCCGACTCGAGTGCGCTGCGGTAGACACCGTCAGTGTTGTTCGAACGGGTCATCAGACTGAACAGGCCGCCCGTATCCCACGGACGAAACGGTTTTGGCGGATCAATCTCCAGCGGCGCACGGAGCACTCGAATCGCCCCAACACCCGCTTCGTCATCGCGAATCCACCACTCGTCATCGATGGGTCCCTCGACTCGCCAGCCGCCGACACGCTGCGCGAAATCCGCGAAAGCCTGCGGATCGCGCAGGCGCAACACGGCCTCGGCCCACCCGGCATCCCGGGCAGCGTAATAGGCCTCGGGAAAGGCATCGCGCGCGAGGGTCGGCCTGGTGAGCACGGCCGAGCCCAGTATCGTCACGCAGAGCATTACGAATTTGCCCGGGTTTTTTGCGACGCGTATCTTTGCGGTCATGAAAAGATCATCCCTTAATCGATACCTCATTATCTCGATCGGCATCTTGTCGGTGAACCTGTCTGCATCGCCACTGGTGCAGGCCGCGGCGCCTTTGAGCCCGATAGGCCTGTGGAAGACGATCGACGACAAGACCGGGGAGGCGAGATCGCATGTGCGCATCGTCGAGCGAAATGGCGTTCTCGTGGGTCGCATCGAGGCGATTCTGGACGCCGGCAAGAGCGACGCCCGGTGCGACAAATGCTCGGGTTCCAGAAAAGATCAGCCGGTACGTGGCATGGCGATCATCGAAGGCATGCGGGCGAACAGCCGCTCGGGATACTGGGAAGGCGGCACGATCCTCGATCCCAATGACGGCAAGGTTTACAAGTTGCGTCTGACGCCGAAGTCGGATGGCAGACAGCTCGAGGTTCGCGGATTCGTCGGGCCTTTCTATCGCAATCAACAATGGATACGCCTCGAATGAATTCAGTCAAAGACCCCATGCAGCCGGGCGCGAGCGAGCGCCCGCTGATCTGCGGACCGCTCAGTGCAGTGACGGTCGCGAGCAGTTCACCCGAGCGCATGCGTCGGCTGATGCAGGGTGCGCTCAACCTTACGCCGCGCCTCGAGCGGGTGGAGGGCGCTGCTGCGGCCGCACTTGCCGAACACTGGGGGATCGCGCCGACGGGCGAGCTCGAGGTCACGGTCTACACCCGGCCCGAGGTTGATGAGGCCGTCATGCTGCGCGTTCTTCGCGTGCCACCGACGACGCCCGTCTCAAGACCCCATCTTGACTGTCGCTACACCGGAGCGCTCGGCTTCGGGTTCGCCATCACCGGACTGCGTGCACGTCATGCCATCGTCGAGCAGAGCGGTTTTTCCGCCACGGCCGGCGTCACCGTCATGGCCTTTCCGCGCGCGGACGGCAGCACCTACGAGGTCGGTGAAACCCACTGGATCGCACCGGACGATTTCATGGTGCTGGGCGTTGACCGGTCGGACATGCAACCAATCGGTCCCATTGACACCGCGCTCGGCATTGGCGGGCCGAACTATTCGAGCGCCTTGGTTAGCGATGCCGGTCGCACCGGCGCTTTTCTCGATGAGGTGCTGGGGCTCGAGTTGCGTCGCGAATTCACCTTCGAAGCCGAGGGCCCGCAGGGCGGCATGGGCTTGCCCGCAGGAACGAGGGTGCATTTTCAGCAGTGGTTTGCACCCGCAGCGCGCAGCGGCTATCTCGTCGTCATGCAATTGTTGGAGCACGCCCTGCAGCCGCCGCAGCCGCTCGGTTTGCGCGCCCGCGGCATCGGTCTGTGGTCGTTCAAGACAGCGGATACGGATCTCGTGCTGGAGCGCGCACGACGGCACGGCGCCGCCGTCCGGCGTGAACCTGCGCGCCTCTTGCTCCCGGGCTCCGGGGAGGTGCGCGCGATGATGCTTGCATCGCCCGATGGCTTTCCGATCGAGATTTTTTCATGAAGCCTTTCGGCGTGTCGGGGGTGATTTTATTGGCTGCGATGGGCGGCTCTATTTCTTTGGCAGAGCCGCCACGAGCCGGTTTCGGCACAGGCGGACAGAAAACCGCGGATGATCGCGCGGTCAATGCGCGCTGCAAGAAAATAGAATGAAGTCAGTCAATAAAATTTACGATGTTTCACAGGCGCTGCGACCCGCTTTGCCCGTATGGCCGGGTGATTCCACCTTCGATTGCTCGGTGGGCGCAGCGGTGGCGAGCGGTTCGAGCGTCAACCTGCACCGAATTTCTTTGTCAACGCAATCTGGAACGCATGCCGAGTGCGCTCGTCATGTGCGCGACGATTCGATCGATCTCGCATCGATCGATCTGTCCGTCTTCGTGGGCGAGTGTGAGCTGCTCGATGTGAGCGACGCCGGATACGCCGATACAGACGGCATTGTGCAAGCGCAGGCGGCACTCGATCGTCTGCCCGTTCGACTCGAGCGCGTCCTGCTGCGCACGTTTGCGCAGACAGACTGGAATCGCTGGCCGCGCGGCTTTCGAGCGCTCGATCCTGCACTGATCGAAGCTTTGGCGAGTCGGGGATGTCGCTTGATCGGTACCGATGCACCGTCGATCGATCCCGAACACTGCAAGGCGCTGCGCTCTCATCATGCTTGCCATCGCACCGGCATGGCCATTCTTGAGGGATTGGTCCTTGATGAAGTGCCGGAGGGTCGATACGAACTGATCGCCTTGCCCTTGCCGATTCGAGGAGTCGAAGCGACGCCGATCCGGGCAATTCTTCGGGAACTCGATCGATGACCGTGTGCAGTCGTGATCATTGTCGCGCCCTCGATGCTGCGGATCCGCTGCGCCTGTGTCGTGACTCGTTTCAATTGCCGGAAGGGGTCATCTATCTCGATGGCAACTCGCTTGGCGCCTTGACGCCGCGCGCCATGGAGCGCGTCGAGACGACGCTACAGCGGGAATGGGGCGTCGATCTGATCCGCAGTTGGCAGAGCCACGACTGGCTCAATTATCCCCGCAGACTCGGCGATCAAGTCGGCATGCTGATCGGCGCTGTGCCGGGTGAGACGCTGGTGTGCGATTCGACCTCCGTCAACCTGTTCAAAATCGTTGCGGCGGCGAGTCTGCAACGAGGCACACGGCACAAGCTCGTTACCGAGGCGGGCAACTTTCCGACGGATCTCTACATTCTGCAGGGGCTGGTGCGCTTGCTTCCGCAGATCGAACTGGTCGTCGTCCCGCGCGAGCGTCTGCTTGACGCCATCGATGCGCAGACCTTTTTGGTGGTGTTGACGCACGTGCACTACCGCACCGCCGAGATGTTCGATCTGGCCGCAGTGACGGCGCGAACCCACGCAGCCGGTGCACAAATCGTCTGGGATCTCGCCCACTCGGTGGGTGCAGTGCCGATCGACCTTGGTGCAGCCCGTGCAGATTACGCCGTGGGCTGCACCTACAAGTTCCTGAATGGTGGCCCGGGTTCGCCGGGTTTTCTCTTTGTACGCGAAGATCTGCAAGAGACGTTGCAGCCTGTGCTCTCGGGTTGGTTGGGCGATGCGCGGCCGTTCGACTTTCTGGATGACTACAGCGCAGCCCCGGGGATCGATCGTCATCGCTGCGGTACGCCGCCGGTATTGGCGTATGCCGCGCTCGAGGGTGCGATGGAAGCCTTTCGGGGAGTTGATCTCGTGGCGCTACGCCGCAAGTCGATACAGTTATCCGAGCTCTTCATCGAGCTCATCGAGCGACTGCCCGCTGCCTCGTCGTTGACGCTGGCCTCGCCTCGCGAGCCCGAACGTCGGGGGAGTCATGTCTCTTTTGCGCATGCTAACGGTCAGGATCTGATGCAACGACTGATCGCACGCGGCGTGATCGGTGATTTTCGTGCACCCGATCTGCTGCGATTTGGCTTCACGCCGCTTTATTTGCGGTTTGTCGATGTTTGGGACGCGGTCCAAATCCTCGCCGAGGAATTGGGCGGACGGCCGACGTAGACACCGCAGTTGGTTACACTTCACCGACCCGCAAGACTTTGTTTACGAGAGGTTGAACACCGTGCCAGCGCCAGAGGTTGATGCTCAGGATTTTTTGTCTGTCCTGCCGGACTTGCCGGA
>JBILGD010000087.1:0-11511 GCA_044351225.1 Steroidobacteraceae bacterium
GTGCGAGCCTCGCGTTGGTCGGCGAGAACGGCTCGGGCAAGACCACCTTGATCAAGCTGCTCTCGCGACTCTACGAGCCGACGGCGGGACGCATCCTGCTCGATGGTCTCGATCTGCGCGATTGGGACGAGGCGAGCTTGCGGGCGCGGATCGGCGTGATCTTCCAGGATTTCGCGCGCTATCAGATGCTGGTGGGCGAAAACATTGGTGCGGGCGATGAGCCGGCTTTCGAAGACGAAGCGCGCTGGCGCGAGGCCGCCAGCAAGGGTCGTGCAGCCGAGTTCGTGGCGGACCTGCCGGCGGGCTATCGCACGCAGCTTGGCAAGTGGTTCAAGGACGGGCGCGAGCTCTCGGGCGGCCAGTGGCAGAAGATTGCGCTGTCACGCGCCTTCATGCGCACGGCCGCCGACATTCTCGTGCTGGATGAGCCGACCGCAGCTATGGATGCCAAGGCCGAGGCCGAGGTGTTTGCGCATTTCCGTGAGCTCGCGCGCGGTCGTATGGCGATCCTCATTTCGCATCGCTTTTCGACGGTGCGCATGGCTGACGAGATCGCCGTGATTGCCGAGGGCCGCATCGTCGAGCGCGGCAGCCATGCCGAGTTGATGGCGCGCGAGGGGCACTACGCCAAGCTCTTCACCTTGCAGGCGCAGGGTTACCGCTGAAGATTGCTGACCGTCAGGTCTGCAATGCGCAGCAGGGCGCGAGGTTCGATGAGAGCCTCGGCGCCATCCGCGGCGCCGCCATAGCCCCAGCTCGCGGCCAAAAAGCGTAAACCGTTGTCGAGCGCCGATTGTCGATCTTCGGCCGAGTCGCCGATCATCCAAGTTGATGGCGCGCCGAGGGCATGCTGTCGCAATACTTCGCGCACCAGCGTTGCCTTGTCCGGCGCGGCCGGCTGCAGCGAATCGAGGGCGTGAATGCCGTTGAACCAGTCGGTCCAGCCGAAATGCTCGAGTATCAGGCGGGTCGGTTTGATGCGTTTGTTGGTGACGATATAGAGCCCAATCTTTGCGCCATGCAGCGCTTCGAGCATCGCCACGACGCCCGGATAGATCGCTGTCAACTGATAACCGCGCGTGTCATAGGCTTCGCGAAAGGCGGCGGCGAGGCGATCGAGCAACGCGGCATCCTCGCTGCCTGCGAGTGTGGCGAGCGTGCGGCGCAAGGGTGGGCCGATCAGCGCGGGCGCGAGCGGCACTGCCGGAGTCACGCCACTCTGCTGCAACGCCTCCTCGAGTGCGGCGAGAATGCTCGGCGCCGAGTCGACGAGCGTGCCGTCGAAGTCGAACAGGATTGCGCGGGGTGCCGAAATCATTGACTGTCGGCCCTCGTCTCAGGCCGCGACGCTGACGCCCGGCCCGTCGGTGAACTGCAGCGCCGCGAGGCGCGCGTAGAGCGGGTTCGAGACGATGAGTTCTTCGTGCCGACCGGTCGCGACGATGCGTCCCTGATCCATGACGATGATGCGATCTGCCTTGAGCACCGTCGCGAGGCGATGCGCGATGATGAGGGTAGTGCGAGTCGCCATCAGGCGCTCGAGGGCTTGCTGCACCAGTCGTTCGCTTTCGGCATCGAGGGCGCTCGTCGCCTCATCAAGCAGCAGCAGCGGCGGATTCTTGAGAATCGCGCGCGCAATGGCGATGCGTTGACGCTGACCGCCCGAGAGCCGCGTGCCGCGTTCGCCGAGGAAAGTATCGTAGCCTTCGGGCAGGGCGCGAAGAAAATCGTCTGCGGCCGCCGCGCGTGCCGCAGCCTCGACTTCTTCATCGCTGGCCTCCGGCCGACCATAGCGGATGTTCTCGCGTGCGCTCGTGCCGAAGAGCACGGTGTCCTGCGGCACGAGGCCGATCCGCCGCCGCACGGCGAGCGGATCCGCGTGGGCGATATCCACCCCGTCGAGCAGCACGCGGCCCTGCTGCGGGTCATAAAAACGCAGCAGCAGTTGGAAGGCCGTGCTCTTGCCGGCGCCCGAGGGGCCGACGAAGGCCACGGTCTCGCCGGGCGCGATCTCGAGCACGAAATCATTGAGTGCAGGCGTGTCGGGACGCGAGGGATAGTTGAAGCGTACCTGCTCGAAGCGCACGTGGCCGGCTGTTGCGCCCGCGCGCAGCTCCGGCAAGGGCAGTGCATGGGCGGGTGCGACGATAGCCGGGGTCGCTTGCTGCAGTTCGATGAGGCGCTCCATGGCGCCGGCGGCGCGTTGTACTTCGCTCCACATTTCGCTCAGCGAAGCGGCGGCCACCCCCGCATATCCGGCGAACAGCAGAAACTGCACGAGTTCGCCGCCGGTCATTTGTTTGTCGAGCACCTGATGCGCGCCGAACCAGAGTACGAGCGTGATCGCGGCGACCACGAGCGTCGTCGACAGGGCGGTCAACCAGGCACGCACTCGCGTGCGCACCACGGCGATATCAAAGGAGGCCTCGACCGCCTGATCGTAGCGACGCACGTTGAGCGCTTCGAGCGTGAAGGCCTGCACGGTCTGGATGGCGTTCAGTGTTTCGCCGGCGAGCCCGCTGGTGTCGGCGATCTTGTCCTGAGAAGAGCGCGATAGTTTGCGCAATTTTCGACCGAGCGTGATCACCGGCACGATCACCACGGGCATGGCGATCAGCATCAGGCCTAGCAGTTTCAGACTGGTGATCGCCATCATCACGATCGAGCCGATCAGGTTGATGCTCGAGCGCAAGGCGATCGAGATGCCGACCCCCGAGATCGATTGCACGAGCGTAGTGTCGGTGGTGAGGCGCGAGAGCACTTCGCCGGTGCGCGTCACTTCGAAGAATTGCGGGTCCATGCGAATGACGTTGCGATAGACCGCTTCGCGCACATCGGCCACCACGCGCTCACCGAGCCAAGTGACGAGATAAAAGCGCAGTGCGGCAAACGCACCGAACAGCACCGCAACACCGAGAAAGGTGATGAAGTAGATGTTGATCGTCTCGGCGCTGCCTGTGCTCATGCCTTTATCGACCAGTTGCGAGAGCGCAACGGGCAGCGCGAGCATGGAACCCGAGGCCAGCAGCAGGGCGAGCATCGCCCAGCCGAGCACGCGTCGGTAGGGTTTGAGGAAGGGCCAGAGCGCGGCCAGCGGCTTGACCGACTTGGCCTTGGGGCGCTCGGGCAACGAGGAATCTGCCATCGCCGTATTCTAGCGCGGCGTCAGGATCAGCTTGCCGGTGGTTCGTCCGGATTGAATTGCGCCGAGTGCCGCGTGTGCGGAGTCGAACGCAAACACCTCGCCGACGTGAGGTCTCGCCGCGATCAGCGACAGCGTGGCGCGCATCGAGTCAGGCAGCCGATCGGCCTGTTCCCACAGCCAGATGAGATTGAAGGCCATGAGCGCGCGGTTCTGCGGAATCATGGCGAGCGGGTCGAGTCGCGGCCGACGCAGATACTGCCAGGCGAGACGCAGCAAGTTCGGTCGTCGGCCACCCGACATGAAGTCCGCGGCACCGTAGAGCACGTAGCGCCCCTCGGGTGCGAGCCGCGAAAAAAGCGCCTCGAACCACTCGCCGTAGACCGCATCGAACACCACATCGAAGCCGTGCGCGCCGAGTGCGCCGAGTGAATCGTCCAGCCTGCGCGCAAACTGCCGATCGCGCAGCACGATGCTGGAGCTCGGCAACTGAAATCTTTGCTGCAGAAAGTCGACTTTGGCGGGCGAGCCCACCACAGCCACGGGCTTGGCGCCGAGCGTGGCGAGCGCGTGCAGCGCATTGAGACCCACGCCGCCTGCGGCGGATTGCACGAGCACCACGGCATCGCGTCGGGCGTTGCCGAGCGGCACGAGGCCATACCAGGCCGTCAGCGCCTGTACGGGATAGGCCGCCGCTTCGGCGAGCGTCCAGCCTGCAGGGACGGGCCAGAGCGTCCGCGCATCAATGTTGAGCGCGCTCGCATAACCGCCGAAGCGCGTCAGCACGATCACCGCATCTCCCTCGCGCCAACCGCTGACGCCCGCGCCGAGGCGGCGGATGTGTCCGGCGCATTCGAGACCGGGGATAAAGCTGCCGCGCGGGGTCGCCGAATAGAGTCCAAGACAGGCGAACACATCGGCGAAGTTCACGCCGATGGCAGCGACGTCGACCTGCACCTCACCCGGCGCTGGCGCAGGCAGCCATTCGTCGCAAAGTTCGAGGCGACTCAGGGATCCGGCTTTGGGAATGCGCCAGACGCGGCGCAGCGTGGCCTCAGGGCCGTGAGGGGTCGGCATGCAGCCGAGCATACTGCGAGGGCAGCACGCCGGTGTAGCGACGGAACATGCGCGCGAAGTACGAGCCGTCGTGGAAACCGACGGCATAGGCGATCTCGGTCACCGGCAGGGCGCCTTCGCGCAGACGCTCACAGGCCGCCAGGATTCGAAAGCGCAGCAGATACTCGCGAAAGGTAATGCCGAACACGGCGTGGAAGCTGCGGCTGAACTGAAATCGGCTGAGCCCGCAGTGCTCGGCGATGTCGCTGGCCGGGAATTTCTCGTGAAAGTGCTGCTGTACGAACTGCGGAGCCTTGAGTACCCCGGCATGCATTGGCGGGAGACTGTTCGCCGAGGACACCACCGTGTCGAGACTGGGTAACTCGATCAACTTAAGCGGCATACCTGAGGAGCCATCAGCGTTCATCGGGACCAGTTCACCGGAACAAGGGTAAAGGCGGAACGTCCTGTCGTTAGTACAACGTGATGATAGGTATAAGTGCCGATAACGACCATTAATATTCCTTAATTTTCCGTCATAAAGCGCAACTTACTTGCCTTTCGACCCGCTACCGTACCGGGTCGCACTCGTTCGGATGGCAGATTGGCGATCAGAAGCGCGGTCAGCACCGTGGTCGAATGGGCTAAGATTTGCGCCATGGAAAAGGATTACCCCGACGCGGCCAGTGGTTTCGATGCGGCTTTCACCGATGCGGTGGATCTCGGCAACAAAATCGCTGATCGTGACAAGGATTCGGACCTCTGGGACATCGCCGACGGTTTGCTCGCCGGTGCGATTCAGTATTGGTTGTACTCGCGCCAGCCCTGCAAGGATCCGCGTTGCGTCGAGTGTTTGCCGGTCAGTACCGCCGAAGGGCGCATGGCCGAGTTACAGCGCCTGATCCGCCAACTCTCCGAAGAGAGTGAGTACTACCACAGCCCTAACGATTCGAACGTCGGCCGCGCCTGAGCGGTTGGGGGGTCTGCCGCGCTGCGAGGGACCGATTTCAGCCGGCCACGTCTTCGAGCGCGGCCTCGAGAATGGCGAGCCCCTCGGCCAGCACCGAGTCGGGGATCGTCAGCGGCATCAGAAAGCGGATCACATTGGCATACACGCCGCAGGACAGCAGCACGAGTCCGCGGCGCCCAGCGGCCTGTACCAGCGCCTTGGTCAGCTCGGCATCGGGTGCGTCGGACCGGCGATCCTTGACGAGTTCCATCGCGACCATCGCGCCGAGACCGCGTACCTCACCGATGCAGGACCAACGTGATTGCAGAGCGCGCAAGCGCGCGAGCACTGCGCTGCCGATGCGTTGAGCACGGGCGCAAAGCTGCTCGGTTTCGATGACCTCGAGCACGGCGAGTCCTGCCGCGCAGCCAAGCGGTGAGCCGGCGTAGGTTCCGCCGAGTCCGCCGGCGGGCGGCGAATCCATGATTTCACGCTTGCCGACCACGGCGGCGAGCGGCACGCCGCCGGCGAGACTTTTGGCGAGGGTGACGAGATCGGCTTCGACCCCAGAGTGCTCGAGCGCAAACATGCGTCCGGTGCGCGCGAAACCCGTCTGGATCTCATCGATGATGAGCACGATCCCGTGCTGATCACAGATTGCCCGCAAGCCGCGCAGGAACTCGGGAGGCGCGATGTAAAACCCGCCTTCGCCCTGCACGGGTTCGACGATCATGGCGGCGACACGCTCCGGGTCAACATCGGCCTTGAAGAGTTGCTCGAGCGCGCCGAGCGCCATCGCGGTGCTGACGCCGTGGTAATCGCTCGGGAACGGCGCGTGGAAAATCTCGGGCAGCATGGGCCCGAAGCCAGCCTTGTACGGTTGCACCTTGCCGGTGAGGCTCATGCAGGCGAGGGTGCGACCATGAAAACCGCCGGCAAACGCGATCACCGCAGACCGCCGCGTGTGATGTCGGGCGATCTTGATGGCGTTCTCGACCGCCTCGGCGCCCGTGGTCAGGAAGATCGTCTTGCGCGCGCTCTCGCCCGGCACAAGTTCGTTCAAGCGCTCGGCCAGCGCCACGTAGTTTTCGTAGGGTGTGACCTGAAAGCAGGCGTGCGAGAGTCGTGCGAGCTGTGCGCCGATCGCTGCCTGCACGCGTGGATGAAGGTGCCCGGTATTGAGCACCGCAATGCCGCTGGCAAAATCGATGTACCGTCGACCCTCGACGTCCCACAGCTCTGCATTGGTCGCGCGCTCCGCGTAGACCTGCAGCGAATTGCCCACCCCGCGCGGAATCGCCGCTGCACGGCGTCGCGCGAGATCGGCATTGGTGGGCATGGGGCTCAGCTCTTCTTGGCGAGGTCCGCGGCGCGATGGATGGCGGCGCGAATGCGCGGATAGGTGCCGCAGCGGCACAGGTTGCCCGACATCGCGGTGTCGATGTCTGCATCCGACGGCTTCGGGTTCTTGGCGAGCAGCGCCGCCGCCGACATGATCTGGCCGGACTGACAGTAGCCACATTGCGGCACGTCGATTTCCATCCAGGCCTTTTGCACCGGATGACTGCGGTCGGTCGAGAGACCCTCGATCGTGGTGATGCGCTGTTCGCCGACCGCACTCACGGGCAATACGCAGGAGCGCATCGGCTCACCGTCCAGATGCACGGTGCAGGCGCCGCACAGCGCCATGCCGCAGCCATATTTCGTACCGGTTAGGCCGATCGTATCGCGCAGCACCCATAGCAGCGGGGTCTCCGGATCAACGTCGACTTCGATGTTTCGGCCATTCACATTCAGCTTGATCACGGACACCCTCCGGCGGTCCCGGCCGCCTCTGCTAGAATTTACCGGTTTTCAGCGAATTTTCCGATATACCTGACGGAGTGCCCGCGTGTCAGAGACCATTCAGACAGAAGTTGTCATCGTCGGTGCGGGTCCCTGCGGACTCTTTCAGGTGTTCGAACTGGGTTTGCTTGGGATTCGCGCCCATCTGCTCGATTCGCTCAAGGCTCCAGGCGGTCAGTGTACCGAGCTCTACCCCGACAAGCCGATTTATGACATCCCAGCCCTGCCAGTGTGCGGCGCGCAGGAACTCGTCGATCGCCTGATGCAGCAGATCAAGCCTTTCGAGCCGGTGTTTCACTTGGGCGAAGAGGTTCTCGAGGTCAAGCCCAACGGGCGCCGCTTCGAGGTGGTCACCTCGCAGGGCACGCGGTTCGATGCCGGGGCGATCGTGATCGCCGCGGGCGTCGGCTCCTTTCAGCCGCGCCGGCTCGGGGTGCCGGGCTGCGAGGCCTTCGAGGGTCGGCGCATCCATTATCGAGTCAAGGGCGCCGACGAATACCGCAATCAGCGACTCGTGATCTTTGGCGGCGGTGACTCGGCGCTCGACTGGGCGATCGAATTCGCGGCGACCGCACCGTCGCTCACGCTGGTCCATCGCCGCAACGAATTTCGTGCGGCGCCGGCGTCGGTGGCCCGCATGCGTGAACTCGAGGCAAGTGGAAGGCTGCGCTTTATCGAAGGGCTCGCCGATTCTTTGCTCGTCGAGGGCGAGGTCATGCAAGGCGTACGCGTGAAGGCGGCCGACGGCACCTTGCACGATCTGCAGGCCGATCACGTGTTCGCATTCTTTGGACTGCACCCGAAGTTGGGACCCGTCGCCGAGTGGGGCATGGAGCTCGAGCGCAAGGCGCTCAAGGTCGACACCGAAAAATTCCAGACCAGCGTGCCCGGCATTTTCGCCGTCGGCGACATCAACACTTACCCGGGCAAGAAAAAGCTGATTCTCTCCGGGTTTCATGAGGCCGCGTTGGCTGCGTTCGGCATCCAGGCATGGCTCTACCCCGAGAAGAAGCAGTTCCTGCAGTACACGACCACGAGCCCGGTGATGCAGAAGCGACTCGGAGTCGCCGCGACTTGAACGTCCGCGTCGCCGATCTGCTGCGTCAGTTCGATCTCGAGCGGCTCGAGGTCAACTTGTTTCGCGGCGAGAGCCGCGATATCGGCAGTCCCCAGGTCTATGGTGGGCAGGTGCTTGGGCAGGCGCTGATGGCGGCCTACCACACGATCGAAGGACTCGAAGTGCACTCGTTGCACGCCTACTTTTTGCGGCGGGGCGATTTCGATCGGCCGATCGTCTATCAAGTGGATCGCAGCCGCGATGGACACTCCTTCTCGTCGCGCCGCGTCATCGCGGTGCAGAACGGCGAGCAGATCTTCACCTGCGCGGCGTCTTTCCAGCGCCGTGAGCAGGGCCTCGATCATCAATCGACGATGCCCGAGGTTCCGGCGCCCGAATCCTTGCCCGATTGGAGCCGACCCTCACCCGAGGTGGCCGCGCGACTGCCCGACCTGCTGCAGCGTATGCTGACGCGCGAGCGACCGATCGAGTTTCGGCCGGTCGCGCCCATCGATTTCCTTGATCGGCGTCCGGGCCCACCCATCGAGCGGGTGTGGTTCCGCATCGCCGAGCCGCTGATCGACGATGATCGCCTGCATCGCGCACTGCTCGCCTACATGTCGGATTTCAATCTGCTCATGGCTGCGACCCGGCCTCACGAGGGCAGTTACGCCCTCGGTGAGATGACGATGGCGAGCATCGACCACGCGTTGTGGTTTCACCGGCCTTTTCGTGCCGACGAATGGTTGCTGTACGACATCGACTCGCCGAGCGCCTCGGGGGCGCGCGGATTTTCGCGGGGCAGCGTATACCGTCGTGATGGCCGACTGGTGGCGAGCGTTGCGCAGGAAGGCCTCATTCGCGTGCGCCGTCGGAGAAACTGAAGCACGGAAATTCGTGCTTGGATTGCTTGGGGGACAGGGCAATGACGATACGAAGGTCGGTAGCAATCATGCGGCTTGCGGTGGCCTTGAGCGCCGCGGTTTCTTTGGGTGCGGGAGTCGTGCAGGCTCAACAGACTGCCGGCGACGCGCAACAGTCGGCGGAGTACAAGCGCGGACGTTTGCTGTACATCCAGTGCCGAGCCTGCCACGACCTGCAGCCAAGTCCCGTCGAGAAAGTCGGTCCACACCTAGGTGGCATCATCGGTCGCCCGGCGGCCAAGGTAGAGGACTTCGCCTACTCGCCAGCGCTGGCTGGCGCCAAACTCATCTGGGACAAGCCGACGCTCGATCGCTGGCTCGAGAAGCCGAGTGCCGTGGTGCCGGGCAACATCATGGCGTTCGCCGGCATCGCGAGTGCGGCCGATCGGGCGGCGCTGATCCGCTACATGGAAGTCGAGACGGCGAAGCGTTGACCGCCGATCGCGCGCGCCTCAGCGCCGCGCCTGAACGCAGCGCCTGAACGCAGCGCCTGAGCGCAGCGCCTCGGCGCTGATGCCTTAGCGAAGCCTCGCCAGCTCCGCACGCAGCGCGGCATTGAAGCGCGCGGGGTCTTCCATCATCAGGAAGTGTCCGGGACCCGCGATCGTCACCAAGCGAAAGTTCGGCGCGAGGGCGCTGATGCGGGCTTCATCGGTCCGTGCGAGATCCGCGTTGATGGTGACCACCGGCACCCGTAAAGCGCGCAGGCCCGCGACGCCATCCCAGGCATTGAGTCCTCTTAGCGCAGCGATCGCCACGCGCGGATCGGCACTCGCCATGTCTTCGACGATCCAGCGACGCAGCGCAGGGTCGGCATCGGGTTTGAAGAAACTGCGCTCGACGAAGACGCGGGTCGTGGCAGAAAAATCTTTGAGGAAGGTGGTAATCCGCGCTTCGGTCTCGGCCGCGGGCGGTGACGGCAAGCCGATACTCGAAAAAGTGTCGACGCCGATGACGCCACGCACGCGCTCGCCGAGCAGTCGGGCCGCCTCGATCGCCACCGGCCCGCCCATCGAGTGACCGATCAGGATCACCGGCGCGCGCGTCGGCAAGGACTCGACGACGCGCTGCACGTCCTCGCCGAAACTGCGCATGGAGAAATCGTCGCGGTCGGCACCGGAGCTGCCGTGGCCGGCAAGATCAACGGTGACGACGACATGCTCCGCGGTGAGCGCGGTGATTTGTTCGCGCCAGTACGAAGAGTCGCAAGACCAGCCGTGAACCAAGACGAGGAGCGCGCGATCGCCCTCGAGCGAACCATGGATCCGATGGTGGATGGGCACCTTGCCCGCACCCTCGGTGATACGCAGCGCGGGGGCGGCCGTAGTGTTGGCGGCGCTGGCGAGGGTCGCGCCACCGAACGACAACAGCGTGGCGAGCATGCAGCCGGCAAGTACACCGCTGGACTTTCGGCGATTGCGACGCAGCAAAACTGGATCGGTCATCAACGATTGGATAGGCATGACTCAGGCCTCCAGCAACATCCAGTGATAGCCGTCCGGTGCAAAGAAGGTAAACCCTCGGCGGCCGAATTCGTCTTTGAGTATGTCGGTGACTTGCGAGCCGCCGCCGCGGGTGACTCGCGTGTGCAGGGCTTCGATCTCCCGGGTGCGCCAGCAATAGAGGCTGTAACCGAGCGAGCCGGCGCGCGACTGATCGAGTTTGTGTTCGATGCGTGCGTCAGCGGCGAAACGCACGCACTTCAGCTTGCCGGAGCGGCGCCCGCCGAGCGCGGGCCGCGACGCCGGATCATCGAAATCGACCATGTGAAAACCCTCGCCGGGCTCGAGTCCGAAGATGCGCCGCGAGCCGGTGGCATTGTCGTAGGGGGTGTACTCATCGAGCATGCGCCGCAGCCCCAGTACCTCGTCATAGAAATCTAGGACCTGCGCGTCGTCGTTGGCAATCATCAGACCGAAATGCGTGTGCTGACTGGTGCGCAGCAGGCTCGAGTGATCGATCTGTCCGTAGAGCGGGCTCTCGTAGCCGAAGCGCTCAAAGAATACCTGTCGATACTGCGGCTGCAGCAGCACCATCTCGCGCACGCCCACGATCGGCTCGCGAAAAGGCTGCGCTGTCCGCGTGCCGCTGACCTCGCCGATCACCGCGAGCAGCGGCTCGATGAGGGTGAGCGGTAATCCGGCGGCGCGCGCCCGCTCGGCATGATTGACGATGTTGAACACACTCGCGGTGACGCGTACGCCCCAGCGTGAGCCGACGCACCGCAGGCTCTCGCCCATGCCGAGCCCGGCGTTGCGGGGTTCGGCCCATTGCATCAGGCGCACGAGACCGTGATCGGCGTCGCCGTGAAGAAGACGCAGGGAGCGTACGCTCGAGTCGACGCCATAGAGTGCGAGCGCCGTCCGTGCATCGAGTTCGCCGGACTCGGCGGGGCGACAACCGTAGGCGGCGAAATCCGCCGCGGCCGTCGCCAGATCCGTGACGCCGACGCAGACTTCGTGCAGGCCGCCAATGCAGGCAGGATCAGGTCGGGTGTTCATGGTCGGCTAGAGCGTTATCTCGCGGACGGGTTTCAGTT
>JBILGD010000088.1:0-11454 GCA_044351225.1 Steroidobacteraceae bacterium
GACGACGCCTTCGGCGGCGCCGATGGTGTGCTCGCCACACGGTTGCTGCGTGACCGACGGATTCAGGTCGAATTCCGCAAGGATCGGATCGAAATCACCCGCTCTCGAGGTCAGCCCGCGCCGTCAGGTTTTTCGACGATCCCCGTGAAATTTGCCGCCCGACAAGTCCCCTGGGTCGACGCGTGGATCGGCCCGGTCAAGGTCAAGGCGATCATCGACACCGGCGCTCAACAGACCCTCGGCAATCTGGCGCTGCGCACTGCGCTCACCGAGGCGCGGCGTCGCGGCATCGAACTGCGCAGCGAAGGAGTGATCGGCGTAACCGGCGATGTGCAGGAAGGACTGAGCGCGGGCGTACCGACCATCCGGCTTGGCAACGTGCGTATCAACAACGCCCGCGTCAACTTTGTCGATCTGCATATCTTTGAGCACTGGCGCATGCTCGATGAGCCCGCCATCCTGATCGGCATGGACGTCATCGGCGTGCTCGACACCTTCATACTCGACTATCGACGTCGCGAACTCCAGCTGCTGCCGAGATCATCAAACCGGATGTGAGCCTGAATGCGCGAGCGGGTCGTCTTTCAGCGTCTCGAGTTGCTGCCAAAGATCGCTGATGTGCTCTTCCCAGAAGCGCGGACTCGTGAACCATGGAAAGGCGCGGGGGAAAGCGGGATCGTCCCAGCGCCTCGCAATCCAGGCAGAGTGGTGAATCATGCGCAGCGCGCGCAGCGGCTCGATCAGCGCCGTCTCGAAAGAGTCGATGTGGTGAAACTCGCGATAGCCGCCAACGAGTTCGTCCCATTGGCCGCGGCGCTCGTCTGCGGATCCCGCAAGAAACATCCATAAATCCTGAATCCGCGGTCCGCTCATGCAATCGTCCAGATCGACGAACACGGGACCGCGCTCGTTCCACAACACGTTGCCGAGATGACAATCGCCATGCAGACGGACTTCGGCTGCGGGACCTGCAGCAGCAAACGCGTCGTCGACCGCCTCGAGCAAGGCGGCCGAGGCCTCGGCATATTTGTCGACCGTTGCTGCATCGAGTGCGCCCTCTCGGCCGATCATGGCCACGAAGCGCGAATCGAGCAGCGCGTCGCGCGCCGCCCAACCGAGGCGCTCGCTCGACAAGCGCGGTCGCGCCAGAAATCGGCTGCGTGCACCGATCGCATGCAAACGCCCAAGCGTGCGCCCGATCAAGGCAAGTGAATCACGGGCATCGAGCTCGGCGGCACGGGCTGCGAGTTTCGGAAAAACCGCAAAGCGCTGGTCGGCAAAGCGATGCAAGGTTCCATCGGTGATGCGCAGCGGCGCCGCCACCGGCAGCTCCGCGGCAGCAAGCTCCAGCGTGAACGCATGCTCTTCGACAATCTGTGCATCGCTCCAGCGTGCAGGTCGATAGAACTTGAGCACCAAAGGCCCGTGGGATTCCGAGCCGATCTGATAGACGCGGTTTTCATAGGAGTTGAGCGCAAACAGACGCCCATCGCACTCGATGCCGAGCGACTCCGCGGCAGCGATCACCACATCGGGCGAAAGCCCGGCGAACGGCTGCGGGGTCACGCTCAAGCTGCGGCCTTGATGAGATCGGCGGCTCTCTCGGCGATCATGACGGTGGGCGCATTGGTGTTGCCACCGACAAGACGCGGCATGACCGAGGCATCGACGACACGCAAACCCTCGACACCCCGCACGCGCAGCTGCGTATCGACCACCGCATCATCGTCGGCACCCATGCGACACGTGCCTACCGGGTGATAGATGCTCTCTGCCTTGGCACGGATCGCGGCTGCCAGCTCGGCATCACTGCGCGCCGCCACGCCCGGAAATAGCTCGGATCCGCAGAAGGACGAGAATGCCCGCGTGGCAAAGATATCGCGCGATAGCCTAACCCCCGCGACAAGATGTGCAAGGTCTGCGGGCTCGCTCAAATAATTGGCATGAATCCGCGGCGGATCGGTCATCGAAGCGGTATTCAAGCCGATATGACCACGACTCGCCGGGCGCAAAAAACAGGCATGCAGCGTGAAGCCGTAGCCAGGGAGCTTGTTGCGCCCATGATCATCGAGCTGGGCGGGTACGAAATGGAACTGCAGATCAGGCCTCGCGTCGGCGGCCAGATGTGAACGCACGAAGCCACCGGCTTCGGCGATATTCGAGGCACCGGGCCCCGTGCCGGTCAGCATGAACCGAAGCCCCGCGAGTGCCTCGGCAACGACACCGAAATCATAGGTGACCGGCGTCGTGCTCTTGTTCAACGTACAGTAATCGAGATGATCCTGCAGGTTGCGACCCACCTCGTGCAGCGGCACACGCACCCCGACACTCACACGCTCGAGTTCCCGAGGCGGCCCGATGCCCGAGCACATCAGCAATTGTGGCGAGGCGATCGTACCGCCACACAGCAGCACCTCGCGTTTTGCGCGGACCCGGCACGCACGCGAGCCGCGACGATACTCGACACCCACGGCTCGATCGCCCTCGAAGCAGATACGCTCCGCCGCAGCATGGGTGAGCACGGTAAGACCACGTCGCGACAACACGGGCTTGAGGTAGCCCACCGCCGTGCTGCACCGCCGCGCGCCCCGCAGGGTTGCCTGATAGAAACCGAAGCCCTCTTGCGTGGCGCCATTGAAATCGTCATTCGGCGCGAAGCCGCACTCCTCTGCGGCGCGGAGAAATACTTCACTCAGCGGATTGCGATATCGCAGATCTTCCACGCTGAGCGGACCACCCGTGCCGTGAAACGTCGAACTTCCGCGCGCTTGATCCTCCGCCTTGCGAAAGTAGGGCAGCACTGATTGATAGTCCCACTCGGGCAGACCGAGCGCCGCCCATTCGTCATAGTCGGCAGCGTGCCCGCGGATGTAGCACATCGCGTTGATCGAGCTGCTGCCGCCCAGCACCCGGCCGCGTGGCCAATACATCCGCCGGCCGTTGAGCTCGGCCTCGGGCTCGGTCGTGAACGCCCAATTGATGCGCGGATTACTCACCAGCTTGGCGAGCCCCGCCGGCATATGAATGAAAGGGTTGAGATCGCGACCACCCGCCTCGAGCAAAAGGACGCTCACACCGTCGGTTTCGGTCAGGCGATGGGCGAGCACACAGCCCGCCGAACCTGCACCGACGATGACGTAGTCGTACTCTGCCAGTCGGCTCACTTGCGCGGTGGTGCGGGCGTCTGCTCCAGTGCGTAACGCTCGATCGACGAGAGCGAAGGATCCACCCATTTGGTTGGGGCATTAAGATACAGGGGATACTTTTTCTCGATGTAATCGAGCACCTGACGGGGCAACACATCAGCCAGGTTCTGGCCACTGCCCTGATAGGTCATGTACTGACAATGCCCGTCGGCCTGACCCATCAACATCCAGGGCAGCCAAGGTGTCACTCGTGCCCAAGTGCCATGAAAGCCAAGCGAGGTGACCTTTTCGTTCTGCACGTCGGCCGCATTGAAAAAGAACGTGAAAAACTCCGAGACGCGTGCCATCGAGCCGGCGGACTCACGTGGCCATTTATCGGGCTGCAGCGCGTTCTTGTAGAAGAGATGGATATGCCGCTCGAGCGTGATGTACTCGCCCTGTTTTTTCCAGGGCAAGAGCAGCGGTATCTTGGGTGGCGGCGCCGCGGCGTTCAGCCCGCCGTAACTCGGCGGCGGCGGCAGGGTTTCCTGAATCGTGGTGTTGAAAGGATCGTTGGCAATCGGCACCACGCGAACTTTTTCGTTGGTGTAGGGGTTGGTGAATTCCTCGAGAGGCTCGCCACTCTTCAGGTCATAGTAGATGCCGACTTCGCGCAGTACCTTGCGATAACCGATACCGCTCTCGTGCGGCAACAGGCGAGACATTCCGAAACCCGCGAAACCGAATAAATCTTTGAGTGCTTCACCGGGCCGTACGCCCGAGACGTAGCCGTTGTACCAGCCAAGCTTCTGCTTGCTGAGATCGAGATCGCCAGACATACGCGCAACGGTGAGCATGTTGCCGCGCGGCGTCGCCAGATCGACGTAGGGCCCGGACAGCACATCGCCGCTCGCCGCGATGGCCGATGAGCTCGCCGTGAGCCCCGCCGCCAACGCCACCGATGACACGCCACCCAACAACAACTCACGTCTCTGCCAGTTCATAGGACCCCCTGTGTGGATCGGACTCGAGGCCGCACTATAACTCGGCTTTTGGCTCGTCGCTGCTGAGGGGAATCAAGACCTCAAGTCTTGCCGAGTTTGATTGCGAGGATCGCCTGATTACGCAGTGTGCGCAGCAGAGCGAGTTCCTGCTCGGGTATGCGAATGCCGTCAGCTTCGTCACGATCCGCGTAAATCAGCGCAACCGGTTTGCCTTTGACGTTGATCGGCAGCAGCAACATTGAGCGCGCAGGTACCGTCTTGCGATACCACTCGGGAATGCGCGCCGCAATCAGCGGATCGTTGATGTCACGGATCAGGATATCGATACCCTTGTCGGTGGCGGCACAGAACACGTCTGGCCGCGCTGCCAGCTCGAACTTGAAGCGCTTGGCGACATCGGCGGCATCGACACCGAAACCGTATCGCGCCTGCATCAGACCGGTCTTCACTTCCCTGGTGCAGAGCAGCACTCGACGAAAACCAATCGCTCGAAACATGGTCTCGAGGATGGTGCGCAGGATGTCGTTGAGCCGGAAATCTTCCACCAGCGTCATGCTGATTTCCTGCATGCCAGCGGCCAGAATGCTGCTCGGGTCATGCGCTGCTTCGACCGATTCGTCCGTGGCGACATCCAGTGGATTCGACAATTCGCCACCGCTCCCCGCTGCCTCGCCATCGGCTGCTTCGGCGGCGACAGGCCCGGGATGCAGATAGCGATTCACCTGCTTGCCGAGGTCGGTTTTTGTCAGATCGATTCGGGCCACTCGACAATACCCGCCGACCTCCGTAAGCGCGCTCTCCATGACCTTCCGCAAGCCGTTAGGCTTCAGGCCGATTACCGGACCAAGCCGCTCTTCGACGCCGGCGATCGTCGCCTGCAGGTGCTCGGCGGGGGTCTGCGCGATGGTGTCGCACACCTCGTTGGCGAACGCCGCGAACACGCGCAACCGATCCTCGAGCGTGTTGACGCTCGGCACGGGGCCTGGCGGCAACTTTTTCATTGCGTTGAGAATCACCGGCGGAAAACCCCAGCGCTCGGCCACCGCGAGACCCAGATCCTCGAACGAGATGCCGAACACCTGGCGAGAGGCCGCCTCCTCACCGCATTGCTTTCGCGTCATCACACCGGGAACTTCCGCCGATTCTTCGGGGAAATAAAAATGGGCGAGCAATCGACCGAGCCCATGAAACATCGCGCAAATGAACACCTGTTCGAGATCCTGCTGGCGCGTGTCCGTGGCGAGTTTTCTCGCGAGCAGGCCCGCCAAATTGACCCGAATGAAATCCTCCTTCAGCTGGCGGCTGATGGACTTGTTCTGCATGTGCTCGAGCAGCAACACCGAAATCGCAATGTTGCGCGTGGTCTCGAAACCGAGCACCGCCACGGCGCGAGACACGGTACTGATGGTACCGCCCACCGCCGGACGGTAATAGGCCGAGTTGACGAGACGGACGAGCTGATTGGTCAGCGCGAAATCTTTGAGAATCACATTGGAGAGCTTGTCCGCGCGCTCGGTCTCACTGCTTGCGATACGATTGATCGCCGCGACCGACTCCGAGAGCGCCGGAAAATCGTTCTTGTGGCGCATGCGTCGCAGCAGAAACGCCAGTGTCGTCTCGCCGCGCGCCACCTCGGTCGCACTCGACTCCTCCGGGGCAAGATACTCATCCAACGCCTTGGCGAACTGCTTGATGTCGTGGAAGCGCAGTACCGGGTCGCGCGCCACGGCCTTGTGGATGATCGCGGCAAGACGTTCGTCCACCCGCGTGTCTTCAGGCAAACGGACATCTTCTTCGCGGATGCGCTGCAGCATCTCCCCGACCGAGTCGCCGCACACCGCCGGACGCCCCGTCAGCATCTCGAAGAGGACGAGACCAGCCGCATAAACATCAGCAGCAGGACCAAAGTGTCGCTGATCAATGAATTCGGGTGCCAAATAGGCTGGCGTACCCGAGAACGACAAACTCGAAGAACCGGCGAGCGAGAGTCGACTAGCGACCCCGAGATCCACCAGGCGAGGCACACCCGCCGCATCGAGCAGGATATTCGAGGGCTTCAGATCGCAGTTGAAATACTCGTCGCGATGCAGCGCAGCGACGGCATCCAGGATGGGGCGGAGGATGCCGAGCGCTTTGGCCGCAGAAAGCGCACCGCCCTGACGCAGCAAGCGCCCGAGATCGCCTTCGGCGACGGACTCGTACACAAAATAAGCGTCGCTACCCATCTCGCCCGAATCGATAATCGGCACGACCCCGGGGTGAGTGATGGCGCGCAAACGCTTCGCGGTCTCGAAGACAACTCGGTTGCGGGCGGAACTGGGCGGATCGAAACGCAACACCTTGATCGTTACCTTGCGGCGCGTCTTGGGATCGAAACCGAGGTACACGGTGCCCTGCCCGCCTGAGCCGAGCTCCCCCCGAATTTCGTAACGTCCAATCTGGTCAGTCATGTCGATCCACTTCGGCAAACCGCTCTTAGAGTCTCTGGTTAACGGCCCGATGACGATTTCATGTAGGGGAGCTTGTAACCCGTTCACTTTATGAACATGCACGCTTCACGTCACCCCGCCGATCCTGCACATTGTCGGGTGAATGAAGTGGCCTCGCAGTACGAGTGGGGGCGACTTCGATGATCGATACAACTTGACTGAGGGACATCAGAACATGAGCACGAGCACCCGCCAGCGCGTCACTCTCGCCGTTGCGGCGATCATCGCGACTGCAGCATCAGCGCCCAGCGTGGCGCAGTTGGAAGAAGTCGTGGTGACGGCGCGCAAAACCACGGAAAACCTGCAGGATGTGCCGGCATCCATCACCGCAATCGGCAGCGCGCAGCTTGAGCGCGAAGCCGTATCGGACATCAAGGACGTCGCACGGCTTACGCCCGGACTTATCTTTGATCTTGGCTTCGTGCCACAGGACAGCCGCCCGCAGATTCGCGGACTTCCCGCGACCCGCGGCAAGCCGCCGGTCGGCATTCTGATCGACAACATCGACGTCTCCTCGGAGTCGATCCAGACCGCCGGTGGCGGCATGATCGGCAACGTGCGCCTGATGGACCTGGAGCGCATCGAAGTGGTGAAGGGGCCGCAGTCGGTCCTGTACGGACGCGCAGCCTTCGGCGGCGCCATCAACTACGTCACGGCCAAGCCCGACCTGGATGGTGACTTCGTCAAACTGTCGGCGGATGTGGGTGAATACGGTCGTGCCGAGGGTCGCATCATCGGCAACACCGCCATCTCCGACACCGTCGCCGTGCGCGGTTCGCTGTCCTACGCCCAGCACGACGGCTTCTATCGTAATTCTCTGAGCGGCGCCAAAGTCGGCGGCTTCGAGAGCAAGGGCGGCACGATTGCAGCGCTGTGGCAGCCGAGCGACGATTTCCGTCTCAATGCGCGCCTTGCCATCTCGGACGATCAGTTCGAGCCGCGCGCGCAGGTCGCGTACGGATTCGGCACGGGCCTGAGCCAAGCCTATCCGGTCCCGACGCCGTTCGTCGGCATCTGCCTCGGTCTGTTGCCTGCGGGGTTTTCAACCTCCCCGCAGGCGAGCTGCCCGACAGGGTCTGCTCAAATCGCACCCAATGGCTTCGCCACGCGTACGGGCGAGATCGGTGGTTACACCACGATTACTTTGAGTCTCGATCCGCTCACCGGTCGCGACTATGAAGGCACTACGCTCGAATCGACGGTCGCCGCCGTGAACTTCGACTGGGATACCTCGATCGGCACGCTGACCTCCTGGACCGGACTCGCTCGCGCCGAATCGCGCTCGCGTCAGGACGTCGACTCTTACGGTGCCGCCGCGACCGCGGTCACTGTCCCCTCGGCGGGAACGGCCGAGCCGCTCAACTACTCGCAGGTCCTCGATCTCGACACCACCACGAAGCAACTGAGCCAGGAACTGCGGCTCGCCTCCAAGGCCGACGCACAGCTGCGGTGGAGCGTCGGCGCGCAGTACTGGAAAGAAGAAATCGATCAGCTGAACTACGGCTACACCTCGAGCACCATTGCCGGTCGTTCGGTCGCCCGTGCCGTGCAGATGATCGGTGCGCCGCCGTCAGCGGGCATCGACGCCAAAGAAACCACCCACAAGGGCATCTACGGCTCGCTCGAATTCGATTTCACTGAGAAGCTCTCGGCGCGTATCGAAGCTCGGTACAACGACGAAGATTTCACCTACACATGGTTGTCGCCGGCACGCGGTATCGCCTACGCGCCGACTGCAGGCAATCCGACCGCTTCGGCTACCAACCCACAGTGGACGCCTGCCGTGTCGGTGACCAACACCTCGTCGTTCACGGCGACGACGCCGCGCGCCTCGGTCACCTACAAGGCCTCGGATGACGTCATGTTCTATGGCTCGGTGGGCAAGGGCTTCAAGGCCGGCGGGTTCATCACCCTTGCGGGTACCCCGATCGACTTTGCCAAGTTCCAACCCGAGAAGCTCTTGAGCTATGAACTCGGCGTGAAGAGCAAACTGCTGAACGGTAATCTGATCCTCAACGGCAACCTGTTCTTCATGGACAACACCGACAAGTTGTTCACGACGCTCGAACCCGACACGCGCAGCATTACCGGTACCAGCCTGCGCGCCTCGAACAACAGCGACGCGGAGAGCAAGGGTGTCGAACTCGAGGCACAGCTCGCGGTGGGTGATTACCTGCGTCTCTCGGCGCTCTACACCTACACCGATGCCAAGTACACGCGCTTCGCACCGATCACCACGGGCACGCTGGGTGTCGCTGTCGCGGGCAACTGCACCCTCAGCGAAGTGGCGGCAACGCCAAATCCGACCACGGGCGCGGCGCGCGTGCTGCGCTACTGCATCACCTCGAATTCCGGTTTGCCACTCGAGCGTTCGGCGAAGCACTCTGGAGCCCTCACGGCGACATGGGAGCGTCCGATCGGCGGTAGCGACCTGAACCTGCTCATTGACGGCAGCATGCAGTACATGGGCGAGCGACCGGAGCAGGCGAGCCTCGCCGGGATCGTATTCGGCGCGTACACGAATATCGACCTGCGCGTCGGTGTGACCAGCGAGCGCTGGTCAGCCTATGCCTACGTCGAGAATCTGACCGACGATGACACCATCCGCAGTGGTCAGGCGGGCGGTGACTTTGCGCGGGCTGGCAATCAGCTCGTGGGTGCGTACCTGCCGGATCCGCGGCAGATCGGCGTGCGGGTCAGCTACGAGTTCTGAGCGGACGGGCCGCGGCTCACAGGCCGCGGCCAATCTCCTGAGCTGCGATGCGGAGGCTTTCGACATATTGATCGAGAGCCTCCGCGGTACTCATCGCACTTTGGAAGTACGTGAGTCCGAGCGCCGCGAAGACGGTGCGCCGCCGGAAAATAGGCACAGCCACCGCCGACATTGCGACCGCGTCCGACTGCCAGCTGTCGCGCAGGCTGGCGGCGCCCTGCCGCCGGATTTCTTCGAGCGTCTTTTCCAGTCGCTCGGGATGATCACGCCAATCGGGCGAGTACTGACCGTCGAGCGCGAACGCCGCGCGCAACAAGCTTTGCTGCACGTCACGACGACTGTGCGCGAGAAACGCGAGCCCCATGGCACTGCGCAGCATCGGCAACTGACTGCCCGGACCTTTCAAGCGCAACCAGAATCCGGTTTCGTCGCGCGTGGAGTGCAGGATCATCATGCGTGGACCGTTGCTCGCGCCGAGTACGAGCGGCCAACCAAGTCGTGCGCCGGTTTCACGCATGATGGGCGCCGCAATTTCGATCACCCAGTTCTGCTTGGCATAAAGACTGCTGAGCTCGAGGATCGCCGGCCCGAGTCGATATCTGCGCGCCTCGTCATGGATGACGTAGCCGCCGCGCTCGAGGGTGCGCAACAGCCGATACGCTGTGATGCGCGCAAGTCCGACCCGTCGACCGACTTCGGAGGCTGTCAGTCCGGCCTCAACGTTGAGCAGCCGCAGGATATCGATGCCGCGCAACAGGGCGTTGACCACCGGTTGGCCACGACGAACCGGCACGCTCTTCGGTGCCGTTTTCCCTGTAGTTTCTGCTTTGCTCACAGGTACGATGATAGCGACAGATTGGGAGTCGTCCATGTCCTCAAGCATCCATCGACGCAGCGTCCTCGGCGGCATGAGTGCCGCTGCCATCATGGCGCTGTTGCGCAGCAACTATGCCGCGGCCTTGCAGCCGCAGGATGCTCTGGCGCTCGCTACGCGCCAGAGCGTCACCGCGTTGATACCGAACCGTCTCTATCGCATCGGCTGCACGGTGCCTGCAGAGCGCTTGAGTTGGCTCGCAGCAGACATTCCGGGCGGCTTCGAGCCGCTCAACGCCTATCTGCTGCTCGACCAACAAAACGCCGTGTTCATCGACATGGGCGCGCCGATCATGCTGCCGGCGATTCGTGAAGCCATCGACACCGTAGTCGGCTCCCGCCGCGCGTGGGCAAGCTACACCCGCAACGAGGCGGATTGCATCGGCAACATGGGTTGGATTCTCGGCAGCTGTCCGAACCCGACGCTGCTCTTCGGCGGTGCAGGCGGAATTCTGGAATGGATCAACGATCCTGCCGTCTCGATCATGGAGGTTCGCGATTTTCTCGGGCGCGTGCCCATCGTCGAATCACGCAATGGCACCACCAACCGCATCGGCGAACTCTCGATCGAGTGGCTCGATGCCGGCCTCAAACAAATGTTGATGACCCAATGGGCTTTTGAGCCCTCGAGCGGTTGTCTCTTCACTTCGGACGCATTCGGTTTCCGTCATCTGCGGAGCGCCGATCAATCGATGATCGTGGAGACGGCGCGCAGGCTCCCTGCCCCGCAGACCGTCGCCCGCGAACTCGTCGCGCGGATGCACTGGATGCGCGGCGCAAGCTACCCAGACGTACTCGCTCGCTTCGAAACGATTTTCGCCGAACGAGACGTGCAGATGATTGCTCCGGTGCACGGCTGCATCATCCGTGGCCGCGCTGCCGTGCGTGCGCATGTCCGACTGATGCTCGAGGCGATGCGTCTGGCGAGCGAGATTCCGAGCGAGGAGGAAACACGTTATGTCTGAGTCGACACCGGCCTCGCCACAACGGGCCTATATCGTGCGCGGTCTGCCGCGTCTCGTACTGCCGGATCTCGCCTGGCTTGGCGGCTGCTCGAACTCTGCAGGCTGGCCGGGTCCCGCCTCGCGACGTCGCCCGATCACCCACGAGCCCTGCGTGGCCTACCTGATCCTCGGCGCGCAGAAGACGGTCATGCTCGACACCGGTCACTTCGCGCATTGGCATTCGCTCGAGGGACAAATCGAGCAGATGCTGCAAGGTCGCAGACTCGACTATGTATTCGTCAGTCA
>JBILGD010000022.1:0-30551 GCA_044351225.1 Steroidobacteraceae bacterium
CTATGGTCTCGATGACGACCGACGTTTTGGTCACGAGTCGTGGAACGTCCAACTGCTCTATCCGTTCTTTCGTTCGCGTCGTGCCGCCTCCGCGCTCGCGATTCCGCCGGGTCGACCGCCTGTCAGCGACACGAACTGACGGGGCTTCGCCGGTCAGTTCAAACGGCGCGCAGCGCCACCAGCAGGATTTCTTCGCTCGATCCTGCGCAACGCCCAAGCAACTTCCCGGTTCCATCGAAAGCCGCGCTGCCGCCCAGCCACTGCGTCGGGCAATCGAGCCGCAGATCGGCGTGCGCCGCCGACACCGCGAGCCGATGCGTGCCATGCGCGGCGTGCGCGCCCAATGTTGAAGCCGGCCGCGCCGGTCGCGGCCCCGCGGCCATCGTGATGACCGCCAACGCCGGAGCGCGCTGCGCTTCGGCGATCATGCTCGACGAGGGCTCGCCGATCGCGAGACCGATTCGCCCGAGGCTGCTGTCTATCCAGGGTCCGTGAAAGCGCTCGCCCCGCGGCGACAATGCCACGGGAAGTTCGTCGCGTTGTACTGCGGGTTCAGCACTGCCGAATTTCGGTGCACCAAAACTCACCCAGCACGAGGTCGACTCAGCCGCGGTCGCTACGATATCGAACAAAGAATCTAGTACGTGGATCGACACCGCGCCAGTCTCGAGCGATGCACCCCCTGTCAGCACACGATCATGAAATGCGAGCCACGCGCATCGCGGGCCGAGCGCGTGGATGGTTTCGGCCATGCGCTCGGCGTTACGCTGCAGGTCGACTCGCGCATGTTGCGGGTCCACCGGCCAAAGCGCGCTTTGCACGAGGCCGAAGGTCAAGGTGTTTCGCTCGACGCTACCCGCAAGGCTGTGCGCCGCCGCAGACACTCCGGTCGCGATCACGGTACAGGCACCGCCCAGCGCCACGAACCGCCGTCGCGTCAGCGCTCGGCGCATCATTTGCGCGGCGGTTGCACGAGACCGCTCTTGACGAGGTTGCCGTATGCCTCCTGCTGGACTTCGACGATCCTATCCTTGGAGTCCATGGGTGCATCGGCGAAACGATTCGCGGGATAGAGCGTGGTCGAGTTGTAGAGCGGTCGGTAGATGTCGATTCTTTGTCGCAGCAAGCGGTTACCGGAGCCGGGGATGGCGCGCATGCGACGCAGCGCCTCGATATCGATCCACGATGAGCATACCGTGGACTCTCCAGGGCCACCGGAATCGGACAGCACTCGACCATCCCAGTCGAAAATCTTGGAATGCCCGGCGGTGGTGCCGGTTGGCAGTGGACCGCCGATCTGCCCGCATTGGTTGGCGGAGATCAGGTACATCATGTTTTCGGAGGCGCGGACTTTCTTGGCGGACTCCCAGCTCCACATGTCCGAGGCGCCGTGATCCGAGGTCGGATGCAGCAGCACCTCGGCACCGCGGAACATGAACATGCGCGCCGCCTCGGGGTACATGATTTCGCCGCAGGGCATCATGGCGATGTTGCCAAGATCGGTCTTGGCGACGGGGAAAGTGCCTTCGATGCCGTAGCGGTCGAGGTAACGATCCATGAAATCGTGCGGTGAGCCCGTCTGCACGGTGTTGATGCGTCGATACTTGAGCACCACGTTGCCGGTGGGGTCGATCAGGAAGGAGGTGTTGAAATAGCGTCCTGGCCACTCGGCGTCACGTTCATAAGCGTTCGCGCCGATCCAGATCTTCAGGGCCTGCGCCTCGCGTTGCAGGCGCTCGGTGATCGGTCCCGGGATTTCGATGCAGGCCTTGTCGATCCATTCTTTGGCGGTTTCGGTGAGCGGAAAGCCGGTGAGACAGAACTCGGGAAACAGCAAGAGGTGACGTCCGCCATCGCGCGCCGTGCCCCGAATCAGCGTCACCCACCGATCGAGAGAGCGATTCACGATAACCATCGCCTCGTCGCGGTTGCGTGCCGAGTTGACGAGATTGTTGTAGACCTGCATGCAGGTCGCGCGCCATGGTTGGATCAAGGCAGTGCTCCTCTTGGCTGGATGGCCATCGATGTTACCAAGACAGTGGGCGCGAAGTTCGTCGCGTGCGCAGTATCATGGCGACCATGAACTACGTTATCGAAACCGTCCCCACCCCCTCGCTGCCGGTGCGCGGCCGCGTCGAGCGTTTTCCGATTCGCCGCATTTATTGTGTGGGCCGCAACTACGAGGCGCATGCGCGCGAGATGGGCAAAGATCCGAATCGAGAGCCACCGTTCTTCTTTCAGAAACCCGCCGATGCGATTTTCGAGGAAGGTCAGGCGATGCCGTATCCGCCGCAGACTCGCAACCTGCATCACGAGATCGAATGGGTCGTGGCGATCGGGCAGGGCGGTCGCAACATTCCGGCGGAGCGAGCGCTCGCGCATGTTTATGGCTATTCGGTCGGCATCGATTTCACGCGCCGCGATCTGCAAAACGCGGCTAAGGATCTCGGTCGACCCTGGGAATGGGGCAAGAGTTTCGATCATTCGGCGCCGTGTGCGGCCATCGTGCCGACGAGCGAGATCGGGCATCCCTCGGCAGGGCGAATCTGGCTCGCGGTGAATGGCGCCGTTCGTCAGCAGGCGGATATTGGCGAGTTGATCTGGTCGGTGCCGGAAATCATTGCCGAAATCTCGGCCTCGATGAGTCTCGCGCCCGGTGATCTGATTTTCACTGGCACGCCGGCGGGCGTGGCGGCGGTCGTTCCCGGGGATCGTCTGGACGGCGGGGTTGAGGGTGTCGCGGAGATTCGGCTGACGGTGAGCGAGCCGCGAGGTGAGCCATCATGATGATCCTGCACGATTTCTGGCGCAGCTCCGCCGCGTACCGAACACGCATCGCGCTCAATCTCAAGGGGCTCGATTATCGTGCAGTCGCGCATCACCTGCCTGCGGGCGCGCAGCGTGCGCCCGACTATCTCGCGTTGAATCCGCAGGGTCTGGTTCCCGCGCTGCAACTCGAGCGCGGCGTACTCGGTCAATCATTGGCGGTGATCGAGTATCTCGAAGAGGTTCAGCCTACACCCCCTTTATTGCCGATCGACGCGTTTGATCGGGCGACGGTACGTGCCATGGCGCTGACTGTCGCTTGCGATGTGCACCCGCTCAACAATCTGCGCGTGCTGCAATATTTGCGCGGCGAATTCGCCGCAGACGAAACCGCGGTCACACACTGGATTCATCACTGGATGGCGCTCGGTTTCGAAGCGCTCGAGACTCAGGTCGAAGCGCACTCGCGCGCGGGCCGATTCTGTTTTGCCGACTCGCCGACGATGGCTGATCTGTGTCTCGTGCCGCAGCTGTACAACGCGCGGCGTTTCGGTTGCGAGCTCGCCGGATATCCGCGGCTACTCGCGATCGATGCGCATTGCCACACACTCGAGCCGTTTCGGCGTGCGGCGCCGGAGGCGCAGCCGGACGCGCCCGCCGAGGCCTCACGCGGCGAGTGACACCGTGACCTTGTTGTCCGCGCCGATGTCGGACACGTCGAGCGGCACGCCGAGCACGGCGGCATAGCCCAGAATGCGCGGCTTGAGCCAAAGTTCGTGCATCTCGCGGTCGGTGAGATCGAACTGCCCGATGCGTCGCGAGATCTCGAGTACCTTGCTATAGGGGAAAGTGAACGTCCGCTTGCCCGGCTCCACCTTCAGGTCGAGACACAGTTGATAGAGGCAGGTCGTGCGATCAAAGATTCCGGCAAGTGCGATTTCCTTCTCGCCGGTTTTTTCGATCATGCCCTTGAGGCGTTGCAGCATCGGCTGCATGGTTTTGATGTCGTGGTCAACGTAATCCTGAACGCCGCCGTGGTTCTTGGCGAACTGCACCGAACTCAAGTGCATCTTGACCAGCGCATCGTTCATGTCGTGCTGGTAGGGCGTGGCGTCCTTGAGCGTGCGGATCGCCATCGCCACGGCATCGCCCAGCAGTTTTTCGCGGCCTTCGAAGCCGCTCGAGGTGGCGAGCATCGCAGCCATGCTCTGCGGTCCGCCGCCCGCCATCATCGCCTTCACCCAGGGTGGTGGGCCGCCGCCGGAGCCGGGTGCACCGCCGGCGCTTGCCATCATCTTTTTCATCGCCCAGGAAATCAGGCGTGCTTTGATGCCCTTCTTGGCCGGCGGCTGAGCCGGCATTCTCTCGGCAGTGACTGACATGGCGGTCCCCTCGGCAGTGTTGACCTGCGCCGTTTATACCCTCAGTTGCCGGCGTCGTACACCAGCGCGAACTCCTCGATCCAGAACGGCATCTCGGCGCTGACCGAGAGGCCGAAGGGTGCGAGGTGCTGGTTCCAGTAGAGGGTGTGCAGGGGCACCCAGACCGCGGGATCGCGGACCGGGCTGCCATCGATGACGGTATGCCGGGCTTCCACCTGGCCGAAAAACGCCGAATCGACCCGCACGACCCGGGTCAGCAACACCGGGCGTCCGCCCATGTCGATGAGTACGAGATGGTTGCCCACGTGGGGTTGCGGGCTTCCGGTACGTTCGACGATCCAGGGCAGGGTGAACGTGCCGCGTTTGTCGCCCGCGCGGATCAGCTCGAAGATTTGCCGAGTACTTTCGGCATCGAGGCCAATCCAGCGAACCTCGACCGTGGCCGGACTGACGCTGAGACCGGGCGTGGCGGCGTTGGCAGCGGCACAAAAGCCGGCGAGGGCGTGAGGTTCTGGCGCGATCGCCGGAGCGGGAAGATACATGGGCCGTTTCGTCTGGGATTCCATGGGGCCAGGTTCCGTGGGGTGAACGTCAATGACCGAAATGTAGCGCGGCCCGTTCCCCGCGCGCGAGCGCTCTGCAAGAATGTCCACAACAATAAAAGACAACCTGAACTTGATTCCGGGGGGCTCATGATCCGTAAATTCGTCGCCGCAACGGCCGTTTCACTGTTTGTCTTCTTGACCGCTGGGGGTGTGCCATCGGCAAAAGCCGCTCCGGCCTATGATCTGTCTCGACAGGAACTCGAGGCAGTGCTTGCCGACTTGATTGCATGGCTACCGGGCGGCTGGGACTCCTACCCCCAACTGCATTTCGAACGCCGCTATCGCATGCCCGCCGAGGGCGAGCATGTGCACTGGCACCACATCTTCGAGCGCATCGACGCGCCGCAGATCGGCGAAGTGGTGTTTTATGGACAGATCAACGAAGGCGGGCGCGATGCGCCGCTCTTGCACCGCAGCCAAATTCTCTACAAGGTCTGGATCGATGAGGCGCGCGGCGCCGTCGTGATCAACGGACAAGGTCCGGCTGATCCCGAAAAATACGTCGACTTGCACGAACGGCCCGAGCTCTGGTCCGAAGTGCGGATGCGCGATCCCGCGGCCATCAACTGCGATTTTCTTTGGCGGCGTGATGGCGAGCAAATTTTTGGTGTGCTCGATGGCAAGACCGAGGCCGGTCGGACCGAGGGGCCGGGGACCTGCACCTACCTGGTCAACAAGACCGATGTGCGTTTCGTCGCCGACGCCGAATGGGTGCTCGGGCCCGACGTGTTCTGGGATTACGACATCAACCTGATGGCTGGTCATCAGTTCATCGGTCGCACGGATCGTACGCATATCCGCATGTATCGATCACGGGGCTACGAGTGCCGCGTCACCGATGCAGCCGGCGAGCGGCGCTGGCATGCCCATGATCGCGGCGCCAGTTTACCGGTCAAAACGCGCGACGGCCGCACGCTGCAACTGCGCCTGTTGCGTGCTCACCTGCCGAATTCGGCGGGCAAGGGCATGTTCGATCGACTGCATCTGATGCTGCAGAAAGCGGATGATGAAAACCCGCTGCACGATGTGGAAACCGAGCCGCGCGCTGCCGTGAAGCTTGCTGCCGAAGGCGTCAGTGCGGATTGCTCACCCATCGACAAACTGCCGCCGATGCACGTCGCGGGCAAGGCCGCCGGCTAGTCGGTCGGGCTGGGCTCTGGACGGCGACGGTTGAGCCAAGGCTGCAGGAACACGGTGGCGAGGATAATCGCTGCGCCGAGATAAAACGTCGGCGTCAGCTCCTCGTGCTCGCTGAAGAGCAGTGCCGCCAGAATGATCGCGTAGACCGGCTCCATGTTGAGTGCGAGCTGAGTGCCAAAGGCGTTGATGTGATGCAAGGTGCGCAGCCAAAGAATGAAGGGCAGCACCGTGCAGACCGCAGCCAGCAGCAATAACCAGCCGAGGTCGCTCGCCTGCGGCACGAGCAGCGTTTCTGCCGGCCCGAAGATCAGCGTGCCGGCCACCGCGAGGAACAGCGTGCCGGTGCCCAGCTGCAGCAGGCTGACCGTCCCCGGATCTTCATCCTGATTGATGAAGCGACGGTTCATGCTCGAAAAGAGCGCCGTCAGCGCCGCGGAGACGATGCCGACGAGAACCCCGGTGAGCATGCCTTGCGGCACGCCGCCGATAAGCAGCAGCACACCGGGAATTGCGGCGACACCGAGCAGCAACTCGCTGCGTTCGTGACGGCGACCCGTGATCACAGGTTCGATCACGGCGGCAAACACGGCGCCGAGTGCGAGGCAGGCCACGGCCACCGAGGCGTTGGCGAGTTTGATCGAGGCGTAGAAGGTCAACCAATGCAGCGCGATCACCGCGCCTGCGAGCGCGTGCCGCGCGACTGCGCGTCGCTCAAGCTGGCGCAGGCCCGCGACCGCGCTCGGCAGCAAGGCCAGCATCACCGTGGACAAGCCCATTCGCCACACCACGAGCGGCGTGGCGGAGAGCGTGATCAGCTTGCCGAGGATCGCCGTGAACCCCCACAGGAACACGCAAAACTGGAGTTGCCAGAAGGCGCGACGTTCTGCGGGGCTTTGCACCCCGCGATTCTAGCGGGAAAGCGCGCGGTGCTTATTGCTGCAGACGACGGATCTCGGCGATGTCCTTGGGTGGCTCCAACCACAGCCGCGCCTCGCTCTCGAGGTATCCGCGGATCGATTCCGGCAGGTCGGCATAGCGATCCACGCGCCACGACACCATGTGCATCACGCCCTTGCCGAGACCGGCGGGCAGATCGCCGAAGCGCAGCCAGCTGATCTGGAAAGGGTGAGTCACCCCGGGCACCGCGCCTTGATCAAAGAAATCATAGTGCTCGAAGGCTTGCATGCGGGCACCGCCCGGCATCGGCATGTCGAGAAAGAGCGGCGCCGAGAATGCGAGGGTATTGCCGATGCGGCGCACCGCGAGATCGGTACCGGGACCGATGCGTTGCTTGCGCGCGCCGGCGCCTTGCTCGACCCAGGTCTCGAGCGCGTTATCACGCAGTGCGTAGGTGATGTACTGGTACGGATAGGCAATTGGCGGCAAGGGCTTGCCCTGGTACTCGCGCAATACCGCGTTGGTGTCAGCGTCCCGATACACGAAGGTCTTGCGCGAGACCTGATGGGCTTCGGTCGCGCTTGAGAGCGAGCGTTCCAGGCGGGCTGCATCGACGCCCTCCATGCGCATCACCGGCTTGCCCTCGGGGTAGGTGTATACGGTACCGACGGCGTACCAGTAGACGGGCTCGCCGCGACCGACCCGCATATCCACCCATTGGGCAAAGGTTTCGCGGGTGAAGCCGCGGTCTGCCGCCCCCGCTGTGGGCGTGAAGGCACCGGGCATCAGACCGAGGCAAACCGCCAACGACACAAGAACTTTACGGACCATGGCACTCACCTCCCAGGATGGCTAAACTTGCGGCCCCGAAAACTCTGCGAGTCTAGGCACGGCCCCCCGTGAAAAACGTCTTCGGCTCACTGCAGCGCCACCTTGCGATCATTCTCGCGCTCTCCATGGGGTTGGCGCTCTGCCGTCCGTTGGCCGCCGAGCCGGAGCACTCAACCCTCGCCGAGGCGGTGACGACCCGCGCCCTGCAGTACATCGGGGTCCCCTACCGTTTCGGCGGCAACAATCCGCAAAGTGGCTTCGATTGCAGCGGCTTGGTCACTCACGTTTACCGCGAGACGCTCGGTATCATCCTGCCGCGCACCTCGCGCCAGCTGGCCACGATCGGCGAGTCGGTCAGCATCGAAGATCTGCGTCCCGGTGACCTTGTGTTCTTCAATACCCGTGGCGCGCCGAATTCCCACGTGGGCATCTACTTGGGCGACTCGCGCTTCATCCATGCCCCCCGCGCACGCACACTGGTGCGCATCGATCGTCTCGACGATCCCGCCTATCGCGACCGCTTCGAGGGCGCTCGGCGACCGCTGCGTCCTCTACGTATGGGTTGAGTCCGTATTCAGGCGGAATATCCGTGGCCTGAGCACGGAGATTTCCGCATGAACGCGACCGAAGGATTGGTGGTGGGCGCCGGGATCGGCGGCTTGGCTGCGGCACTGGCCCTGCAGCGCGCTGGTTTGAAAGTCCGCGTCTTCGAGCAGGCCGAGCAGTTAGGCGAGGTGGGGGCGGGACTCTCGATCAGTCCGAACGGCGCACTCGGCCTGAAGGCGCTCGGCGTATTCGACGAATTCCGCGTACTGGCCTACGCACCCGATTATCAATTCATTCGCCACTACAAAACCGCACGGGTGCTGGCCACGGCGACTCGCGGCGAGCGACTCGAAGAAACCTACGGTGAGCGGTATTACACGATTCATCGTGCCGATCTGCATCGCGTGCTCGCCGATGCAGTGCGTGGTCAAGATCCCGACGCTATCGTCACCGACCATCGCTTCGTCGATCTCGAGCAGGATGCCGATGGCGTCACGGTTCGGTTCGCCAACGGCGCACAGCACTCGGCAGATATCGTCATCGGCGCAGATGGCCTGCGCTCGCGAGTGCGCTCAACCTTGTTCGGTGCCGAGGAAGTGCGTTTCACCGGGCACATCGCCTGGCGCGGTCTCGTGCCCATCGAGCGCGTACCCATCGAATCGCTCGATCCACCTTCGCAGATATTCATTGGACCTGGCCACCTCATCAACCGCTATCCCGTGAGTGGTGGGCGGCTGCTCAACTTCGTCGCGTTCGCCGAGCGTGCCGGTTGGGAAGAAGAGGGCTGGAACATCCCGGCTGAGGTGGCGGAACTGCAAGCCGAGTTCGCCGGTTGGCATCCGTGGGTCACACGCATCATCGATGCCGTACCGCCCGAAAATCTCTTCAAGTGGGCGCTGTGCGCGCGCAGTCCGCTGATGCGCTGGGTGCGTGGACGAGTCGCGGTGCTGGGCGATGCAGCGCATCCGCTCTTGCCTTATCTTGGACAGGGCGCGGTCATGGCGATCGAGGATGCGGTGCTGCTCGGTCGCGCGTTCCACGATGCCCTCGATCTGCATCAGGCGCTCGCGCGCTACGAGGCGGCGCGGGTCGGTCGTGCCCGGTTCGTGGTGGAGCGATCTTCGCTGCAGGTACCGCGTTTCCACGCGAGCAACCCGGACGCCTTTCACCATCAGATGCCCGTCGATGAAGGTCTCGGGCTATTCGGGTACGACCCGGGGCGTGTACCCGTCTGAACTTGGGAGATCAGGCCAAAGATCAGGCCAAAGAAAGAAACCGCGATGGATGCGCGTGGCCCGGGTGATCCACCCAACCGCGGACCCGCTTGCTGACCAGCCGATTCGACACCCCGGCCCAAGTCGGGATGAAGGGTGCATCGCGCAGCAGCAGTTTCTCGGCCTGCACATAGCCGGCGAATCGTCCCTGCACCGTGGCTTCGCGACCGGCTGCGCCGACGATACGGTCGAACTCGGGGTTGCGGTAGCGGGTGACGTTCTCGGCCGAGTCGGAGACGAAACGATCAAGGAAATTGGCCGCCGAGGGCACGACGGCGAAGGCGCTGTAACTGAAGAGATCGTAGTCACCGCGCTGCAGGGCGGCGGTGTAGGCGCGACCGTCGAGCGGCAGCAGTTCCAGCTCGACGCCGATGGGTTTCCACATGGCGGCAACCGCGAGGAATACTTTGCGTCCGGTCGGGCTGGTCGGGAAGCCAACGCCGAGTTTGATCGGTCCGCGGATGCCGGCAGTCGCCAGCAAGGAGCGCGCTGTTTCGAGGCGGCGCGCCATCGGCCAAGACGAGAATTCCGCGCGTGTCAGCGCCGGGTAGCCCGGTATGCCGGGCGGCAACACGGCATCCCAGGGCGCTTCGCCGAGTCCGCGCACCTTACCTGCGAGAACCTCGCGATCGACGGTGAGCGTCAGCGCGCGGCGTACTTCCAGACGATCGAGTGGCTTGCGCGAAATATTGAGACCGATCGCGCCAAGTGCGCATTCGGGCGACGCGCGCAGCGTTGCCGCGAGTTCGCGTTTGGCCATCGCGAGATTGCCCATGTCCTCGATCGAGGCGACATCCGCCTGCCCGAGTTTGAACAGCCGCAGGCGCGTCGGATCGTCATAGCCCGTGAGCCACTCGATACGTTCGATGGCGACCTTGTCCGCTTCGTGAAAGAAGCGATTACGCAGCAGTTTCACGTCTTTCGCACCGGCGGCCCACGATTCGATGCGGTAGGGGCCGTTGCTGACGATCAAGGTCGGTTTCGCCCACTCACGACCGTGAACTTTGATGATGTGTTCGGGTACGCAATAGGCAGCGACCAGATTGAGCGGTAGTTCCACATCCGGGTGATCCAGTCGGATCACGAGCGTGAGCGGATCCGGGGCGCTCACGCCGAGCGTCTCGAGCGGTTTGCGACCGAAGCGTACGTCGCGCGCGCCGCTGATCGAGTCGAGGCGGGTGGCTTGCGCGGCGCCGGTCTCCGGTGCGAGATAGCGTCGCAGCGTGAAGACGAAATCACGCGCATCGAGCGGCTTGCCGTCGGACCAGGCGAGACCTTTGCGCAGTTTGAAAGTCCAGGTGCGGCCATCGGCACTCGTTGACCATGAACTCGCACAACCCGGTACGATGCGGCCCGCAGCATCGGTGACGGCGAGGCCCGCGAAGAGCTCCGCAGCGATCTCCGCCGTGACTTGCCCGGTCGGCCGCTGCGGGTCGAGCGAGGTCAGTTCGCTCGCCACGATGCGACGCAGCACCGAGCTCGCTCGCGTCTGTGCCTGCACTTCGGGTGACAAGCCGACCGATGCGGCCAAGGTGCCCGCCAGACTGGCCGTCAAAAAATCCCGGCGATGCATGCGTGGACGGGTCAACGCTTTTTGCCCAGCATCAGCCAGGCACAGCCGACGATGGCCGAGAGCGCAGATCCTGCCAGAACGCCAAGACGCACTTCCGTGTCATGTTCACCGCCTGGGAAGGCTAGAGCGCCGACGAACAGCGACATGGTGAAGCCGATTCCGGTGATGATGGCGACGCCATGGAGCGAGCTCCAATTGCTGCCCGCAGGCAGTTGCGCGATACCGCTGCGCACGGCGAGCCAGCAAGCCGCGAAGACGCCGAGCTGCTTGCCAACGAAAAGGCCGAGGATGATGCCTAGTGCCACGGGCTCGGTGAACGTGTGCAGGCCGACGCCATCGAGTGAAGCGCCCGCGTTGGCGAGCGCGAAGATCGGCATGATGCCGAAGGCGACCCACGGGTGCAGTGCATGCTCGAGCTTCGGCATGGCCTCGCGCGGAATCATGGCGCCGATCACGACGCCGGCGAGCGTGGCGTGCACGCCCGATTTCAACACCGAGAGCCACAGCAATGCGCCGACGACCAGGTAAGGCCAAAGACGGGCGACGCCGAAGCGATTGAACAGTGCGAGCACGGCGATGCAGACGCCGGCGAGCGTCAGCGCCTGACTCGAAATCTCGGCCGTGAAGAGCACGGCAATCAGGATGATGGCACCGAGGTCGTCGATGATTGCGAGGCCGAGCAGAAAGGCACGCAAGCCCGGCACCACGCGGCTGCGCACCAGCGAGAGCACGCCTAGTGCGAAGGCGATGTCGGTTGCGGCGGGGATCGGCCAGCCGGCGAGCGTCTCGGGGCTGTGACGATTCAGCCAAGCGTAGATGATGGCTGGGCCCACCATGCCGCCGATCGCGCCCATGACGGGCAAGGCGGCGCGGCGCCGGTCCGATAATTCGCCGTTCAGCAGCTCGCGCTTGATCTCGAGTCCCACCAACAGGAAAAACACGGCCATCAGGCCATCGTTGATCCACAGCAGCAGCGGTTTCTGCAGCGCGAATTCGCCGAAACCGAATTTGACCGGTGTTTCGAGCGTACCCGTGTAGAGCGGCGCCAGCGCCGAGTTGGCGAGGATCATGGCGATCGCCGCAGCAATCACCAGCAGGGTCCCCGCGCCAGTATCCGATTTCAGAAACGTCTTGAGGTTTGACATGCAGTTCCCTTGCGAGTCGCGAGACTCAGCCCGATTCGATCAACCAGTGCCATACGCCGTGCGGGGCGCGCACCGCCGCGGCGCGCAGTGTGCCCGAAGCCGCGAACGGCATCGAGACCGGCGCGCAGGGCATTTCGATTCCGGCGTCGGTGCAGCGCGCGAGGATGGTATCGAGTCCTGCCACCGACAGACGCACCCCGATGATGCCGCGATGCGGTGGTCGCGCGCGCGCGCGTAAATCTTCGTAGGTGCCGGGTGGCAGGCCGTAATGGATGATGCCGAGCATCACGTCCTCGACCACTCGACCGTAATTGTTGGCGCGAATGCGCAGCGTCTGCTGCACACCCACCATGCGCGAAAAGGATTCGCTCTCGAACTCGTATTGCAAACCCATCGGCACGCCGAGCACCTGCTCGTAGAAGTCTCGCACCGGTTCAAAATCGCCCACGGGCCCTGAGCTGCTCTGCACTTCGCTAAATGTGCGATCGGCGAGGGTCACAAAATCGGCCGCGCGTCCGGTGAGCGGTTCGATGGCGGCGATCATCACCCCATCGGGGCCCTTGGCATGGGCCTCGAGGTATTTCGTGCCGTCGGGCAGATCGATGGCGGCGCCTTCCGAGACGAGCTCGAAACCGTGTCGACGCAGGCGCGCAATGGCTTCCGGTCGATTTGCCGTGAAGAAGTCGATCATTTTGAGAGCGTTGCAGGCGACCCCGACCCCACCCTCGCGAATGGTGATCGTCGAGACGGGTTCGAATTGCACCAGCCAGACGCCAATCGAGGTTCCTGGCGTGACCAGCTGCAGCAGTCGCGCCGAGTCGGCCTCGCAGCCAAAGAATGCCGCGACCTCATCACGATCGAGCTGCCGCTCGGCGATGCACTGCATGCCGATGACGGTTTCGAAGAGCTCGCGTTGGCGGGCGAGCTCGGCGGTGCTGATGATCGGGCCGTCGATCGAGAGGACGCGACCCGCAGTCGCGGTCATTTCACCGTGGCCGCATGACGACGCGACACCACGTTCCAATCGACCACCTGCCACCACGCATCGAGATAGTCAGCCCGCCGATTCTGATACTGCAGGTAATAGGCATGTTCCCAGACATCATTGCCGAGCAGCGGTGTACCGCGCTCTGCGACAACATCCATCAGCGGGTTGTCTTGATTGGCCGTCGAAATCACCTTGAGCTTGCCCTCGGGTGTGACGATCAACCAACTCCAGCCCGAGCCGAAGCGACCGAGCCCGGCGGCACGGAAGGCGGTCTTGAACTGATCGAGCGAACCGAAATCGCGATTGATGGCGGCGAGTAGTGCCGCGGACGGCGCGCCGCCTTGTCCTGGGCGTGTCATCGATTCCCAAAAGAACGTGTGATTCCAATGACCACCGCCGTTGTTGCGGACGGCATCACCCGCCTTGGAGACCTGCGCGAGCAACGCCTCGAGGCTCTGTCCGGCGAGCGCTGGCGAGGCCGCGATCGCCCGGTTGAGATTATCCACATAGGCCTGATGATGCTTGCCGTGATGGATTTGCATGGTGCGCTCGTCGATCACCGGCGCCAGCGCGTCATGGGGATAGGGCAGGGGTGCGAGCGAAAAATTCTGCGCCTGAGCCGTGGGTATCGACAGCATCAAGCAGGACAGTAGGGCCACGAGCGGGGCGAGCATGCGGGTCAAGATCATGTTGGAGAGCCTCCTCAAGGAATGGCGATGCCGCAGCACGGGTCTTTGCAAAGACCAGCGGAGGAACCGCGAGTTCACGGTGCGCAAGGGTAGGGTCTCGTGATTGAACTGCCTACCCCCCTGGAGTGCCCTGCCGAGCTGGGGATGGCCCGTACGTGCCGCGCAGCGGTCGGCCTTGCGCCGCGTCACCGCTCGCGATCAACCCCATGATTCGATTAAGGTAGCGGAGCTTTGGCGCCAAGGTCCCAGAGTGTAGGGGGAGGCATGGTGAGGGGTCGGGTTCGATGGCGGCGGGAGTGGCTGTTGCTCGTGGCGGCGACGCTGCTCGCTTCATGCGGCGGTGGAGGGGGGTCATCCTCGGGCGCTGTCTCCGGCACGCCTAGCGCTTCGGCGCCTACCCCGGCGCCGACCACCAATGTGCCGCCCCTCGAGCAGACCCAGGGGGCAGTCCTGCAGCGCGCCGTGCTGCAATGTGGCACTTCGGTCGACACGCTGACGGCCGATGCGGCGCCAAACAGCGTTCCGGTGTTCGAGAGCGGTCCCGTGCGTCCGCTTGCGCTCTCGGCGGATGGTCAAAGATTGTTCGTCGCCAACGCGCCGGCGAATTGCCTCGAAATCTATGCCGTAGAGAACGACGCGCTGCGTCTCGTCAGCAGCGTCAGCGTGGGTCTCGAGCCGGTGGCGGTCGCCGAGCGCAACGCCAATGAAATCTGGGTAGTGAATCATCTTTCCGACTCGGTGAGCGTGGTGCGTCTCGATGGCACGCCGCGCGTGCTACGCACGCTGCAGGTCGGCGACGAACCTCGCGATGTGGTGTTTGCGGGCAGCAACCGCGAGCGTGCCTTCGTCACTGCCGCAAACCGGGGGCAAAATCGGCCGGGGTTCACCTCGGCGTCGCTGACGACGCCCGGCACGGGCCGTGCGGATGTCTGGGTGTTCGATGCGACACAACTCGATGAATCCTTGAACGGCAAACCGGTGACCGTACTGACCCTGCCGGCGGATGTACCGCGCGCGCTCGCGGTGAGCAACGACGGGCGGACGGTTTACGCCGCCGCGTTCATGTCCGGCAATCGCACCACGGTGTTGCATCGCGATGCGCTCAACACGCCGAAGCCCGGCATCAGCACGAGCGTCGAGGGTGTACAGGCACCGGCCACCGGATTGATCGTGCGTCAGGACGGCAGCGCCTGGCGCGACGAGGCGCGTACCGACTGGTCGAATCGGGTCAAGTTCACGCTGCCCGACGAAGACGTCTTTTCGATCGACGCGATGGCGGCGACGCCCTCGATCACGGCGCGTTTCGCGGGCGTGGGCACGACGCTATTCAACATCGCAGTGGGCACCGACGGTCGCTTGTTCGTGAGCAACACCGAGGCCTTCAACGAAATCCGCTTCGAAGGCTCGGGTCGGCGTGGCAACAGCAGCGTGCGTGGTCGGATTGCCGAGAGCCGCATCTCGGTGATCACGCCCTCTTCGGGCGCCGTGGCCGCGGTGCACCTGAACTCTCATGTCGATTTCGCCTTGCCGCAAGGCGCGAGTCTTCCGGCCGCCGAGAAAGCTCGTTCATTGGCGCAGCCGACCGCCATAGTACTGAGCGCGAGCGGCGATACGCTGTTCACCGCGGCTTTCGGCTCGAGCAAGGTCGCGGCGCTGCCGACGGCCTCGCTGATCTCGGGCAACTACACACCCGATGCGTCGCGCCAGATCGAAGTTCCCGCGGGTCCCGCGGGTCTTGCGCTGAACGCGGCAGGTTCGCGTCTCTTCGTTTATTCGCGGATCGCGCACGCGGTCAGTGTGGTCGATGTCGCCAATCGCGCCGTGCTCTCGACACGGAGCCTCTTTTCGCCCGAGAGCGCAGCGGTCAAGGAAGGACGACGTTTTCTGTATGACGCGACGCTGAGTTCGGCCAACGGTACGGTGTCCTGCGCGAGCTGCCATGTGTTCGGCGATCTCGATCATCTCGCCTGGGATCTCGGCAATCCCGACGATCGCATGCAGAACAATCCGAACGCTTACCTGCCGCTGAGTCCGCGCACCACCCCGCGCTTTCATCCGCTAAAGGGGCCGATGACCACGCAGACTCTGCGCGGCATGAAGGGTAATGGACCGATGCACTGGCGCGGCGATCGAACGGGCACGACGCGTGCGGTGGTGCGTGGCAGTACCGAGACGCTCGAAGAAGCGGCGTTCAAAGAATTCAATAGCGCCTTCGTGGCCTTGCTCGGACGCGAGACCGTGCTGACATCCCCGCAGATGCAATCGTTCACGGATTTCGTCATGCAGCTCGCCGTGCCACCTAATCCTGTGCGGGCGCTCGACAACTCGCTCACCGATCAGGAGGCGGCGGGACGCAGCTTCTATCTGAATTTTCCGTCGACGTTGCTCGGCTCCTGCGACAACTGTCATCGCTTGCGGCCGACCGACGGGCAGTTCGGCACCAACGGTTTGATGACCTTTGAGGGCGGCCGCATCACCGAGAATTTCAAGATTCCGCAGCTGCGCAACATGTACACCAAGGTGGGTATGTTCGGCTTCAGCGCCGACAACGCGGCCGCGAGCGGTGCGCAGATTCGCGGTTTCGGTTTCAGTCACGATGGCGCAGTCGATACGCTCGACAACTTTTTCCGTGACCCGGTCTTTATCTTTCCGCCGCCCGCGGACGTTACGCGTCGTCAGGTCATCGCCTTCGTGCTCGCGTTCGATGCGGATTTTCTGCCGGTGATGGGGCAGCAGGTGACTTGGCGCCCCGGCGCGGGCAGCGCGATCGAAGACCGACTCGCGCTGCTGCGCAGTCAGGCGCTCACGGTGACGCCGCGCCGTGCCTGCGATCTCATCGCCCGCGTCACCGTCAACGGCTCGCCGCACAGTGCGCTACTGCAGGCGGACGGCAACTGGGCACTTCGTGGCGGCGGTACGCGCAGCGAGGCACAACTCAAGGAATTAGCCACGGTGGCACAGCCGATCACCTTTACCTGCATGCCGCCCGGTTCGGGTCGTCGGGCAGCGCTCGATCAGGCGTGATGCCGCAGATCCGCGGCGCTCATGGCGCTGGCTTCGGCGCTGGCTTCGGCGCCTCGAGCAGTTCGACGAGATAGCCGTCGGGGTCGCGCACGTGAAACACCTTGCCGCGCAGCGGCGAGCCGTCGACCGCAGTTTTCTTTGAGATATAAACCTGCGGCGGCTCAAGGATAGTCACAGCGGCGCTCTGCAGCTGTTGGTGAATGGCCTCGGCGTCCGCCACATCAAAGACGAGCACGACATCACCGCGACCCGTGCGCGCGGCATCGAGGCGATTGTCCGCAGGCGTGGGCTTCGAGAATTCGACGAGCCCGATGCGACCGCCCTCGCCGGTGCTGCTCGCCATGATCACGAGTCGGGTCTGCGTCGAGGCGGCATTCAGGGGAAAGTGATTGCCTTCCGGCCGCCGCGGGTTCGTCTGATCCAGCTCGATGCGAAAGCCGAGCAGCTCGTAGAACCGGATCGAGCGCGCAGCGTCCTCGACGATCAAGGCGGCGCGCAGCAAGGTGGGCTGCGGCGTCGACGCGGCAGCAAGCCCCGTCATCGCCAGCGCGAGCAGGCACAGCACCCCTGCAAAAAACGTTTTGTGTACGGCCATGGTTTTCTCCCGCTATTGCGCAGCATACAACGCCGGAGCGACCATGCAGGCCATGTCCTATTCGCTCATTCTCTGGGCCCATGTTCTCGTCATGGGCTATTGGCTCGGCAGCGAGCTCGTGATCAACGCGTTGACGCACTACATCGCGCGTACCACCTCGCTCTCGGGTGTCGAGCGCATGCGTCTCTGGGACTTTCTGCTCGATGTTGACCAGCATGTGCGCAATGCGATGATCATGTCGGTGCCGCTGGGTTTCACACTCGCCGCGATGCTCGGCTTGGTGCCGATCGAGGGTGTGGCGATGTGGGCGTTGTGGGTCGCCTCGGCGCTGTGGTTCTGGTTCATGTGGCTCGTGCACTGGCGACGCAAGGCGCCCGAGGCCGCCATGCTCGCGCGTTGGGACTGGTGGATTCGTTATGTGCTGCTGGCCTTCTTCGCGGGCAGTGCTCTTTGGTCGCTCTTCACCGGTTGGCCCTACCCGACACATTGGTTGGCGCTCAAGGTGCTGCTGGTCGCGGGCGGCATGGTATGCGGCATCTTCGTGCGGCATTACATCCGCGAGGCGTACCGCTCGGCGATACCGGCGATCGCTGCGGATCGCGCCACGGCGGCCGACAACGAAGAGTTCCGCAGCCTCATGGTCAAGGCGACTTGGGCGCTAGTCGTGCTCTGGGTGCTGCTGTTCACGATTGGCGCGCTCGGCGCCCTGAAGCCCCAGTTCGGCTAGATCCCAGTTCGGCTAGAATCGGGCGGATGTACCGCTCAACGATCCTGAATCGTCTGCCCCTCTTTGTGGGGCTCCTCGCCACCTTGCTGTTGCTTGCCGGCTGCCTCTCAAGCGCCGGGTCAGAGTCGCCGACCATCAGCGAAGATCCGAAGGATCGGACGGTTTTTGTCGGCCAGTCCGCCAAGTTCGATTTCGGCGCCTCGGGCAAGCCGCCGTTCACCTTCCAATGGTTTCGTAACGGCATCGCCATCGCGGGTGCCACCGAGGCCGTCTACATCACCCCTGCGGTCACGGCGGCCGATGATGGCGCCAAGTATTCGGTCAAGATCACCAACGCGCAGGGCTCAATCACGAGCAAGGATGCGACCTTGACGGTCAAGGCGGGTCCAAGCATCACGACCGAGCCGGTGGCGCAGACGGTGAACGTCGGCGCCTCGGCGACGTTCACGGTCGCTGCCACAGGCGAGCAGTTGCAGTACCAATGGCTGCGCGACGAACAGCCGATCAGCGGTGCGACTTCGGCAACCTACACGCTGAGTGCCACGGCGGCCGCCGATGACGGCGCGCTGATTTCGGTGCTGGTCGGCAACCCCGGTGGCGTGATCAGCAGTCGTGCAGTGACGCTCACAGTGCTCGCGGCGCCGTCGGTCACGGTACAGCCTGTCTCGCAGACTCTGGTTGCCGGGGATGCTCTGGTGCTCGGTGTCACGGCGCTCGGCGGCAATCTTCGCTACCAGTGGCGTCGCAACGGCCGCGATCTCGAGGGCGCCACGAATCGTGTCCTGCGTATCGAGGCGGTAGCCCTGGCGGATGACAACGCCAGTTACTCGGTCACCGTCACCAATTCTTTGGGTAGCGTGAGCAGCAATGCCGCGACGCTGCGGGTCGTGGGCGGCGCCGTCGCGACACTGCCCGTGGCGGTCGCGCAAGTAGCGCTCGCCAAGCCGGGCACTGCCGCGGCCGCCTTCACCTTGGTGCGTCGCAGCAACGGCTCGGTGGCCAGTTGGGGATACAACGTCGATGGTCAGCGCGGCGACGGTACGACCGGTGTGCCGAGCGACTCGATCGGTACGGTCACCTTGCCTACAGGACGCACCGCGCGGCAGGTGGCGGCGGGCGGTCTGCAGGCGCTGGTGCTGCTCGACAACGGCGAGGTCCATGCCTGGGGTCTCAATGACGTCGGCCAGTTGGGTGTCGGCGATTCGCTCTCGCGTACGGCGCCCACCAAGGTGACGTTGCCACGCGCGGCGATCGCCGTGGCTGCAGGCCGACAGTTTTCTTTGGCGCTGCTCGACGATGGGCGCGTGTTTGCCTGGGGTGCGAACGATCTCGGCCAACTCGGCAACAATACTCGGGAGGTTTCGGTGCTGCCCGTGCAGGTGAGCGTGCTCACGGATGTCGTGCAGATCGCCGCGGGCAACAGTCACGCGCTCGCGCTGCGCGCCGACGGCAGCGTCTGGGCCTGGGGCGCCAATGCGTCCGGTCAACTCGGTGACGGCAGCTTCAAGCCGAGCCGGGTGCCGGTTGCCACGGGCCTCACGCAGATCGCGCGGATTCGTGCGGGCGGTGGCGTATCGGCCGCCATCAGCCGTCGGCTCGGGCTCTATCTTTGGGGCGAAAACGCCGACGGGCAGCTCGGTCTCGGCGCAGGCGCGCCGGGCGATGTGGGGGTGCCGACCGCCCTGCGTCGCGACACGATCGATGTGGCCGCGGGCGAGCGCGGCACCGTGGTGCTCGGCAGCAATGGGCTGCTGGTGGCGAGCGGCGCCAACGACGCGGGCTCACTCGGCGATGGCGGGACGACGGCACGCAACAGCTTTGCCGCGGTCAGCGTCGTCAGCCAGGCTATCGCACTCGAGATGGGTGGGCTCTCGTATGCGGCGGCCATCGCTGCCGACGGCACCACCTGGACCTGGGGTGACAACGCCTCGGAACAACTTGGCAACAGCGCCTTGCCGGTGACTGGCACGACCACCCCGACCGTTGTGCCGTCGTTCGACGCCGTTCCCTGAAGCGCCCACGCGGGGGGGCTCCCCCGCGCCGCTACGCGGCGGCAGGGGGGCGGCTCAATTCGCCCGATAAGGCTTCCAGGCGCCGTCTGCGCCGCGAATCAGCCAACCGTTGGCTCGCCCTGCGACCTCGAGCAGCGCGGCCGTCTCGGCATCTGGCGAGCCGTCATAGCGCGCCGGCCGATATTTCATCTGGAAGTTGGCGATGACTCGCCGGGTGGCGTCATCGAACTCGCCGTGGCGGGGCACTTCGAAGCCGATGGCATCGAGTTGCTGCTGAAACCAGCCGACCCCCGGCAGCACGGCCTCGTGAGCCGGCAACGCGCTCTGCACGGCCGCCGGATCCGGCCACGGGATCAGGCCTTCTTCAGCGAGCCTCTGCCACGGAAACTTGGGGCCCGGGTCGGTCTTGCGCTGCGGGGCGATGTCGCTGTGGCCGAGGATGCGATGCGGTGGGATGTCGTGGCGCCGCGCGATATCGCGCACGAGATCGACGACCGCATCGATCTGCGCCGAAGGGAAATCCATGTATTCACGGCCCGGCGCCGCATCGTCGCCGAGATTGACGATCTCGATGCCGATCGAGCTTGAATTGAGCTGGGTCTCACCGCGCCAAAAGCTCTGACCTGCGTGCCAGGCGCGTCGATCCTCATCGACCAGCCGGTAGATGACGGGCGGGTCCACATCGACCAAATAATGGCTGCTGACAAGGCGCGAACCCTGGTTATCGGTCAAGACCTGCAGCGAGCGCGCAAAGTCGAGCTGGGTGAAATGGATGATGACGTAGCGCACCCGGTTGTCGTGGTTCGCGCTGCGATAACGGGTATCGATGGTGCGGCCGTCGAGGGTCATCGTTGAACAAGCTCCTAGGCAGAGCAGCGGTATGAGTATGATGGGGGCCCACCGCCCCGGTCGGACGCGTCTTGAGGTTGCCATATGGATCGAACCTTCCTGCCCCTGCTCGCGACGATCATGGTACTCGTGGTCAATGCCGCGGCCAACATCGTGCCGATCAACGGCCTCAACACCGGCCAACTTTCCGACCTGTATCCGACGGGCTTCACGCCCCCGGGCTATGTCTTCGGCATCTGGTCCGTCATCTACCTTGGCCTGCTGACGTTCGGCATCGCGGCCTGGCGCGGCGCACCGCGCCTGCGTGCACGGATCGCTGAAATACAGATTCCGTATCTCATCAACGCGCTCGGCAATGCGGCATGGATCTTCGTCTGGCACTACCGGCTGGTTGCGGTCAGCGTGGTGGTGATGCTGGTGATCCTGGCCACGCTCATCGTCATCTTCACGCGGCTGCAAAGATTGTCCGCGCCGACGATCACCGAGTTTCTCTGTGTCGATGGCGTGTTCGCCATTTATTTCGGCTGGATCAGCTCGGCTACGCTCATCAACGTGGCGACGCTGTTCTTTGATCTGCAGTGGTATCCGTTCGGTCTGACCATGGATCAGTGGGCGCTCGCCACCGTGTGTGCGGCGACCGGTATCTACGTCTGGATGGGCGCGGTGACGCGCAGCGCAGCTTATTGTGCAGTGTTCGTCTGGGCTGCCGTCGGCATTTATTCCGGCGAACCGACGGTGACCGAACCCGTGCGCATCGCTGCGCTGAGTGGCGCCGTCGCGGTATCCGCCTGTCTGCTGTGGGCGCTCTTCATGCCACGGCCGCGAGCGCTGTTTCGAGGGCCGTGAAGGCGGACTCGGCGTCGGGCTCGTTGAAAATCTCGTGATACATCGACGCGAAGCACTGCGCCTGCAGCACATCACGCGGAGCGCGGGCTGCGAATTCTTGGCTGCCTGACGGGTCGACCGCGAGGTCATTGCCCGCGTAGAGCAGCAGGGTCGGCACCGACCAATCCGTCGCCGCTGCGCGCACCCGTTCGCCTTCGAGCGCGACGAATGCGCCAAGCCGAGCGCAGATGCGATCATGCACTAGCGGGTCCGCGATGTAGTCCGCCACCACCTGCGGGTCGTGACAAAGAATTCGCGGGTCAAGTCCGTTACCGAGCGTGAGATTCGGCGCGAGTCGCGGCAACCATTGCACGGCGGCGCGTTGCCAGGCCGCCATCTTCACGGCCAAAGCCGGTGAGGACAGCACGAGCAGTGAGGGCGTCACGAGGCCGCGCGTCATCGCCGAGGCGGCAACCAGCCCGCCTAGGCTGTGGCCAAGCAGGACGAGACCCCTCCCGGGGTGTGAGGCTTGTGTCGCGGCCGCGACCTCGCCCAAGTGCTCGGCCAGCTGCAGGTCTTGCGCGAGGCCGCCGCGGGGGCCGCTCGATTCGCCGTGACCGTACTGGTCGTAGATCCGCACGGCGTAGCCGGCTGCATTCAGTCGCATCGCGAGCCGTACATAGCGACCCGAGTGTTCACCGAGACCGTGAACAATCAGCAAAAGTGGCCTTTGAGTCTCGGTCGCGCCCTGTGTCGAGGGGACCCAGTCGCGTAAGACGAGACGACTGCCGTCACGGCAGTGATATTCGGAGGTTTGCGGCAAAGGCTCGGTCATGACCCCTACAGTCTAAAACTTCGGTCCAAACGTCGGCACAAAAAAAGAGGCCCGGTCTTGCGACCGGGCCCTCTGATCTGGCCTCTTGCGGGGCCTTCGAACTTAGAAGTTGTAGTTGACGCCGAGGAAGTAACGACGACCGAAGAGGTCGAAGTTATCCGACGACGTGTTACCGAGCCACTTGGCAGGCTTCTTATCGAAGGCGTTGACCACGCCGCCGCGCAACACGAGATTCTCGATCGGTACGTACTGCGCCGAGAAGTCGTGCTGGATGAAGGAGCCCGTCTCGTAGAACGCGGTGTTCTCGTAGAGATCGTCGTTACCGGCCAGCGTGTTGACGTTCAACAAGTACTGCGAGGCTTGATAGTCCATCTGCCAGCGGAGGTTGAAGTTCTTGGACACCGCCCAGTCGGTGGTGAACGCGAAGCGGGTACGCGGCAGACCCGTGTAGCCCTCAGACCGGTCATAGAAGGCCGGGTTGGAGATATCGAGGTACTGCCGGTAATCAAACAGGTAGTTGCCGCTGATGCGGAACGACAAGTCGCCGTCGGTGCGATAGAGCAACTGGTAGTCGATACCGCGGGTGTACAACTTGGCGTAGTTCACCGAACCCTGAATGAAGTCGGCGATACCGTACGGCGGAATCGTCCCCACCCCTGAAGCGCCGGTGCGGGTGATGGTCGAGCAGATCGCAGCATTGACGTTCTCGCTGCTTACGCACTGATTCGCCGCGGTTTGCGCCGTTACTGACGCGATCACATCCTGGATCGTGATCTCGTAGTAATCGAGAACCAGCGTCGCCTTCGGCAGGAAACGCGGCGTCACGATCATCGAGGCGGTGGTCGTGTACGAGGTTTCCGGCAGCAGGAACGGGTTGCCGGCATTGGCACCAGGCACACCGCTCGTGTAAGTGATGACGGTACCCGCCGGAATGCCGATCGCCACGCAGTTCTTCTGGCGGTTGGCGCGGACGGTCGCATCAGACAGGTTGTTGATCACGGTCGCACTACAGGGGTCGACAAGACCGTTCGCAAACGTTTGCGTCGGCGGACGGAAGTTCTCACCGAGTGTGGGAATACGGACCGACTTGCCGCGTGTGCCGCGGAGCGTGATGTCGTCGATCGGGCGCCACACGACGTTGAAGTTATAGGTATCCGTGGTGCCAACCGTCGAGTAGTCCGACGAGCGGAACGCTGCGCCGACCTCCAATGATTTGGAGAGGAACGCGTCCTTGAGCAACGGCACGCGCAACTCGCCAAAGTACTCGGTGGTGTCGTACTTGGCTTCCGGGAAGTCGGGGCCCGTGTTCAAGAACAGCAGGCGACCCGCCGTATCACGCGAGCGACCGATACCATCGGTCTTCTCTTCGCGATACTCGGCGCCCAGCGCGATACCAATCGGCCCGGCACCCCACAGATCCCAAAGATTACCGGAGATGAAGCCGAGAGCATCCTGCTGTTCATTCTTCTCGCGAACCGCTATGGTCGCATCGAAGAAATCAACCGCCGCCTGCGAGTAACCGTTCTCGCCGAAAACTCGCGAGGGCACGCAGCCCGCGACGTTCGGATCCGTCGCGGCGTACGGCGTGCCGGTAAGTGGGTTGATTACCGCGATACCGTTGGCCGCAAGCAGCCTGACGCGGCAAACGATCTCGCCGGGACGGCCATTCACACGTCCCGTCGTGTCCACTACGGCGTCAGCAGAGTGCTTGAAGCGAACGACGTCGAGCGCTCGTTCGAAGTTGACATTTTCCAGCTTGCCGTAGGTGTAGCTCAGTTCGTAGCTCAGGTCGTTGATAAACCCGAGTGATTCGGAACTGCCGCGGAATCCAACCACGTAGCGTGACAGCTCTTTTTCGTTGAGCTGCGTGCGGGGCGGCCCAAAGATGCTGAGCCGCGCGCGCGGATCGGCCACGGTGCCCGTCTGCACACCTGCCGTACTAATGACCGGCCGAACGTTGGCCAGAATCGCGGCACGTACGACGGGATCGAGGTAGGCATTGTCTAGACCGACGTTGAACGCGGCGGTCGAGAACAACGAAGTGTTCGTATTCGCCGGCTGGTTGACAACGCCGATATCGAAGAACGTCTGTTGCGCTTCGTCGAAGGTGCTTTCTTCAACGTACTTCAGCTCGCCGAAAAATTGCAGGTTGTCGGTCAAATTGAAGTTGAAACCGCCCTGGAAGCGATCAGCCGAAGCTTCGGGTAGACGGCTGAACTGGCTGAACTCGGTGTTGATGTTCAGTCCATCCCCGCCGACGTTGAGAACACGGCTGCGTCCTACAACGTTGCGCACAGTGCCGAAGTTCGCAAGACGAGCAGCACCTGAGTCGCTGAACTGCCAGGTTTTACCCGGCTCTGGAAAAATACACTGCGGGTTGATCTGCCCCGTCGTCCCGGTGGTGCATTGCTGTCCTACGCCAGCGGGAATATTTCGGGTTGGATCAGCGGGGATGTCGTTCACGAGTGTGAGCGAGCCACCACGCGATCGCGAAACATTACGAAGTCCGCTGACAAGACGATTGTCCACGATCCCGTCGTTCGGCGCGCTGGTCGGGTCGAAATCGTTGCTGAGGAAACCCCAAGCGTCACCACGCCAATCAACATCCGAGTCGAGCACCTCTTCGTTTTCTTCGTGCTCGAACGAACCATAAACGTTCAGTCTGTCACCGAAGAGATTCGTACCACCCAGGATGGAGATGCGCTTGTTGGTCTGGCCATCCTTGTTGATCATGGCGTTCGAGGCGTCGATCTCGAGGCCTTCGAAGTCGCGGCGCAGCACAAAGTTGACCACGCCCGAGACGGCGTCGGCGCCGTATTGCGCAGAGTTTGCGCCGGTGACGAGTTCAACGCGCTCGATGAGCAAACGCGGAATGGTGTCGATGTCGACCGACAACGAACCCGCAGCAGAACCGACGTGGCGCTTGCCGTCGACAAGGACCAGCGTACGGCCCGTACCGAGGTCGCGCAGATTGAGCAGCGAGAGACCGCCGTCATTGAGGCCCGAGCCCGTGGTGTCTTCGGGGACGATCGAGCCCGAGAGCGCGGGGATGTCGGCGAGTACGTCGATGACGCTCGCGAGACCCGAGTTCACCACGTCCTCGCGCGATACCTGAATGAGAGGTGTCGGCGCAGTCGTGGGGTCGCGTTTGATGCGCGAACCGGTGACGACGACTTCTTCGAGGAGGGCATCGTTTGAGGAGGCAGATTGTTGGGCCGACGAGGCCGACTGCGGTGCGGCAAGCACGCTGGCTTGCGCAAGCACCGACGCAACGAATGCCCCGATCAGGGCTCCGCGGTTGACGCGTGTCATGAGTGTGATCCTTCCCTATATTTTGATTGAAAAATCGGTGCGCCCGGTCACGCGAGCGACAGACCCCCAACCATAAAGGCGTACGGAAAAATACTCAACCCAAATACGTTGTATTTCCGCAACGTTCCGAGGCGTGGATTGAGGCGGGGGCAGGGTGAAACTCAAGACGCGCACCAAGGCACAAAAAAGGGCGGCCGTGCATCGCACGACCGCCCTTGGGTAGAACCGGCGGATCCGAGTAGGACTTATTTGCCGCCGAAGTTCTTGCGCACGGTGATGCCGTAGGTCCGCGGCTCGTTCGGGTAGCCCGAGAAGCTGCCAGTCTGCGCCACCGAGGGGAAGGCCTGAATCAGATAGTCGTCATCGTTCAGGTTGCGACCCCAGAAGAGGAAGTCCCAGCCATCACGCGAGAAACCGATACTCGCGTTGAGGGTGTTGACCTGACGAGAAGAAATGCCGGGGCACACGTTCTCGGCGGTCTGGACATTGCTCTGGTACTGATAATCGGCGCGAATGAAGCCCTTGGTCTCGCCAATCTCGAAGCCCTGGGTCACGCCCGCCGACAGGTTGTGTTCGGCGATACCGGCGACCGTTTGGCCGGTGAGATTGGTGGGACGCGAGGCCGTGACGGTCGAGCAGGTCGCCACCACCACCGCTTCGCCGCCCGGGAAATCATCGTATTTCGGGTCGAGGTAGGTGTAGGCGATGTCGAGCTGCAGACCGTCGGTGACGCGGCTTTGCGTTTCGATCTCGAAGCCCTTGGTCGACTGCTTGCCGGCGTTGCCGAGCACGAAGCCCGTGCCTTGGAAGACGTTGGATTGGAAATCCTTGATCTCCTGATCGAACACCGCCACGTTCGCGGCAAAGTTCGTCCACCGACCCTTCACGCCGAGCTCGACGACCGTCGACTCTTCGGGGCGCGCGAAACGAGTGCCGTAGCGCGGGTAGTACGGATTGAGCGCGCCACCGAGCGGCGAGCGCGCAGCCGTAGCGGGGGCAAACGGCTTGCTGTCACGCGACAGGTTCCACGATGTCGCCTTGTAGCCTGTCGAGACGCCGAGGTAGGCGTTCACGTTGTCGTTGAACTCGTAGGCCGCACGCACCGTGAATGTGGTCTTGCTGTCATCCGACCTGTCGGCAAACGGCACCACCGGATGCAGGAACTGCAGCGGATAGAGACCGAGCAATGAGTTGCAGAGCGGGCCCGCTGGGAAGGACGGCTGCCCGGGGACGCAGGGACGGACGCTCGCGGCATCTGCCAAGCCCGCTTGCGCCGCAAAGGCCGCGAAGTTGGCCGGGGTCGGAGCCTGCCCGCCTGTCAGTGCGCCGAAAATCTGCGCGAAGCCGATATCGACGAAATTGAGCGCCGAGAAGGTTTCGGTCGACACCTGACGGTAGTCGATGTCCTTCTGGGTGTTGGTGTAGGCGAGGCCGCCGGTCACGGTCAGACGATCGGTCAGGTCGAAATCGAGTTGACCGAACAGCGTGTAGGCTTCCGAGTCCTGAATCGTCGAGATGGTGTTGCCGGTGTTGGCGGCGAACAGCGTGCCGGTCGGCAAACGCAGCGCGGCCTCGAGTGCCGGGAAAGTCCCGAGCGCCGCAGCCGGATTGGTCGGGTTGGTCAGCAGGCTGGCATAGGTACGGAAGCCCGAGCCGATCAGGATCTGGTTGCTGTAGTCCACGCGCTCGTCAAAGTAATAAGCGCCGAGCAGACCGCGGACCTTGCCGCCCGCGTCATAAGCGAGGCGCAATTCCTGAGTGAAAGTGCCGATGTCGCCGAAGTTGCGGTTGACCGTGCCGAGCGCCGCGCTCGTGAAGTCGAAATCGTAATCGAAGTCGAGTTCTTGCTGGCGCGAGGCGGTGATGGAGGTGACCGTGACGTTGTCGGTCATCTGCCATTCGAGGTTCAAAGAAATGCCGCTGTTCTTGACGGCATTGCGCGGTTCCTTGTTGACGTAGGTCGCGCGATCGAAGGGCAGGCCGGGCGCGTTTGCCACACCCGGATAGATGCGACCACCAGCGAACGCGACGGCGCCACCGGTCGGGCCGTTGAAGAGGTTCGAGACGCCGCAGCAGACTTCATCGATCTCGCTGACGTCGCCGATGATGCGCGCTTCGAGGTTGTCGGTGACTTTCCAGAGCAACTGGCCGCGCACATCCCAACGATCGCGATCGTTGAGCAGGCTGCCGTCGGTCAAATTTTTGAAGTAACCGTCGCGCTCATTGACGCTGCCGCTCAGGCTCACGCCGACGTTTTCGGCAACGGGGCCCGTGACCTTGGCCTTGGCGATACGGCCGTTGTAGTTGCTGAGGGTCAGTTCAGCCATGCCGCTCACTTCATCGAGCGAGGGCTTCTGGGTGACGATGCTGATCACGCCGGCTGAGGCGTTCTGGCCGAAGAGCGTGCTCTGCGGGCCGCGCAGCACTTCGACGCGCTGCACATCGACGAAGTCGCCGATCGCGCCCGCCGAACGCGAGCGGTAGACGCCGTCGATGAACACACCGACCGAAGATTCGATGCCGGGGTTGTTCGCGCCGTTGCCGAAGCCGCGGATGATGAAGTTGGTTTGCGTCGAGGTCTGCAACTGCGAGACGCGCAGCGACGGCACGATCGATTGCAGATCGGAGATGGTGCGGATTTGCGCGCGCTCGAGCGTTTCGACGGGCGTGACCGTCACCGCGACAGGGACGTCCTGCAGCGTTTGCTCGCGCTTCGTGGCCGTGACCACGATCTCTTCGAGACCCTCGCCTTCTTGCGCGACCGCATTGCCCGCGAGCAGCGTGAGCGCCACCGCGAGACTGACGGCTGAATGTGTCTTCATTGACAATGCCCCTCTGTGGAATTGGTTCCGCTCGCGGCCGATTGACCGGGCGGAAGGTTATCGTTCGGCCCTGATTCTAAACCGAAAAACGGGAAAAACACCCGGGACCACCCGGCACATCAACTTATTGTTGTGTCCTCGCCACGAAACCGGTCGGCTACCGCACTCAAGGTCTCCTGCAGTCGCCGCTCACCCTGCTCGGTGAGTTCGATGTACTTGCGTCGACGGTCCTTGGGGTCCTGGGTACAGGTGACAAACTCGGCTTCCAGCAGCCGATCGATGCGCCGCAGCGCCGTCGTGACGGGGTTTTTCGAGGCCAGGCAGAGGCTGGTCACCGAGATGCGACGTCGGGCAAGTTTGGCGCGCAGCAGCTCGCTCAGCATGCTCCAGGTGGCATCGGGTTCGATCAACCCCTCGAGCAGCGTGGCACGGCAGTCATCGATGTCGGCCAGCGTCTGCAGCGTACGCACCTCGAGCGACTGCTCGCGAGCGGGGGCCCGCCGGGGTTGCTGGGTGACGGCGCGTTCAACCAGCCGGGCGAGGCGGCCGCCTTGCAGTAGCGGCTCCTGCAGCGAGGCGTGACGACGCTGGGCCTCGAGCACGGCGCGAAGCAAGGTTCGGCGGGCCACGGGCTTCGGCAGAAAATCCGCGATTTCTGCCTGCGCGCTCTGCGTGTAGCGGGCGAGCGTAACCGGCTCAGCAACCAGAATCACCTGCACATCGTCACGTAACCCGGAGGATTGCAGGTCCTGCAGGTTGTCCCTGCCAGGCACCGTTTGCGGGTCGAGCACCACAACGTTGATGGCCGGATTGGAGCGCAGCAGCGCCGAGGCCCCGTCGGGTCCGGATATGCGGTCGCTGACCAGAACCCCGAGGCCCGCTTGAGACAGCGCCCGGGCCATGAATTCGACGGCCGAAGGGTCCGAATCGACCAGCAGCGCAAGCGGTTCGGTCTGGCCGTCTGTCGACAGCTGTATGGCCTCTTCTCCGGGCGACTCGCGCAGTTCCGCCATTCCCATTTGTACCCCTCCATAGCCATGGGCCGTCGCGACCTGAACACGCTTTAGACCGATCAGGTCCGCAACAGATTCAAAGCGGACTGATAAATAGTTGAGGAGGGAAGATAACCATTTTTTTGGGTATTACCTTCAGATATAGATCCATTAAGGAATGTTGTGAAAAAAGAACATGACCGTCATTGAGTCTTTAAATCATTTCCGGTTTAATCGATGGTCATCCCCCGCCCTCCCGTCTAAGGAGTTGTATATGCGCAACAAACTGGTTGCTGTTTTTGTTTCAGCGGCGCTTGCCCAAGCGGCGGCCGCTCAAGGCACTTCGTCCTCGGCCAGTATCGATGACCTCGAGCAGGTCGTCGTGACGGGTACGCGCGTCGCCAACCGCTCGGCCCTCGACACGGCGGTGCCGGTCGACGTCATCCCGGCTGATGCGCTGACCAACATCGGCGTCACGGAAATTAATCAGGCGCTCTCGGTGGCCTTGCCGTCGTTCAACTTCCCGCGCCCGGGTCTTGCTGACGGTACCGATACAGTTCGTCCGGCGACGCTGCGCGGCCTCGCGCCCGATCAGACCCTAGTGTTGGTGAATGGCAAACGTCGCCATGCCGCGGTGCTCGTCAATGTGAACGGCACCATTGGCCGCGGCGCCTCGGCCACCGACCTCAACACCATCCCGACCAATGCGGTGCGCTCCATCG
>JBILGD010000168.1:0-3384 GCA_044351225.1 Steroidobacteraceae bacterium
TCTCGCCGTCCGGGCCGCGATACTGGATGGTCCCTGAGTGGTGTCTTGCGAGAGGTGGTTGGCGCATGGGCGACGAGCTTGCCATGATTGCTTGCTCGTGACCGCAGTGGATGTCTTGAGGCACCGGCGGGTTGCGGCGCAAGATCCGACTACCTCGCAGGGAGAGTTTCGATGATCGATCGCAGAACGTTGATGACGGCAGTAGGCGGTAGTGCTGCCGCAGTGATGACCGGCGGCCTCGAGTCCGCGACGGCGGCCGCGGCCACAACCGGGGCCATGACCACGCCAGGCGTCGCCAACCCGCCACCACGTCCCGATCTTGGCTTTCTGCGCACCGAGCCGCTGGTTCATGCGGAGCGGGCGTTCGCGGTGATGACCGAGGAAAAGATCGATGCCTTCGTGGTCACCCAACCGGCGAATGTCTTCTACCTCGGCAATCATTGGCCGAATCTCGATCGCATGGGTTTTCGGCATTCGGTGTTCGTGATCTATCCGCGTGATCCGAAGCGACCGGTGTCTTTGGTGATGACCGGGTTCTTGCACTACTACCGCTACGCCGATGATGTCGATCTGCCAAATCGGTTGGTGTTTCCGTATACCGCACCGGTGGATGCGTCCATCGCCGAACCGGCTGCCGCAGCGACGCGACTGCACCGCGTCCTCGATGAGCGCCTGATCACCGAGCGCGAGAAACGACGGCGTGCGGTCTCTGCGGCTGCCGAACCGCCTTCGGCCACTGCGGATCGCGCTCTCGCCAAGGCCCTGCGTCATCTCGGTCTCGAGCGTGCGCGGCTCGCCATCGATGATCCGGTCGTCGAGCGTTTGCTGCAGGCGCGGGGTTTCGGCGGGTCTATCGTCGCTGCGGAGGATCATCTGCGCCGTATTCGCTTTGCCAAGACCACACCCGAACTGCGTCTGATGCGGATCGCCGCACAGAACAACGTTGATGCGGCAGTAGCTGCCGCTCAGTCGGTGCGTTCGGCCGGCTCGACCGGGGTGTTGCGCAATCGTTTTTTCGGCGAGGCGGCGATGCGCGGCAATCGTCCGGTGTTCATTGTCATCGACGGTTCGTCATCCGAGATCGCCGATGTGCCGCTGCGCGATGGCATGGCGTTCAGCATCGACTGCGTCAGCAGTTTCATGCAGTACCACGGCGATTTTGCGCGCACCATCTTTGTCGGTGAGCCGCATCCACTGATGCGACGCGGGACCACGGCTATTTTCAATGCATGGCAGGAAATTCGCAGCCAGCTGCGTGCCGGCATGCGTTTCGTTGATGTGCAACGCATTGGTCGCGAGTCAATGAAAAAGCAGGGCGCGGACTTCACGGTCAACTTCACGCCACATAGCGTGGGACTGTTTCACTCCGACCATCCGCAGCCGAGTGTCGCCGAGGGGCGCACGGTCGAGGGCTTGATGCTCGAGAAGAACATGGTGCTGAGCGTCGATTGCCCGATTCTCGATACCGGCATGGGCGGCACCTGTCATCTCGAAGACTTGGTGCTGATCGGCGAGGATGGCGCGGTACCCATTCACGATGTGCCGCCCAATATTTTCATGGTTTGAAAGAGGACGACTGCGAGGACCGCTGTACCGTGAACGCATCGCAACCGCCCAATTGCTGGTCCTGTCGCCATCTGCGCGTGACCTGGGAACCGAGCTTCCCTTATGCCTGCAACGCGATGGGCTTCAAAAGTCGCAACCTGCCTTGCGTCGAAGTATTGCTCGCAGACGGCGAGCCCTGCCGGGCGTTCAGTGAAAAACCCGCTTCGGCGGCGCCGGAGAAAGCGCCTGCAGGTTGACTCAAGAATCATGCGGTCAAAGCTATATACCGGGTAGTTAACAACCTACTGTTTTTAGCTGTCTCGATCAGATCCGCTACATGCGCGATTTGCTCGATCCTTCCGCGCTTCAGCGTCGCATGGCGCTATACGTGCGCGATGAGGAAAGCGCGGAGCGTCTGCCCAAGCGAAGTTTTGCGGTGTTGCGCGAAGCTTTGCTTACGGGCGAGCTGGAGCGTGGTCGCATCCCTCAGTTGATCGACATGAGCGAGCGCACTGCGCGCCGAGTGATTTCCGCGCTGATCGAGAAGCGTTTGCTCGTCTCGGCCTCGCACAAGGCGCCATTACGACTGGGCTTCCCCATCGACGTTGTCGAGAGCTGGTTCCCGAAGCTCTATCCGGCGACGTGATGACCAACGAACGCATTTCCGAGGCGCTCCATCGCCTCGGGGCGATAAGACGCGTGTTTTACTTGCCAGACTGTCATCATTGTTCGTAATCACGGCTTCCCAATCCGGCAAACCTCAATGCCAACACTCCAACGTTCACGACCCATCGCTCTGCGCATTGAACTGCTCGATGTGGTCCCGCTCGTATGGCGGCGTGTGCTCGTGTCGAATCAGTGGACCCTTGCGAGCCTGCACGGCTACCTGCAATGGGTCATGGGGTGGACGAACTCGCACGCGCACGAGTTCAAAGTCGGCGAGAGCGTGGTCGCGCCCGACTGGTGGATCGAGGAAGTCGGCATTGATTCCGACGTCACCGACTTTCGCGATGAGCGCCGGGTCTCTGTCGCCGACATGGAAGGACGCGGATCTGACGCTGCCGGTGTGTATCGCGGGAGAGAATGCCTGTCCGCCCGAGGATGTGGGCGGGCCGCGGGGCTATGCGGAGTTCCTCGAGGCTCTCGCGGATCGGACGCATGAGCAGCACGTAGACATGGTGCGGTGGATCGGCGGCGTGTTCGATCCGAAGGGCTTCGACCTGAATCGACTCAATCGAGACTACAGGGCTTCAAGGAGGCGCCGGGTTTAGCGTTGTGCAGATGGCGCGCCCAGCGATCGAGCTTACAGGCCAGACATTTTTGGAAAACCTCAGACAGCATGATTTGATTGGATTAGTTTGACCCAGGACATGATTCGGTCTCTCTATTGGTAATTGGTTGCGCCGTCTTGGTGCTCACGCTAGCCTATCTTTAGGCAGGGAGTGGCGATGAGTACAAAAGCAATCAAAGTCTTCAGGATGCTGCTGTTGGGGCTGCTGTTGCTTGGCGCTGCCTCGGCGAGGGCACAAACGACCCCTCTGTCTGATCTCGACGCGCTGCGCTACATCGCAAGCCAACCTGACCTGATAGCGGCCTTTGGGCCGGACGCGTCGAAGGGCCGCAGCCACTACGAGACCTGGGGGATCAAGGAAGGGCGCAAGATCACCTTCGAGCCGCTCAATTACACGGCGAGCCATCCGGATCTGATCGCGGCTTTTGGCATCGATGAGATCAAGGCCGTCACCCACTACATCCAGTGGGGGTTCAAGGAAGGACGGAAAACCACCTTCAACCCGCTGAACTACATCGCGAGCCACCCGGATCTGATCAGCGCCTTCG
>JBILGD010000169.1:0-3383 GCA_044351225.1 Steroidobacteraceae bacterium
GCAAGAGCACGCTGCTTGGTCTCGTGGGCGGTGTGCTCACCCCGGCAAGAGGGCGGATCCTGCTGCTCGGGACCGATGTCACGGCGCTCTCGGCCTCGGGGCGTGATCGCTTTCGCGGTGATCATCTAGGTTTCATCTTCCAGATGTTCAATCTGATCCCCTACCTCGGCGTACTGGAGAACGTGCTGCTGCCCGCGCAGTTTTCCCCGGCCCGCACCGCGCGCATCCCGAACGGTGATCTCGCCGCGGAGGCGCAGCGCCTGCTGGCAGCGCTCGGTCTCGGCGATCCCGAGTATCTGCAGCGTCCGGTCACCGAGCTCTCGATCGGACAGCAGCAGCGTGTCGCGGCGGCGCGGGCACTGCTCGGTCGCCCCGGCATCATCGTGGCCGATGAGCCCACCTCCGCGCTCGATCACGACGCGCGTGAAGACTTCCTGCAACTCTTGATGGCCGAATGCCGCACTCAAGGCGCCGCCCTGCTGTTCGTCAGTCACGACACCTCACTCAGCCCTCTCTTTGATCGCGTGGTCTCGCTCGCCGATATCAATCGCGCAAGCGGCATGAGCAGTCGGGAGAGCCACGCATGAAGACCCTGCAACTCGCACTGCGCTCGCTGCGCAACCGCCGGACCACGGCCTTGCTCACCATTAGCGCCATCGCGGTAAGCGTGGCCTTGCTGCTAGGCGTCGAAAAAATGCGTACTGCGGCCCGCGAGGGGTTCGCCAACACGGTCTCCGGCGTCGATCTGATCGTGGGTGCGCGCTCCGGGCAGCTGAATCTACTGCTCTATTCCGTGTTTCGCGTCGGCGACGCCACAGCCAACGTCAGCTGGGACAGCTACCAGAAAATCGCTCGTCATCCGGATGTGGCTTGGACCATCCCGATTTCTTTGGGCGATTCGCATCGGGGTTTTCGCGTCATGGGCACGACGCTCGATTACTTCCGGCATTATCGCTTTGCGGGTGATCGAGAGATCACCTTCGCTACCGGCAAGCCCTTCGAGGATCTCTACGACGCGGTGATCGGTGCCGATGTCGCGCGCCAACTCGGCTATGCGGTCGGCTCCAAGATCGTCATCGCCCATGGCCTCGGCAACGTGAGCTTTGCCCAGCACGAGGACAAACCGTTCACGGTAGTGGGTGTGCTCGCACGAACCGGCACACCGATTGACCGCACGGTACACGTCGGTCTCCAGGCGATCACGGCGATTCATGTCGACTGGCAGAGCGGCATGCAAGCCCTGCCCGGCGGACGGGTCAGCGCCGAAGAGGCGCGACAACTCGATCTCACGCCGGAGTCCATCACTGCCTTCATGGTGGGCATGGACTCGAAGGTCATGACCTTCACCATGCAGCGTGCGATCAATGATTATCGTCAGGAGCCGCTGCTCGCCATCATCCCTGGCGTAGCACTCAGCCAATTGTGGAATCTCGTCGGCATCGCCGATACCGCACTCATGATCGTCGCCGCCTTCGTGGTACTTGCCGGTTTGCTCGGCATGCTCACGGCGATCCTCACAAGTCTCAACGAGCGTCGTCGCGAGATGGCCATCCTGCGCTCGGTCGGCGCGCGACCACGGCATGTCTTCACCCTGCTGATCGCCGAGGCGGGCATGCTGGCGAGCGCCGGCGTCGCCGCGGGCGTCGCGCTATGCTACGGGCTGATCCTCGCCGCGCAGCCGCTGCTCGAGCGACGCTTCGGAATCTTCCTCGATCCGGGCGGTCTGACCGGCTACGATCTCGCCATACTCGGTGCGATCATCGGTGCGGCGCTGCTCATGGGCGCGCTGCCTGCGTGGCGCGCCTACCGCAACACGCTGAGTGACGGCCTCACGATTCGGGTTTGACTACATGATCATCAAAAAGCTTCTGCTCTCGACTGCACTCGCGGCGCTGCTCAGCGTCACGGCCGCCACGGCTCAGGGCATCACGCCACCAAAAGTCGGCACACCTGTGCCGGCGGCACCCGCGAAACCCGCCACGCCCGCTGGTGCGGCGCGCGAAATCGACTGGGATGAACTCATTCCTCCCGATGCGCGCTCCCGTTTCATGGCGGGACCGCCGCCGGCCGCACACGACTATCTCGGTGAGGGTGGTCTTGCGGCGCAGCAGGTCATGGATTTCTCCGTGAACAAGGCGCTCGATGGCACGAGCATCAAGATCCCCGGGTTCATCGTGCCGCTCGATGTCGGCAAGGATGGCCTGGTCGACGAGTTCTTCCTCGTGCCCTACTTCGGTGCCTGCATTCACGTACCGCCGCCGCCGCCCAACCAAATCGTCTACGTGCGCATGAACAAGGGCATCGCCCTCGACTCGATCTATGAGGCGTACTGGATCACCGGCAGGATGAAAACGTCGAATAAGACCACGCGGCTCGGCGCCTCAGCCTATCAGCTCGATGGCAGCAAGGTCGAAGTCTACAAATATTGAGCCCGGCGTATCGGGTCAGGAGCAACGCACCGATGCCCACGCTCTTCGAAAAAATCATCGCGCGCGAGATTAAGGGCGATATCGTCCATCAAGATGATCGCGTCACGGCCTTTCGCGATATTCACCCGCGTGCACCCACACACATCCTGATCGTACCCAACAAGCCGATCCCAACGGCGAACGACATCGCCGACACCGACGAAGCACTGGTTGGCCACATGTTCACCGTGGCGCGTGATCTCGCCCGTCGCGAAGGCATCGCCGAAAACGGTTATCGGCTGATCATCAACTGCAACGCGCACGGCGGACAGGAGGTTTATCACCTGCACGTGCATCTCGTGGGGGGCGCGCCACTCGGCCCCATGATCTGTCGTTGAGATCTGTCGCTGAGGCAATATGCTACGCACACTCTATCCGCCAATCGAAGCGCGCCGCCATGGCTGGTTACGCGTCTCGGATCTGCACGAGATCTATTGGGAAGAGAGCGGCAACCCCGCAGGTAAACCCGTGGTGTTCCTGCACGGCGGCCCAGGCGGCGGCACGGATGCGCGCATGCGGCGTTTCTTCGATCCGCAGCGCTATCGCATCGTGCTGTTCGATCAGCGTGGCTGCGGCCAGAGCCGACCGCACGCGAGCTTGGTCGACAATACCACCTGGCACCTGGTGGCAGATCTCGAACAATTGCGCGAATTCCTGGGCATCGACCGCTGGCAGGTATTCGGCGGATCCTGGGGCTCGACGCTGGCACTCGCCTACGCACAGGCGCATCCAGAGCGGGTGACCGAGCTCGTCCTGCGCGGCATCTTTCTGGTGCGCCCCTGGGAGTTTCGCTGGTTCTACGCCACTCCAGACGGCACAGGCGCGCTCTACCCCGATCTTTACGAAGAATTCGTCAAACCCATTCCGCTCGACGAGCGCGACGATCTGATGCGCGCCTATTACCGCAGGCTGACA
>JBILGD010000023.1:0-30340 GCA_044351225.1 Steroidobacteraceae bacterium
CGACACGCTCATCGCTTACATATACGACACGCCGCTCTATCGGATCAAAGTCGACCCCCGAAATACCGCCGAAACGCCGGCCAGCGATCCGTGTCTCGGCGGGAATTGTGACGCCGGGATAGGGCGTCAAGATGCTGTTGCAAGTGCTTTTCGCGCTCGTCGTGGCGCTGAGCATGGAGCCGAAGAGCGCAGCCAACAACGCCTTTTGAAGCAAGCCCGAAGTCATGAAGCAGCGATGTTTCCCTGCACTAGCGCATCGCCATACAGTTTCAGCAACCGATCTGCCGCCACGGTGAGGCAAGTTCGATGTCGGGTGAAATCAGTATCGTCCTGCGCCGTCATCCCCATGCGCTCGCCTTCCGTGATGACCGAGATGCGTCCGCAGCGCAGGGTAAAGAGTTCCGGTGCGAGGAGGAATATTGCCGCGGCGACATCATGCAGACAACAGCCCTCGAGTCTGTCGTTCTCGCGATAGAGCGCCTCGTACCCTCGGGAGATATCGAACAGGAAGCGGGCATGCTCGCTGCCCGTTGCTGCCAGACGCGTCGCCTCGGTGCTCGCGAGCACGCAGCGCGAGGTGACATCGAGCCCCACCATGGTGACTCGCCAAGCTGCGTCGAGAACGCGTTGAGCGGCGTGAGGATCGTTCCAAATATTGGCCTCTGCGAAGGGCGTCACATTGCCTCGCCGTCCGTGCCAGCCGAACGCACCGCCCATGACCACCACATCAAGGACCTTGTCGGCGATCGACGGATCGAGCGCTAGTGCATTGGCGAGATTGGTCAGCGGGCCGAGCGCAAGCAGACGGATTTTACCGGGTGCCGCGTTGATGCCATCGACGATCGCTGCGGCGGCTGCTGTCTGAGCGACGTGTATAGCGCCCGAACGATCGAGGCCACTGTCGCCAAGACCGTCATGACCGTGCACATGCACGGGGCTCGCGCTACGCGCCCGAACCAGCGGCGCTGCGGCCCCGCGGTGTATCGGCGCGGCGATGGCAAATTGTCGGCAGAGCAGCGCCGCATTGGCGGTCGTCAACTCGATGTCGGCGTTGCCGAATACCGTCGTCAGCCGATCGATCGCAATGCCGGGCGAGGCACGCAAAAAGCAGAGTGCCATCGCATCATCGATTCCTGGATCGGTATCGATGATGAGGTGCTGAGTGCTCGGCGGTCCGTGTTCAGTCGAAGACGGCACGACAAACGGCCTCGCACTTGCCGAGATCCAGCATGCCATCGGTGCGCACGCCCGACTCCATATCGATCCAGTAGGATGATCCGGGTGTCGCGGCGATCGCGGTCAGAATTTCGCGAACGTTCTCGGCATTTATGCCGCCCGAATAGCCACAAAAAGCGCCGTTGCGGGGCAAAGCCGGCCAGCTTGTCGGTCGACTGCCGCGACCGAAAGATACATCGTAGAGCCAATCGACCTGCGGGTCCGACGGGAACTCGCCCTGACACTGCAACACGGCTCTTGCGCCCGTGAGGCTTGCGTATCGGTTGCAATGCCGAGCTTGTTGCGCCGTGCTGCCCGAGAAACCATGATTGATCTGCAATCTAGAGAAATCTTTGAGAAAATCGCCAGGTGATTGCGCCTCGCCAGACGCGATGCGTTCGGCGAGTGCCCCACAGACATGGGCAGCCCAGCGTAATTGTTGGCCTTCTAGCAGAGCGCGTACGACATCAAGTGGGGGAAACAACGCTGATTGTCGTGGTTGTTCGTCGATGAGAATTCCCCACTCTATGGGATAGCGCCTTGAGAGTCGCTCCATGTCGGCGCGAAGCTGCACTCGGTCTACGCCCGTGAAGGCAATGAAATTCGGTGGTATGAACGTCATATCGTGAAGGTCAGAGACTCGTGAGGATGCCGATGACCGTGCCGGTCAGAAAAGTCGTGAGGGTGGCCGCGAGCAGCGCCTTGAAGCCGAGCTCGACAACTTCATCTGATTTTTCGGGCGCCATGGCCGAGAGTGCACCGATCAGGATCGCAACGCTGCCCACATTGCCGAAACTGCAGAGCGCATAAGTTGCAATCAACATTCCCTTGTCGGAGATCGCGCCCGGTTCCAGCGCTATGAGTTGTCCGTAGGCGACGACCTCGTTGACGGCGACTTTCGTGCCGAGCAATGCGCCAACTGCCTGCAGGTCGGACATTGGCACACCCATCAACCAGGCAATCGGTGCGAAGGCCACGCCGAGCAGGGCGTTCAGTGTGTAGGGATCGCCTGTGTGCGGAATCAACCCGAGCAGTGAATCGAGCAGCGCAATCAAGCCAACGAAGACGATCAAAAATGCTGCGATACCCGCCGCCATCTTGAGTGCCACCATCGTACCGTGCGAGATCGCATCGAGGCTGCTGCGGTAAGGATTCTCGAGCGAGATCGGCTCGTGCTGCTGAGCATCGGCAGTGGGCACGATTGCGCGCGCGAAGCCAATGGCCATCGGTGTGCTGATGAGCGACGCAGTCAGCAGGTGAGTGAACGCATCCGGCATCTTCGGCGCGAGCATCGCGCCTAGCAGGATCATCATCGAGCCGGCGATCACCGACATCCCATCGACCATGATGATGAAGATCTCGCCGCGACTGAGCCTTGCGAGCACCGGTTTGATGAGCAGCGGCGACTCAATCATGCCAAGGAAAATACAGGCGGAGGTCGCCACACCGACCGGACCGCTGACCCCGAAAAGTCGCCCGAATACCTTGGCGGCAACGGCGACGAACCAGCGCAAGACCTTCCAGTGCCAAAGCAAGGCGCAAAGCGCGCTCACCAGCAGCACTGCAGGCAGCGCTTGAAACGCGAAAATCAGTGTCGAGGAGCCGCCCTCTGCGGCGACGAAGGGTTGCGTACCGCCACCGAGATAGCCAAATACGAAGCCAGCCCCCGCCTGTGACGCGGACTGCAGTTTGTCGACGCCATAGGCGAGGCTACCGAGCGCGGCGGTGATCATCGGTACCTGCGTGAGCAGGACGGCCAGTAGCACCTGACTCGCAAAACCGATGGCCATGGGTTTGATCGGGAATTGGCGGCGATTCTCGGCGACCGCCCAGGCGATGGCGACGAAGACGGCGATGCCGAGCAGCGCGCGGGCAATCTCATTCATCGCAGTCTCTGTCCCCCGTCAGGAAAAGCCTTGCGACGATTACTGAAACGTTTCACTCTGTCAACCTGATTAGTGTTGTTGCATTTCGCAGCGTCAGCATCGCACCATCGTGACTCGAACACGAGAGCAGTGCATGAGTCCGGGCACCCGCAAGTTTCCAGCCAAAAAGAAATCCATCCGCACGGCCATCAAGCGTCCAACTCTGAAAGAGGTCGCGCGCGCGGCAGGGGTCTCGCTTGCCAGTGCCTCGTATGCCGTCAACGGAACCGGATCATTGGGCGAGGCCACACGGGAGCATGTGCTGCGAACCGCCAGCAAGCTCGGTTACCGACAGAACCTTAACGCTCGCGCGATGCGTACCGGCAGCACGCGCGCCCTGGGTCTCGTTTTGCCTGACCTGAACAATCCGTTCTTTCCCGCGCTTGCGCAGTCAGTGATTCAAACTGCCAGAAGCTATGGGTACAGCGTGTTCGTCACCGACACCGAGGGCAGCGAGGAACTCGAGACGCAATCCTTGCGGCTGCTGGTCGAGCATGGTGTTGATGGCATCGTCTGGTTTCCCATCGGCGACAAGAACACCGCCGGGTCACTGATCGAGGATGTGCCTACGGTCGTGATCGATCGCACGCTGTCGGGCATCGAGTCGATTCAGGCCGACTACGCGGCGGGTGGCCGTCTCGCCGCCGAGTATCTGGTCAATGCAGGCCACCGGTCGATCGGCGTCATCTCTGGACCCACTGATATCCTCAGCATGCGCGAGCGTTGCAATGCTGCCTCGGGTTACATCAGGCAGCATGCCGACCTGGCCTTTCAGGTTACCAATGGGTTCTCGATCGACCTCGAGCCCAAAGTGAAGGATGCAATCAAGTCCCGCGAGGCAACGGCGGTGTTCGTTGGCGCAGATCTCATCGCTCTTGGCGTGATGCAGTACGCGCGCTCGATCGGTATCGTGGTTCCGGAAAAACTCTCGGTCATTGGTTTCGACGATATCCCGTGGGCCCAAATCAGTCAGCCACCCCTGACCACCGTCGAAATTCCTGTCGGCGACATGGCAGCCGAAGCCGTTGAGGCCGTACTTCGAAAATCCCGTGATCAGGGAGAGCCTCGTCGGAAGATCGTGTTCGACATGTCGCTGGTGGAGCGTGGATCCGTGGCGCGTCGAAGATAATCAGGCTGAGGCTAGCGACCGAACTTCCAGACGAGCGCCAGCGACACCTCGAACTCGTAGTCTTTGCGGGCGATTGGGCTGTCACCGATGTCGCTCGAGTAGAGTTCGACGCCTGCCTGCGCGATGGCGTGCAGCTTGCGCGTGAGGTCGCGGCGGTGCACGAGTTGAATACCCGTTGAGCGATATCCACCGCTCAGGGTTGTCTGTCGCAGCCCGGAGCTCACGGCGTCTGCCGCAGTCACGCCGAAATCTTTGTTGATGAACTTGTCGGTGCCGAAGGTGAAGAACCCGTAGATCTCCGTGCCGGTACCGTCGAGTTGCTGTCCGAAGCGGCGTCCCGCTGCAAGTACACCCAGCACCCCGAAGTCACTTGGTCCGCCCATCAGCCGTGCGCCGACCCAATTGCGCCAGTCGCTGCCGATACCCCTGCGGACTTCGAGAAAGCCGACTACGTGCGAGTCGCGTGGTTTGATGCCCCTGAGATTGCCATCTTCCGAATCGTCCGGCTCGAGACCGCCTTCGTTGCGCACGCCAGCCTGTATCAGCCATACATCGGCAAGTCGACCTCGCCATCCGAGCTCGTAACCCTCCCAGAAAAAGAGGTGATTACCGTTGCGGTAGTGAACCGCGCCCGCTGGCTCGACCGCGAGCTCGGTTTCGTCTGCACCATCGTAGGCGCTTTCGTATTCAACGCCCGCTCCGAGTGCAACACCGAAACCCTGCCCCTGCGTGAAGTCGAGGATGGACGGCAGCGGCACGAGCGACTGTCCAGTCGGTGCTTCGGCACGCGCGGGACTGGTTAACAACAGCGACACCACCGTCAGCATCGCCAGGGCAAAGGGGCTCTTGTCGCTCATTATGATCGTACCTTCGTGGTTAAGGAGTGCGGCGGACAGTGCGCCGGAAAAGCGGTCTGGATGTCATGCTAGGAGCGCACCCAGCGCCGCTCGTAGGCTCGCGGCGACAGGCGATGCTCGATACGCTACGAGCGGCCGCTTAACTGCACGAGTGGGGCTTGCGACTCCCTCGGCAAAACCCGACGAATATGATCGACCACCGCGCGGGCTGCATCCTGTGGAGCCTTATCTTCCGCATAAATCGATGCGCTTCCATGGCCGTAAGGACCGTAACGTGCCGCATCGGTAACCTTAAATAGCCCGATCGTCTGCGTCCCGGCAGCGCTCGATAGGTGCATGACGCCACAGTCAGCCGTGATGAAGACATCGAGCGCGGATAACACGGCTCCAAGCTCCCGTAACCGATTCGACAGTAGACTCGGCATGCACCCCGCGAAGGTTGACCTGCCATCGTGCGGCAAGAGCTCGATCAGCTCATGCGGCGTCGCCTCAAGCCCTCGTTGCAAGTCATCAAGGAAGGCCGACCACCATCGTGGCGAGTATTGCTTCTTACCTGTCGCCGAACCATAAACACCGATACGCAATACGCGCAGACCGGGCTGCGAGAGCCGCGAGATCTCACCCAGCGCCCGATGAAGTAATCGTTTCCCCATCGATTTCTCTGCTTCGCTCAAACGCAGGTCGAGTGTCGGCGTTCGCATGGAGGCATTGCCACACAACGAGCGAACAAGATGAACCGGCATCTGCCCTAAATGCTTGGGTGCGGTGTGCGTATTGGCCATATGAGTGAGTGGGGCGTCACGCCAACGACGGCCCCAGCGATAACCAAGCTTGTACTGCGCGTTCACTAAACCGAGTAACAGACGTGCGCTGCGCGACCGCGGGATGGGATCGATGGCTAAATCGTAGGATTCCTGACGTATGCGTCGAATGATTGTGAGTATTTTCCCCGGGTGGATATAGCTCCACGCCGGGAATGCATGAACGGAGGCAATTTGCGGGAATCCGGCGTAGAGGTCATGCGATGCACGGCCGCCGGTGAGTACGTCGATCCGTGCCTGCGGGAACAGGGCCTCGATTTCCGTCAGCAACGGTGTCATCAACACGTTATTGCCTAGCCTGTGATTGGGTCGGATGAGCAGAATCCGCCGAACATTGGCCGTCTCAGCAAGCATCATGGGACGGCAGCGTGGGGTTCACTGCGACCCGCTCGTAGGATCTCGACGATCAGCGATATCGATGGGTTACGAGCGGTCGTTCGGGTGCACGAGCGGTCTGATGACTTACCCCGAATGTCATGCGGGAGCCTGATGGTGGCGTACTTGGTGAGACTGCGCCTTTGACGCCTTCTTGACGACGCCTTCACGCGGACTTCACGCCACGGTTGGCAGGCTGTCGCTCCATGACTGGTCAGTCGTTGGAGCGAGGAATGCCGCAGATGAAATTCGGACTACATGCCGTTCTCAACTTCATCGTCCTCGAGATTGCGTGGTTCGCCTGCGTACTCGGCGGCGCGAACGACTACGCCTTAGCCGGCGTGTTGGTTGCTGGCGCCGTTATCGGACTACACCTGCATCTTGCGCAGCAACCCTCTGCGGAAGCGTGGTTGGTAGCCGTCGTCGCCGTCATTGGCCTCGGCTGGGACAGCCTGCTGGTGACAATCGGTCTGTTCAGTTACCCAACTGGAAACTTCCTTCCCGGCTTCGCACCTCACTGGATTGTAGCCATGTGGGCGGTGTTTGCCACCTCGCTCAACCTCTCGCTCTCGTGGCTCAAGGGTCGACCGTGGTTGGCTGCACTCGTCGGTCTTGTCGGCGGTCCCTTGTCCTATCTCGCCGGCGAGCGACTTGGCGGGGTCGAAATGTCCGATGCGGTGCTGGCGCTCGGCGTGCAGGCGCTAGGCTGGGCTGCGCTATTGCCGCTGCTCGCGTATCTCGCGACGCGTCTGAATGGGATCGAACCCATCTTGTCGAAAGAGTCGGCGCAGGTTTCGCAGGAGGCGCATGGAAATGTTTGATTTCAATCTCTGGCTCGATGGGCTCGCGGTGCTGCTTGGCTTCGCTGCAGCCGGCTGGCTGCTTAGCTTGCCGCTACGCAACGTCAGCATCGTGGACATCATGTGGTCGCTGATGTTTCTGCTGGCAGCGATCACTTACGCGATAGCGCAAGTCGCCCCCGGGCCACGCGCATGGTTGGTGATTACGCTTGTAGGTTTCTGGTCGATCAGGCTCGCCACCTTCATCGGCTGGCGCAATTTTGGACGAGGCGAAGATTTTCGCTATCAAAAAATTCGTGCCAACAACGAGCCCGGGTTTGCCGTAAAGAGTGTGTATCTGGTGTTCGGCTTGCAGGCGGGATTGGCCTGGGTGATTTCATTGCCGCTGCTGGCGGCGATCAACTCAACGGCGCCGCTCGGCTGGTTGGACGCGCTCGGCGTGATGCTGTGGCTGACCGGCTTGGTTTTCGAGGCGGGTGGCGACTGGCAACTGAGTCGTTTCAAGCGTGATCCAGCCAACCGCGGCAAGGTGCTCGACACTGGGCTGTGGCGCTATACCCGTCATCCAAATTACTTTGGCGATTTCTGCATCTGGTGGGGTTTTTTCTTCATCGCGCTTTCTTCGGGTGCGTGGTGGAGCGTGGCAGGCCCACTTGTAATGTCGATCTTGTTGCTCAAGGTCTCCGGGGTCGCCTTACTCGAGAAAGATATCGGTGATCGTCGTCCGGACTACAGCGCCTACATTCGGCGTACCAACGCTTTTTTTCCTGGGCCGCCGCGTGCGCCCTGACTGGAGGTATTTGTCGATGAAACTCATGCCAATAATGCTCGTCGTTGCGGCATCGCTGGCCGTATCTACCCCGATTCACGTCAGTGCCTCGGTCGCTGATGGAGTACGCAAGCTGAACTTTGATGTGTTCCTGGATGATCGCGAGATCGGCTTTCAGAGATTTACCCTGACACCAACTGAAGATGGCAAGCGCATCGAGACTGAAGCGAAGTTCGAGGTGAGGTTTCTGCGCATCACGGCCTTTGCCTATGATCACCGCAACACCGAAGTGTGGCGAGACGGTTGCTTGCAGACCATCGACGCGCGAACCGACTCGAACGGCAAGAAGCAGACCGTCAGCGGTCGGGATCGCGGCAGTACGTTTGTCGTCATCAGCCCGCAGGGCGAGCGTACTCTCGGCGACTGCGTGGCGAGCTTCGCTTACTGGGATAGGGACCTGCTGTTGCAGCGACAGCGGCTACTCAACTCGCAGACCGGCGAGTACACGCCGGTACGGATCAACCGACTCGGACTTGGCAGCGTACGCCTGGCGGAGCGTGAGGTTACCGTCGAACGCTATGCGATAAGAGGGGCGGGCATCGATATCTCGATTGCCTACGCCGTGGATAGTGGCGAGTGGGTGTCGTTGGACAGCAAGCTCGACGGCGGCCGCACGCTGCGTTATCTGCGCAGTCCCGATTCAGTCCCGGCGCGCTACACTGCGGAAGCGGGAAAGTCATTCTAAAATCGGAGTATGCATCATGAAAATGGAACGTTTCCCGCGTTTGCTACGAGTGGTACTTGCATGCCTGCTGGTCGGCTCGTTCGCCGGCTGCGCCATTTCGCCCCAGAAGGTCACGGTGCCCGTCGTGTCCTCGCTTGATCTGCCTAGGTTCATGGGGCCGTGGTATGTCATCGGTGTCATCCCGACCCTCCTCGAGAAGGACATCTATAACGCGATCGAGTCTTATGAGCTCGCCGCAGATGGCACCATCAAGACAACCTTCACTTTCAACAAGGGGGCGCTAGACGGCCCTGCGAAGCGCATGCAGCCCAAGGGCTTTGTCGTCGAAGGTTCCAACAACGCCATCTGGGGCATGCAGTTCGTATGGCCGATCAAGGCAGAGTTCGTCATTTCGCATGTTGATGCCGGCTACACCGAGACGATCATCGCCCGCAGCGCCCGCGACTACGTATGGATCATGGCTCGCACGCCGACCATCGATGCTGCGCGCTATGCCGCGCTCGTCGCCAGGGTCGAGTCCATGGGTTACGACATCAGCAAGCTCGTCAAAGTCCCGCAGCGAGCGGCGACGGATCGATCGACGTCACCCGGTTCTTGAGGTCGCGAGGTGTCACAGCCGAGTATCCTGCTGGTCGATGATCACCGTGATATTGCCGGTGCGATCATCGATTTCCTTGAGCATCGCGGGTTTACGGTGGACTACGCAGCGGATGGTGTCACCGGCCTTCATCTCGCAGTGACGAATCCCTATGACGTCATCGTGCTCGATATCATGCTGCCCGGACTCGATGGTCTTGCGGTATGCCGGAAACTGCGCGAGGAGGCTCGCATCGACACACCGCTGCTGATGCTTACGGCCCGCGATACGCTGGACGACAAGATCACGGGCCTCGGTGCCGGAGCGGATGACTATCTCGTCAAGCCTTTCGAGGTTCGTGAGCTTGAGGCGCGCATCAATACACTGCTACGCCGTCACCGGCGGGCCGTTGCTCGCGAGATCTATACCGTGGGCGACTTGACGCTGGACACTGGTACGCTTCGAGTTGCTCGCGGTGGACAATCTTTGACAATCACGCCAATCGGCATGAAGCTGCTGACCGTGCTGATGCGCGCATCGCCGCGAGTCGTGACCCGGCAACAACTCGAGCGCGAGGTTTGGGGCGACGTGCTGCCGGACAGCGATACGTTGCGCAGCCACCTTTACTCGCTACGCAAGGCGATCGACAAGCCATTCGATCGCGCGCTGCTGCATACGATAGCGGGCGCTGGCTACAGGGTATCTGACGACGATGGCCGCTAAGGGGCTGCGTGCGCGGCTCGGTCGCGCGTTCTTGTTGCAGGCTGGGTTTATTGGCGCTGCAGCCGTGGTTGGCGTGTTTCTTGCCAGCCTGCTGCTCGAGGGTGTACTCATTCGCCAAGCCTTGCGCGAAGAAGTCGCTCATTTCTGGCAACAGCGCGAGCGTGATCCCGCTTTCCCTTTGCCGGCGACCGTGAATCTGACCGGTTATCTCGGCACGGCGCCCTCGTCGATTGCGGCGTTGCCCCTGGGGTATCACGAGCGAGTGATCGACGAAGTCGAGACGGTAGTCTATGTCTCGGACCGCGAGGGCGAGCGTCTCTACCTCGTGTTCGATCGCAGCGGAGTCGGGAAGCTCGCCACCATGTTCGGACTGCTGCCGCTCGCGATGGTCCTGTTGGTACTGTATTTGTCCACTTGGCTGGCATTCCGCGCCTCACGCCGCGCATTTTCACCGGTCATTGCATTGGCTCGAGCGGTTCGTGAGCTCGATCCGGCGGCACCGGATCCTGCGCAGCTTGATCCGGCGAGGCTGCCACGCGAGGCTGACGATGAAGTACGAGAGCTCGCCGAAGCACTGGCGCGCTATGCCCAGCGTCTCAAAGAATTCGTGGCGCGCGAGCGTGATTTCACTCGCGACGCAAGTCATGAGCTGCGCAGTCCACTGACGGTAATCCAATTGGCTGTCGGAATGCTGCAGACCGATGTCGGGCTCAGCGAGGCCAGCCGCCGTTCCGTCGCACGCATCGGTAGGGCGGCGCGAGACATGGAGGAACTCACCAGTGCGTTCCTGCTGCTTGCACGCGAGTCCCAGACCGGTTTGCCGGTCGAGACCGTCTGCATCAACGACGTCCTAGCCGAAGAGCTTGATCGAGCACGCCTTCTCGCCGCGGGGAAACCAGTCGAAGCGAGTCTTTGCGCCACACACAAGCTGTTTGTCGCGGCGCCGGAAAAGGTATTGCCGGTGCTGCTGGGCAACGTGTTACGTAATGCGTTCTCCTATACCGATGCCGGCGCGGTGACGGTGGCGGTGAGTGCTGAATCGGTCGTGATTCGCGACACCGGCGTCGGTATGGCACCAGAGCAGATCGATGCAATGTATCAACCGTTCGTTCGCGGCGATGTCGCGCGACGCGGCGGGCATGGCGTCGGTCTCACGATCGTACGGCGGCTGTCCGACCGCTTTGGTTGGCCGGTCATGATCGAGAGCAGTCCGGGAGTGGGCACGCGCGTCGAGATCCGCTTTCCGAGTGCACGCAGCGAGTTGTCGGATAGAGATGTCGTGATATGAGGGCTCATTCTTTGACGCAGCGGTGGGGGCTTTTTGCGGCGACGGTTTTCGTGCTGATCGGTCTAATGCTGGCCAATTTGCAGGCCGGTCCAGTCGCCGAGCACGGGGTCATCATCCGCTATGCGTTCTGGATGGTCACGGCAGCCGCAACTTTCCTTTCATGGTGGTTCAGTCAATGGCTGATTGTTTCCGGGCGCGAGCGACTAAGTCGCGCGCTACTTCTGATCTCGAGCCTGGTTGCTACGATGTTGTTCGTGCCGGCATCGCTGGCGATCGACCTGCTGTTCGGGATGCCTGATACGGATACCGCATGGTTTTTCGTAATCATCGAGGAGTGGCTGGTCAGCGCATTACCTGTTTTTTCAAGCTGCCTCATTGCGAGTCTGCCTGCCTGGTTATCGACAGCGGCGCCATCAGAGAGCATCGAGACGCCGACTCCCAAGCCCGAGCATTTGGCCGAAGCTGCGCCAGCAGCAGACCCTGAGATCCCAAAGGATTTGTCGGACGATAGTACCGATCGTTTGCTACCGCTCGTGATCCGTGGTGGGGTACTTCGCGTGACCGCCGATCTGCAGTACGTGCACATTCTTAGCCCGGAAGGTGTGACCACCGTGCCCGGTCCGATGCGCCGGATCACCGATCGATTATCGGATGAGGGGATGGAAGTCCGGCGCGGCGAATGGATCGCAGATCGGCATGTGAAGCAGGCCAAGTGCGTCCGCGGTCGCTGGGTAATCCTCTTGAAAGACGGACAACAGGTCGCTGTGAGTCGACGACGACTCGCCGATGTCAAGAATCGGTGGGGTTCGACTCGTTACGCTTGAGTGGTTCGAGTCGCGCAGCAGGGAGCGACGCATAACAACATGATGTGTTTGGATCACGTGGGTTTCATCGGCGGGTCGATCAGCGAGCTGCGGCGTGTTTGGCTCGAGGCAGGATTTTTTGTCACGGAACCCGAGGCGCTGATGGCGGTCGATCCCGTCACCGGCCAGCAGGCTTCGCTCGGACAGCATAGTTGTCACGTGATTTTTGAGCGCGGCTATATCGAGCTGACGGCGGTCAATCCGGTCACGCCGAGTCATCACCTCTATCCTTGGATCAAAGCCGGCAGGCCACTCGGAATCGTGGCAATTGGGACCGAGGATATCGAAGGCGTCCACGCACGACTCACGCATGCCCAGTTAGCCGTCGGGTCAATCTGCCAGGCATCGCGGCAGATTCATTATGGATCGCGGCGCGGAGAGGCCGTTTTCACATGGTTTGCACTGGGCGCAGCGAGCACGCCCGAATCGTTGCTGTGTTTCGTGCGTAACGAGCGACCGGATCTGATCTATCAGAGCGAAGTGCAGCAGCACCCGAACGGTGCACAAGCCTTGGAGGGGGTGATCATCTGTTCCGAAGATGCGGATCAAACCGCGGGACGCTATGGGATCTATGCAGACCGCTCGCCTGAAGGGATCGCTGCGGGACTCTTTCGGTGTTCACTGCAGTCGGGCGTTATCTTGATTGGTACCGCCGCCGCCTTGCAGAACCATTTTGGCAAGCAGGTCGCTCTCTCGGCGTCGCGGGAGCCGCGCAGTATCGGAGTGATGATCGCGAGGCGCGAGCAGCCGGGCGCATCGATTCGGAACGAGATACTCTGGTTTTGAGGGCCTGTGACACGACTTTAGAAAGCTGCCCTTGAAACCAACCAAGGAACGGCCCGGTTTCGTGATAATCCGCCCTCGGGGATCTCGAAAAAGATAGGGTGTGGTCATGACAACGGCGATCGACTCCACTGCGGATCACGTGGCTGCCATTTTGGGCGCCATCGATCGCTATGACTCCCTCGAGTGCCTGTCTGCGTTGCGCGCCGCCGCTGCGAGCTGCCCATCCGAGGTTCTGGTGTCGCAGATCCTCGCCCCGCTTCTGCATGAAGCCGGGGCGCGCTGGCGGAACGGTCGGTACACGATCGTCCAGGAACACATGCTTTCTTCGAGTGTCCTGCGTCTGCTGTGCGGCGAGCTGGATCGTCACAACAGTCAGGTGGCAGCGCAGGCTCCTACGGTGGCCTTCACCACGCTTTCGGGTGACCGTCACGGCATGGGAGCGCTGATCGCCGCGGTGGTCGCCGCGCAACACGGTGTATGCGCGCTACATCTCGGGGCCGATCTTCCGGTAGAGGAATTGGTGGTGCTCGCCGAGCACGTGCCGTTGCGCGCGGTCGCGCTTTCGATTGTTGCGCAGCCGTCGGTCATCGACGCTTTGGAACAGCTGCATGAATTGCGCGGCCGACTTCCCGCGGCAGTCGAAATCTGGATCGGTGGTGCGGGTGGAGCTCAACTTGCCCACGAGGTGCTGCCCTCCGGCAGTTTTCTCATGAGCACCATCGAACTTTACGTGGAGCGACTGCAGTCGCTCGCGAGGTGAAGAAAAAATGCTGACAACGTCAAAGATTTCGGCGTGGTTCACGCGGCGGCGAGTGATCACTCTCGCAGTGATCGGGCTGTTGCTGGTGTCGCTACGCGTCTTTCTCTCCCGCCCCGTCGAGTTGCCTTTGGTGGAGCCTGCGAGTCGCGAAGTCATCGAAGTGGTGGTGGCCAGCGGACGTTTGCGCGCCGTGCGTGAGAGCAGTCTCGGCGCCGAGGCCGCTGGTATCGTCGATGAGCTGCGCGCGCGGGAAGGCGATCGCGTCACGCGTGGTCAGTTGCTGGGCGCCTTGCGCTCCGGCGAGGTACCGGCACGATTCGCGCAGGCGCGAGCCGGCGAAGATGCGGCGCGCAAGACGCTCGAGGGCGAGGAAGCCGCTTTGCGTCTTGCACAACAGGAGGCCGCACGCGCCGAGGAACTCGCGAAGCGCCAGCTGATTTCGCTCACCGATGCCGAAAAGAAGGCGGCCGAACTGCAGGTACAGCGTGCCCGCACCGAGGCAGCGCGAGCGAGGCTCGCCGAGTCCGTGGCCGAAATCGGCAGAGTTCGTCCGGAGTTCGCCCGGCGCGAGGTTCGCGCACCATTTGATGGCGTGATTTTGCGGCGTCTCGTCGAACCCGGCACTTCGGTGGTCGGCAACACCGCGTGGTTTTCGATCGCCGAGATGGGTGATATCGAGCTTTATGTTGAAACCGACGAAAACAACGTCGGCAAACTTCAGGTCAGCCAACCGGCGATCGCCGTGGCGCCCGCATATCCCGATCAGCCGTTTGCGGCGACGCTTGAACAAATCGGCCCTAATGTCGATACCGAGCGTGGCGTGATCGGCTTGCGTCTTGCCGCCGACAAGGTACCGCCCTTCATTCTGCCGAACATGACAGTCGATGTGAGCATCGAGGTACGCCGTACATCGAGCCAATTTGCACTGCCTGCGTCGGCAGTCTCCACGGCCGAAGACGCGCCATTCGTGTTGCGCGTCGACGACGGTCGTCTGGTTCGTACTCCGGTCGCAATCTTGGGCCGCAATCCGGAATGGGTTGCCGTGACCGGTATCGAACCCGGCACCAAGGTTTTGCGCAACATTCGGCAAGGCAAAGCAGAGCAGAAAGTCCGCTCCTGATGCGTATCACTTACTTCACCACTTCCGTCGCGCTGCGCCATCTGCGCTATGGCGTAGGTCAGTCGTTGCTGACCATTGGGGTGGTGGCCATCAGTGTCCTGTTGATCATTTATCTGCAGACCATTATCGGTGGCCTGCAGACGCGTCTGATCCGCAACACCACGGGCGCAATTCCACACATCACGCTCGAATCCCCGGAGCGTGTGCCGATCGCTGCATGGCGCTTGACTGACAAAGATTCAACGCAGCTCTACGTCGGTGAGACCGTGAACTTGCCGAAGGCGCAGGAGCGAATCGAGGACTGGCGTCTTTGGGTGGGTGCGCTCGATGCACCCGAGGCCGACTACGTGGCCGTTTCTCCCGTGGTTGCCGGCACAGCATTCATGTTCCGCGGTGCCCGACGTCAAACAGTACGCATCCAGGGCGTGATTCCCGAGCGTCACAACGGCATCGTCGATATCGAATCCAACCTCGAAGGCGGGCGGTTTTTGCAGCTCGCCTCGGGCGAAGTGGCCATGGGGCGAAAACTTGCACGCGATTTCGGCGTCAAGCTGCGCGACAAGATTCGTCTCGTGGGGCCGCAGGGTCAAACATTGTCGGTAACCGTGGGCGGAATCTTCGAGACGGGTTTCGGGCCCGTCGATGACGGCACGCTCTTCATGATGTTGCGTGATGGTCAGTCCCTGCTCGGTTACGGCACGGCGGTATCCACCATCGGGCTCAAGCTCGCCAATATCTATGAAGCCGAGACGCGTGCGGCAGACCTTGCTGCTCGCGCGCCTTTCAAGGTGCGCTCGTGGATCGGCGATAACCCGAATCTGTTCCGCAATCTGCAAAGCCAGAGCCAGACATCGAACCTGATTTTGGTGATGGCGGTGATTGCTGCGGGTTTCGGTATCGCGAGCATTCTCATCATGTCCGTCACCGGCAAGTATCGCGAGATCGGCATTCTCAAGGCGATGGGTGCGACTCCGCAGGAAATCCAGACGATTTTCGTGATCGAAGGTTTTTTGTTGGCCATTCTCGGCTGTATCGTGGGTGTGCCCGTGTCCATCGGGTTGCTGCAGGCGCTCGCTTCCGTTCGCTCAGTGGGCCCCGATGGCAGATCGACGCAGATATTCGAAATCGAAATCGATCCGACACTGCTGCTGACAGCATCGCTCATCGCCATCACGACGGGAGCCATTGCGGCATTTTTCCCGGCGCGACGCGCCGGCTCGGTGGATCCCATGCAGGTGATTCGCGGTGCCTGACCCAAAAGCGGTCATCGAACTGCAGGGGGTCGGCAAGACTTATGTCTCTGGCGAGACCTCGACGCCTGTTCTTTTCGATATCTCGTTCAAGATCATGCCGGGCGAGTTTGTCGCGATCGTGGGTGGCAGTGGTTCAGGAAAGACGACTCTGCTCAACCTGATGGGTTTGCTTGATCGTCCGACCGCGGGTGCCTTGTGCATTCAGGGTCGTCCGGTACAAGAGCTCGAGGAAGAGGAGCGGGCTGTTGTGCGGCGTGATCGAGTCGGCTTCATCTTCCAGTTTCATTACCTGCTGCCGGAATTCACGGTCATCGAAAACGCCTTGATGCCAAGCCGCATGCGCGGCGCACGCTGGGAGCGGACCCATGCACCGCGCATGACCCAGCTGCTCGAAACTGTCGGTCTCGGCGACAAGCTGAAGTCGCGTCCCTCGCAGCTGTCGGGTGGCCAGCAGCAGCGTGTTGCCGTGGTTCGTGCGTTGGCGAACGAACCGGCGCTCGTACTGGCCGATGAGCCCACCGGCAACCTCGACAGCAAGAGCGGACGCATCGTCTTCGATTTGATGCGCAAGCTCGCCCGCGAAACAGGAACGGCGTTCGTGATGGTCACGCACGATGACAATTTTGCGCTGGAAACTGATCGGGTGATTCGCATCAAGGACGGTCGCATTCTTGCCGATGCACCCACTGGTTCGCGCTGAGTGACCGAGACTGATCAGCCCCGACTCTCCAAGCGCCTGAGCGAGCTCGGTCTTTGTTCGCGGCGTGAAGCCGAGGAGTGGATCGTCAACGGTTGGGTGCGTGTGGACGGACGCGTCGTGGACGTACTCGGTACCCGCGTGAGTCGTGATGCGCGGGTCGAGATCGATCGGCGAGCGCGTGAGCAGCAGAACGAACTCGTCACCATCATTCTCAACAAGCCGATCGGCTATGTCTCTGGCCAAGCCGAGGATGGTTATGAACCGGCGACGGTGCTGATCAGGCCCGAGAATCGCTGGAGCGGCGATGAGTCGGGCAGGCGGTTCGATCCGCAGCAGCTGCGTGGCTTGGCGCCGGCCGGTCGTCTCGATATCGATTCGACAGGGCTCATGGTCTACACGCAGGATGGCCGAATCGCCAAACAATTGATCGGTGGTAACGACATCGAGAAAGAGTATCTCGTCCGCGTCGAGGGGGCGCTCTCCAACGACGGCCTCGCGAGACTGCGTCATGGTTTGACGCTCGACGGCGTCAAACTCAAACCGGCTCAAGTCGCATGGCAAAACGAGGATCAGCTTCGTTTTGGTCTGCGTGAGGGCCGCAAGCGTCAGATCCGTCGTATGTGCGAGGTCGTCGGCCTGAAGGTCACGGGCCTCAAGCGGATCCGTACCGGCAGAGTGTTGCTTGGTGCGCTACCGGTCGGTCAGTGGCGTTACTTGCGTGCTGACGAGGGCTTTTGAAGTACGACTGCCACGGGATAACCGTTGAACCTGCAGGGCTCGCCGCCAAAGGCTGGGCGTATCGACGCAGTCACTCGTCGCGACAATAGATGTCGTGCAGCGTGCCGACGACGCGCCCGCCCGGCCCGTCGGCCAGAGAATAAAAAACCGACTGACCAGTTTTTCGCGTGTGCACGAGCCCTGCCTCGCGCAATACCGCGAGATGCTGGGACAGGGCTGATTGGCTCAGCTTTACCTTGCTGTTGAGTTCGCCAACCGACAGTTCTCCGCCCGTCAAGTTGCACAGAATCATCAGTCGCTGCTCGTTGGCGAGTGCGCGCAGGAGTTCCGCGGCCTGACGGGCGTGCGGTGCCATGGCCGCGGCTGTGGTCGGCATTTTGGGGCGGCGCGTGCGCGCGACGAGTTGCATGGACGAATAATAAATCCAGACTTGCTTAATTAGCAAATTCTAATTTAGTATTCTCTCAACTATCGCGGATCGTACCGCGGCAACGTCTCAGGAGGTCGCTCATGAATATCGATCGCTTCGTACTCGCCTTTGCCGGAACCGTCGTCCTTGCGAGCCTTGCGCTCGGCGTCTTTGTGCATGCCAATTGGTTTTTTCTCACGGCCTTCGTCGGCCTGAATCTGCTGCAGTCCGCATTCACGGGTTTTTGTCCGCTTGCCATCATCCTGAAGCGTCTGGGTCTGAAATCCGGTACGGCTTTCGCATGATGCGCGGGGTCGCAGGCGCGCTGGTCGGCGCGGTAATGCTCGCGGCTTGCAGCGAAAAGCCAGCCGCGACCTCGTCGATTGCAGGCACGCCGCCCTACGAACTTTTGCAGCTTGCTGCGGTGGCAGGTCGCGATGAGCGTTGGTTGGATGGCCGAGTCGAAGGCGTGAATCAGGCGACCGTTAGCGCGCAAACCGGCGGCGAGGTCGTAGCCGTGATTCGCGATCTGGGTGACCGCGCCGCTGCCGGTGAAGTGGTGCTGCGCTTGCGAGGAGTGCAGCAGCAGGCGGGACTGCAACACGCCGAGGCTGGCTTCAATGAAGCGCAAGCGCGGGCGACCGAGGCTGCAGCGCGTCTTGCGCGGATCCGCTCGCTGTTCGAGCGCAAAGCCGTTGCGCGGGCGACGCTGGATGAGGCCGTGGCGGCGCATGACTCTGCACAGGCACGGGTCGCTGCGGCGCGCGCTACGGTCTCGGTAGCCCGCGAGGGTGTCGCGTACGCCGCCGTTACAGCGCCCTTTGCGGGCGTGATCACCGATCGTTTCGTGAGTCCGGGAACCATCGTTGCGCCCGGTTCTGCGCTGTTCGGCATTGCAGGAACCGACCGACTGCGTGTGGTCACCGATCTGCCCGAGCGTTTCGCCGAGATCGTGCGCACTCGACAGGAAGTCGATGTGCTGGTCGGTGATCGGCGCGTTCGTGCACAAGCACCGATCGTGCAACCGCGGGCGAGCGACACGGGCGCCGTGGGTTTGCGGGTCGATCTTCCTCCGGGCGTGGACGGCCTGCACCCCGGCATGGTGGTCAAGCTCGCGGTGGCGACGGGCGAGGCGCAGCCCTTACGTATACCCGTGGCGAGCGTCGTCGAGCGTGGCGAAGTCACGGGTGTTTACGTGTTCGATGCCAGTTCGGGCCGGACGAGCTTCCGTCAGGTTCGCCTCGGTCGTCGCTTCGGGCATGAGATCGACGTGCTCGCGGGTCTCCAGAGCGGGGACTCGATCGCGCGCGATCCGGCGGTTGCGTTGCGTCACCTGGCGTCGCTGCGAGCCGCGCAATGATCCCGAGTGATTCGCAGACCGAGCAGCATCTTGGCCTCTCCGGGCGACTCGCCAAATATTTTCTGGATAACCAGCTGACACCGCTGCTGGCACTCGGTGCCCTGCTGCTCGGTTTGTTTGCGGTCTGGGTGACTCCGCGTGAGGAGGAACCGCAGATCGATGTCACCTTCGCCAACATCTTCATACCGTTCCCCGGAGCGAGCCCGAGCGAGGTCGAGTCCCTCGTTGTCTCGCCGATGGAGCGCGTACTCGGCGAGATCTCCGGCGTCAAGCACATCTATTCGGTGTCTCGCCCCGGCATCGGTGTGATCACGGTGCAATTCGAAGTTGGTGAGCCGCGCACCGAGGCCGTAGTTCGTCTTTATAACGCCATCTACTCGAATCAAGACTGGAGACCCGCCGGCCTCGGTGTATTGCCGCCGCTGGTCAAACCGGGCGGCATCGAGGATGTACCGATTCTCGCGCTGACGCTGTGGAGTCGCGATCAGACGCGCGGTGCCGATGCACTCGCACAGGTCGCACGTTCGCTCGAGTCCGAGATCAAACGAGTTCCGGGTACGCGCGACGTCTACACCATCGGCGCTCCGCAGCACGTCGTTCGCGTGCAACTTGATCCGGCTCGATTGAGCGCACGCGGTTTGACCTTCGGCGAAATCGCTGCGTCCATCGCCGCCGCAAACCGTGCGTTGCAAGCCGGCGAGGTGATCGGCAATGGCGAACTCTCGCCCGTGCAAGCCGGGAACTTTCTGGCGGACCGCACTGATGTCGCCTCGCTGGTGGTGGGTCTTGCCGAGGGACGTCCCGTTTATCTCGAGGATGTCGCCGAGATCTCTGCTGGGCCGAGCGAAGCCACGCGCTATGTCTGGTTCGGTACGGGCAAGGCCTGGCAGGCCGCCGAGCCAGACTCGCCGGTCGTTCGATCAGCGCCTGCCGTAACGATCGCCGTCGCCAAAAAACCCGGCGAGAACGCCATCGACGTTGCTGCAGGCGTGTTGCAGCGAGTCGATACCTTGCGCGGCACTTATATTCCCGAGGACACCGAAATCACGGTGACCCGCAACTACGGTACGACGGCCGACGACAAGGCAAAGAAACTGATTGAGAAACTGCTCTTTGCCACAGCCTCGGTGGTTTTGCTGGTGGTGTTTGCCATGGGTCGCCGTGAAGCGGCCGTGGTGGGTGTGGCGGTCATCGTCACACTGGCCGCGACCCTTTATGCGTCGTGGGCCTGGGGCTTTACGCTCAATCGGGTCTCGCTGTTCGCGTTGATCTTTTCGATCGGCATCCTTGTCGACGATGCCATCGTCGTAGTCGAGAACATCCATCGTCATCGGCATCTTTACGGCGGTCCACTCGATGCCTTGATTCCGCGCGCTGTCGATGAGGTTGGCGGTCCGACGATTCTCGCGACCTTCACGGTGATTGCCGCTCTGCTGCCCATGGCATTCGTCAGCGGTCTGATGGGGCCCTACATGGGACCGATCCCGATCAACTCGAGCATGGGCATGCTGATTTCTTTGTTGGTCGCGCTGATTTTCACGCCATGGCTCAGCCGAAAACTCTTCGAGCGCGACGAAGCAGCGCATCGTGAGGGCGGAGCGCCGATCGAGCAGCGTGGACTCGATACCCGGCTCGAACGTCTCTTCGAAAAAATCGTGCGACCGTTTCTTGTCGGTGAACAAGCTCGCTCACGTCGGCACAAGCTCTACGGGGGAATTGGTTTGGCCATCGTTGCCGCCGTCCTGCTTGCGGTGGTGCAGATCGTGGTGCTGAAGATGCTGCCTTTCGACAACAAATCGGAGTTTCAGGTGGTGCTCAACATGCCCGAGGGCTCGCCCGTCGAACGCACCGCTGCAGTCCTCGATCAATTGAGTGCAGTCATCGAGCAAGTTCCCGAAGTGACCGACTATCAGGTCTATGCCGGTACGGCGGCACCCATCAATTTCAACGGACTCGTGCGTCAGTACGGTCTGCGCCAGAGTCAGGAACTCGGTGACATTCAGGTCAATCTCGCGCCCAAGTCGTTGCGCGATCGTTCGAGTCACGAGATTGCCCTCGATGTTCGCGAGCGCCTCGCACCGATCGGTCGCCGTCACGGCGCCTCGGTTCAAGTGGTCGAGGTACCGCCGGGCCCCCCGGTGCAGGCGCCTATCGTCGCCGAGGTCTATGCGCCCACGGCCACCGAGCGCGCATCTTTGGTCAGTGCCGTACGCGCCACGTTCGAGGACACGGCCGATATCGTCGATATCGACGACTCACGCCCGGCGGAGGCGTATCGCTGGGTGATCGCGGTCGATCGTGGCAAGGCGGCGTTACTCGGCGTCGATCAACAGCAACTCGCCGAGGTTCTCGCAGGCGCGCTCGGCGGGTCCGATGCGACGTGGTTGCGTCACGGTGGCGGACAGGAGCCCATGCCGGTCCGTCTGACCTTGCCGTATGGCGACAAGGCGAGCGTCGAAGATTTGCTCGCATTGGAACTTCGCTCACGCAGCGGTGCTCGAGTAAGGCTCGGATCACTCGTCAGCGTTGAACGTCGAACCTGGGAAGCCGAGATACATCACAAGAATCTGTTGCCCGTGGCGTACGTCACCGGTGATATGGCGGGCCGTCTCGACAGTCCGCTCTACGGCATGTTCGCGATCATCGGCGGACTCGATCATGCCGCACGCAAGGTCGGCTTGCCCGAACCCGTGCAACGATTCATTTCTCCGCCAGACGATCCAGCCGAACTTGCCGTCAAATGGGACGGTGAATGGCAGATCACCTATGAAACCTTTCGCGACATGGGGCTCGCTTATGCCGTCGGCCTCGTGCTGATTTACCTCTTGGTTGTTGCGCAGTTCGGTTCGTACTTCGTGCCGCTCATCATCATGGCGCCGATTCCGCTGACCATCATCGGCGTTATGCCTGGGCATGCCCTGCTCGGGGCGCAGTTCACTGCAACCTCGATGATCGGCATGATCGCACTCGCCGGCATCATCGTTCGCAATTCGATCTTGTTGGTCGACTTCATCAACAGCGAGCGAGCTGCCGGCAGCGACTTGGCCGATGCTGTCGTACGGGCTTCGGTGGTACGCGCAAAACCCATCGCACTCACCGCACTCGCAGCGATGATCGGTGCGTTCTTCATTCTCGATGACCCGATTTTCAATGGTCTCGCCGTATCACTGATCTTCGGCATATTCGTCTCTACCGTGTTGACCCTGGTCGTCATCCCGGTCGGCTACTTCGCCTACCTCTCGAGGAGAATCTGACATGGCTCACATTGTCATTGTCGGCGCTGGCATCGGCGGCGTACCCGCTGCCTTCGAGCTGCGCAAGAAGCTCGGCAAGCAGCATCGGGTGACCTTGCTCGGTTCTTCGGACTATTTCGAGTTCACGCCGTCCAACCCGTGGGTTGCCGTCGGTTGGCGCAAGCCCGAGCAGACTCGCGTGGCAATGCGTGAGCCGCTCGAATCGAAGGGTATTCAGTGGATCCCGGAGTGGGTGACGCAGATTGATGCACCCGCGAACAGTGTCACGTTGGGATCAGGTCAAAAAATAAACTATGACTATCTCGTCATCGCCACCGGGCCAAAGCTTTCCTTTGAAGAAGTGCCTGGACTTGGTCCGGTGAACGGATACACCCAGTCGATCTGCACGCATGCGCACAGCGCGCAAGCCTGGGAGGCCTATCGGGAGTTCCTCAAGAATCCCGGTCCGATCGTCGTCGGTGCGGCACCTGGTGCAAGTTGTTTCGGACCTGCTTACGAATTCGCCATGATCGTCGATGCCGATCTGCGCAAGCGAAAGTTGCGCGACCGTGTGCCGATGACCTATGTCAGCAGCGAGCCGTACATCGGCCACATGGGGCTGGGCGGTGTCGGTGACAGCAAAGGCTTGATGGAATCGGAGCTGCGTCAGCGCCACATCAAGTGGATCACCAATGCAAAGATCACCGAGGTGCACGCTACCGAGATGTCGATCGCCGAGGTCGACGAGGACGGCAAGCTGAAAAAAGAACATATCCTGCCGTTTCGGTATTCGATGATCTTGCCGGCATTCAAGGGCGTCGATCCGGTTGCGACTGTCCCCAATCTTTGCAATCCGCGGGGCTTCGTCATCATCGACGATCATCAGCGCTCCAAAGCCTACCGCAATATTTTCGCCGCCGGTGTCTGTGTGGCGATTCCGCCAGTGGAGACGACCCCCGTGGCTACGGGCGCGCCCAAGACTGGCTACATGATCGAATCGATGGTCAGCGCCATCTGCGAAAACATCGTCGCCGATCTGCAGGGCAAACCGGCGACTGCCCGAGCGACCTGGAATGCCATTTGCCTCGCAGACTTTGGCGATACAGGCGCTGCGTTCGTGGCGCTGCCGCAGATGCCGCCGCGCAACATGACCTGGGCCAAAACAGGCAAATGGGTGCATCTGGCCAAGATCGCTTTCGAGAAATATTTCCTGCGCAAGGTCCGTACCGGTTCGCTCACGCCGGTCTATGAAACCTATGTGCTTAAAGCGCTGGGAATCGTTTCGCTACGCGGAGAGCGTTGATGAGACTTGTGCGTGTGCTGTGTGGTGCGGTGGTGATCGGAATCGCTGCGGTGTCGGCGCCAGCCGCCGAGACGCTCACCGAGGCGTGGTCCAAGGCGCTGGTAAGAGATGCCGGACTCGCGGCGGTCGCCCGTGAAACCGAGGCAGCGCGGTCCGGAGAGCGGGCGGCAGCGGCAGGTCGTTGGCCGCAAGTCGAGGTCGGTGCGTCATATACGCGTCTCGCCGATGCGCCGGCGCTGTCGATCAATACGCCCGCGTTTGCTTTCGTTTCACCGCGTATCTTTTCCGGTGACGATTTCGTGATGCGTCACGCACAAGTGACCATGCCGCTCTATGCCGGCGGAAGTCTATCGGCGGGGGTGAGTGCAGCGCGTGCCGCACGCACGGCAGCCGAGGCCGGGCAGCGCAGCACCACCGCTGACCTGAAACTCATGGTCGCGCGAAGCTATCTCGATGTGCTGCGCTCCGCACGAGCCTTGCGCGCTGCGCAGGCCAGTGTGTCGGCGATCGAATCCCATGTGCAGGACGTGACCGCCATGGTCGAAGTGCAGGAGCGAGCGCAGACCGATCTTCTCGCCTCGCGTGTGGCCGCTTCGGCTGCCCGGCAGCAACTGGCCCGCGCCAGACTCGCGAATGCAACGGCGCTCGGTCATTACAACCGCCATCTTGGCGAGCCACTTGATCGGCAGGTCGAACTGGAGATGGTCCCACCGGCTGTCCTCGAACTCGCAGCCGCGGATCTTGCGGAGCTGCAGGCTCGGGCGGTCCGCCAGCGCGGGGAGCTTTCCGGCCTCGAAGCGCAGGCTGATTCGCTGGCCGCGGCGGCACGTGCCGAATTCGGCAAGGGGTTGCCGTCCGTGGCAGTGACCGCGAGTCATCAGAAAATAGAGAATACCGTCCTCGATCGCGAGGCCTTCAACATGATCGGTGTGGGCGTCCGCTGGGCGCTGTTTGATGGCGGGCAGTCGCGTCATCGCGCCGCGGCGCTGCGACGTTCAAGTGAATCGTTGCGGGAGCGTCGGGCCGAGTACGAATCGCTCGTCCGCCTGGAGGTACATCAATCCCGTCTGGCGATCGATGAGGCGGACGCGCGGGTCTCGCTGACCCGCGATGCCATCGCCGAGGCCAACGAAAATCTTCGTATCACACGCGAACTGTACAATGAGGGCTTGGTGACCAACACTCAGGTCCTTGAAGCCGTGGCGCTGCAAACGTCAGCCGAAGGGCAGGCGGCCGATGCGGTATTCGATGCGGCGATCACGCGGTTACAGTTGCTGAAGTCGATCGGCGAGCTGTGAGGCTTAACAGATGACAGTGTCCGGGCAGCACCCAGAAGTACACGGAATTTTTGATTCGGCCACTTCCACGGTGACGTATGTGGTGCATGCCGGACCAGGGACAGCCTGTGCCGTCATAGACTCCGTGCTCGATTACGATCCCAAATCGGGTCGCACGAAGACCACGTCAGCCGACAAGGTGATCGACTACATCACCCAACAGCGGTTGAGCGTAGCGTGGATCCTCGAAACCCACGCGCACGCAGACCATTTGACGGCCGCTCCATATTTGCGGCAGAAACTCGGTGGCAAGATCGCCATCGGCGAACAGATCACCACCGTACAGCAGGTCTTCAAAGACGTGTTCAATCTCGAGCCGCAGTTCAGGCAAGACGGCTCACAGTTTGATGCGCTATTCAAAGACGAAGAAATTTTTCATATCGGCCAACTCGAGGCGAAGGTCATGGCGGTCCCGGGTCACACGCCGGCCTGCGTTGCCTATCACATTGGCGATAACGTCTTTGTAGGCGATACGCTCTTCATGCCCGATGTAGGCACCGCACGCTGCGACTTCCCGGGTGGTGACGCCCGGACACTCTACGCGTCGGTACAGAAACTGCTTCGGCTATCGTCCGACACGCGCCTTTACCTGTGTCACGATTACCCGCCGGCGGGGCGCGGGGTGATGTTCACGACAACCGTCGCCGAGCAGCGCGCCAAGAATATTCATGTGCGTGATGGAACCACCGAGGCGCAGTTCGTCGAGCTGCGTACGCGGCGCGATGCCACGCTCGAAATGCCCGCCCTGATCCTGCCGGCGGTCCAGATCAATATCCGCGCGGGCGAGCTACCCCCCAAGGAAGCGAACGGCACCGCATACCTGAAGATTCCTCTGAATGCCTTGTAGTATTGTATAAATGCTACATAGCATTTATGCTCTATAAAGTATCGGTTTCTCCCTGCGGGAGGCTGAAGCGGATTCATGAGGGAAATTGACATGGGGAAGTCATGGGTCGCGGCGCAGATCGTCGCCCTGGGTTTAACCTCGCTGCTCTCGTTAGCGCCGGGCGCGGCAGTAGCACAAGAGGGGGCTCGACTCACCGAGCCGTTCGCGCAGTGTCGACTGACCGACCCGCTGCAGTTGCGCTCGATCGAGGCGGAATGTGCAGAAATCAGTGTCCCTGAAGGGGGCGTTGCCTCGAGCCGTCGCATCACCCTTTCGGTAGCACGGATTCCGGCCGTCAATCGCAAGAAGCAGATTGATCCGATCGTGCTCCTTGCAGGCGGACCAGGGCAGGGTGCGCAGCTGAGCTTCACGACAGCGTCCTTTGCATTTTCGCGAGCTGGTCGCGAGCGCGACATCCTGCTGCTCGATCAGCGTGGTACTGGCGGATCAAACATCCTCTCATGCGATCCGGAGGGAGAACTAAGCAGCAATGCCATGACTTTCGATACGGCGATGTTCGTCCGCCTGAGCGAGCAATGCCGCGATCGTCTGTCAGCGGCCAACGACTTGGGTGCCTATACCACGAGCCATGCCGTGCAAGACCTCGATGCGGTGCGAGCGCTGCTCGGCTACGAGATGCTCAATCTTTATGCCGTTTCGTATGGCACCCGCGTGGCGCAGCATTACGCACGGCGTTATCCCACCCGGGTTCGCAGCATGGTGCTCGACGGCGTGGTGGCGCCGCAGACCGTACTCGGTCCGCGCCTCTCGCTCGATGCCCAAGCGGCGCTCGACGGGATCTGGCAGCGCTGCAAGGCAGACCAAGCCTGCGGTGATCGATTCGGTGACATGCGTATCAAGACGCGCGAACTACGCGAGCGGCTGCAGCGCAGTCCAGCCCGAGTTCAATTGACTCACCCCCGAACAGCCGTCATGGAGTCCTTGGAGTTCGGTGCCGACAAACTCGCCATCGTGCTGCGTTTCGGAAGCTACGACCCGGGGTTTGCCTCGATGCTTCCCCTCGTCGTCAGCGAAGCGGCCAGCGGCAACTTTGGTCCTATCGGCACACTGTTTTTGCTGACCACAGCGAGTTTTCAGGAAGTCATCGCCCTTGGCATGCATAACAGCGTGATCTGCAGTGAGGATTTGCCGCGTTTCAGTACGGTGACTATCGATCGCGCAGCCATTGAGACGACCTACCTCGGTACGGACTTCATCGATGCGCTACCGGCGATCTGTCGTGGCTGGCCGCGGGGCAGGGTTGATGCCGATTTTCACGCGCCGCTCGTAAGCGCCGTCCCGAGCCTGCTGCTCTCCGGCACTCTCGACCCCGTTACGCCACCCGCCGACGCCGATCGCGTCGCAGTCAACCTCAAAAACTCAAGGCATCTGATACTCAAAAATTCCGGTCACGGGCAGTTCGGTCTGCCGTGCATGGATCGCGTACTCGCCGACTTTTACGCCGACATCAATCCGAAAGAGCTCGATACCAGCTGTCTTGATCGTCGAATGCAACCACCATTCTGGATCTCCCTCGCAGGGCCTGCGCCATGATCGTCGTCAAAAATCTTAGCAAGCATTTCGGCAAGGTTCAGGCGGTGCGAGACGTCACTTTCACCGCGCCCGATGGACGGATCACCGGACTTCTGGGCCCGAACGGCGCTGGCAAATCCACAACCTTGCGAATGCTGTGCACTCTGCTGCGGCCCGATTCCGGTGATGCGCTGGTTGACGGGCAGTCGATTCTCTCTGATCCCATCGCTGTCCGACGCCGCATGGGGGTGTTGTCGCATGCGAGCGGACTTTACCCGCAGCTGACCGCGCGCGAGAACATCGTCTATTTTGCCGAATTGCATGGCCTGGATCGACGCACAGCCAACGCCAAGGTCGACGAACTTGCCGCACTACTCGAACTGACGGAATTCCTTGATCGCAAGACCAAGGGGTTTTCGCAGGGGCAGCGTTTGAAGACGGCGCTAGCCCGCTCGCTGGTCCACAGTCCGCGCAATTTGATTCTCGATGAGCCGACCAATGGTCTTGACGTGATGGCTGTGCGCAATCTGCGAGCGCTGCTGCATCGTTTGCGTGAGCAGGGTCATTGCATCCTGTTCTCGAGCCACGTGATGCAAGAGGTTGCGTTGTTGTGCGACGAAGTGATCGTGATTGCCGAGGGGCGGGTTGCCGCCGCGGGCACAGTCGAAGCGCTGCGTGCCGAAGCCGGTGAGCCCACGCTCGAAGATGCCTTCGTCAAGCTGATCGGTACTGCAGAGGGATTGAACTGATGCGCGGCATACTCACTGTTTTTCGCAAGGAGTTTTTCGAGAATCTGCGCGACCGGCGCATTTTGCTCTCGGCTCTCGTCTTCGGCCCTGTCATCGGACCATTGATGCTTACAGCCGTCCTGCAGCTGTCGGTGTCGATGGGCGAAGCGACCTTTCAAAAACAGCTGGTCCTGCCGGTGGTCGGTGCCGAACACGCGCCCAACCTGATGGCGATGCTCGAGTCGCAAAATATCAAGATCGAACCGCGCAAGCTGGATGAACAACAAATTCGCGACGCAATCACTTCGCGCGAAATCAAGGTTGCGCTGCTCGTTCCTACAGATTTCGCTGCTCGTTGGGCACGCTCCGAGCCTGCGCCCGTACAGATTTTCGTCGATAATTCGGATCAGTTCGGCGGCGAAGCGAGCGCAACGCGGGTATCCCGAGCCATCAATGCATACAGTCGCCAGGTATCGCAGACGCGTCTGGTGCTGCGCGGCGTCGATCCGATCAGCACGACTGCCGTGGTGATTCACGAAATCGACGTATCGACCCCGATGAGTCGGGCGATTTTTGCGCTGGGCATGCTGAGTTATCTGACAATCTTTGCCATGCTGTTTGGCGGCATGTATCTCGCCATCGATGCCACAGCCGGTGAAAGGGAGCGAGGCTCTCTCGAATCTTTGTTGACGGCACCGATGCCGCGTACTCACCTCATCTACGGGAAGATCGCCGCAACGGCCTCCTACATGCTGATCTCGATGGCGCTCACTTTGACCGCCTGTGCGGTCGCGTTGCAGTACGTTCGTCTCGAGGAGTTCGGCATGAGCGTCTCGATGGACGCGATGACGACGCTCAAGCTCTTTGCCGTAGCGGCACCACTCTCGCTCTTCGGCGCGGGCCTGCTGACCGTCGTGGCGTCGTTCACTCGGAGCTTTCGCGAAGCGCAAAGCTATCTGACGTTCGCCATCAGTGTGCCGACGTTGCCACTCGTCTTCGTCGGCCTGCTTCAGCTTGAACCGACGACGCTTGTGATGTCGACGCCCTCGCTCAGCCAACATTTCCTGATGATGCAGATCCTGCGGGGCGAAATGCCGGGGGCGACAGATTTGTTCCTCTCCGCATCAGCGAGTCTGCTGGTCGGTGTGATCCTGTGTTGGATCGCGGGGCGCTTGTACGAGCGTGAGGCTATTCTGGGTTGAGTTGCAGTTTGACTACGTCTGTCATGTAAAGTAGCCGATACTGCTTGACGACCAGTACTGTGAGATATACGGTATTGGCGTGAACGACACAACGCGCAAGTTTCAACGCGATCTGAACGCAGGGCTCGTCGCGCTGGTGCTGCTCGGCGTGCTCGCCGAAGCCGATCAGGACCTCTACGGCTACGATATCGCCAAGCGACTGCAGCGAGCTCGTCAAGGTGGACCGCTCTTCAAGGAGGGCACCATCTACCCCGTTTTGCGTTCACTCGCCGCGTCGGGTTGGTTGTCGAGTCGAATCGTGCCGTCCTATTCAGGACCGCCACGTCGTTATTACCGCATCACTGACGAAGGGCGAGCCGTGCTCGCCGAGTGGCGCCTCGTGTGGCGCGAAACCCGCGACTTCGTCGATCAGTTCACGGGACCTCCCGCCGCCCCCGCAGCATCCTTCGAGGAGCCAACGCCATGAGCGCCAACCCGAACACATTGCCACGCAGCATCGATGAGTACCTGACCCAGTTGCGTCGCGCGCTCGCTGGCGCGGATGCCGCCCTGATTCAGGACGCCTTGAGTGACGCAGAAACGCACCTGCGGGCGGAATGCACGAACCGTTCTAACGAGACCGAAGAATCAGTGCTCAAAACCATTATGGAAAGCTATGGCTTACCGGAGGACGTCGCAACGGCTTACCTCGACACCGACCAAAAAGTTCAGGCTGCGCTTGCGCCTGCTGCCGGTCGCATGGTTTTTCAAAGCACGTCGAGTCGTGGGTGGATTCAACAATTCTTTGGCGCTTATGGAGAAAGCCGTAACTGGACTTGCTTGCTACTCATGCTGATGTCCTTGGTCACCGGCGTCATGTACTTTTCGATCGTTGTAACTGGGCTGACGGTCTCGCTTGGCTTGTC
>JBILGD010000170.1:0-3370 GCA_044351225.1 Steroidobacteraceae bacterium
CCCGGTGGCGTTCGTTCCGGTTAATCTGCGGAATCTCGGCGGGGTTTACACCCGGCCTCGTGACCCCAAGCAGTCGAACGAGTTCTCGTTCACGCGCTTTCTGGTGCCGTATCTCAGCGGCTACAGTGGGTACAGCGTTTTCTTTGACTGCGACATGCTGTTGCGCTGTGACATCGCCGAGCTCCTCGAGGTGCCGAAGCAGCAGCCCGGCAAGGCGGTCTACGTGGTGAAGCACGACTACCAGCCGCGTGATGACATCAAGTATCTGAACACCGTCCAGTACCGCTATCCGCGCAAGAACTGGTCATCTATGGTGCTTTGGGATTGTGGTCACCCCGCCAATCAGACCGTCACCCCGGAGTACGTGAACACCACTGAGGCGCTGAATCTTCACCGATTCCTGTGGCTAAAAGACGAAGAGATCGGCGAACTCAACGTCCGCTGGAACTGGCTGGTCGGCGAGTACGACGAACCTCCCGCTGACGTCAAGAACGTGCACTGGACCGTGGGCGGTCCCTATTTTTCGGAGTTCAGTGGCGCTGACTTCGCGGACGAGTGGTTCGCCGAGCGTGAGCGCATGAACCATGTGCTGCAGCGCGACAAGGTGACGGGCAACAAGTAGCCTGTCGCTCAAGCCCGAGACCCCAGCCTAGGCCCCTGGATAGAGCTGGGCTACTCCTCGGGAAAACTCATGCCGACGGTGCTGAAGCCACCATCGACATAGAGGATCTCGCCGGTGATGCCGGCCGCCAGATCCGAACAAAGAAATGCAGCCGCGTTGCCCACATCCTCTTGGGTCACGTTGCGTCGCAGCGGGGCAACTTCGGCCACGCGCGAGAGCATCTTCCGAAAGCCGCCGATGCCGGCGGCCGCGAGCGTCTTGATGGGTCCCGCCGAGATGCCGTTGACCCGAATGCCCTGCGGACCGAGATCTGCCGCCAGAAACCGTACATTGGCCTCGAGGCTCGCCTTGGCGAGGCCCATGACGTTGTAGCTCGGGATGGCGCGCACGGCACCAAGGTAGGAGAGCGTAAGGATCGCGCCCGCCCGGCCCTGCATGAGCGGCGCCGCGCCGCGCGCGAGTGCGGTCAAGCTGTAACTCGATACGTCATGCGCGATCGCGAAAGCCTCGCGCGTCGTGCTTTGCGTGAAGCCGCCGGCGAGGGCTTCGCGGGGCGCGAAGGCGACGGCGTGGATCACGATGTCGAGATGACCCCACTCGCGCTGGAGATGTTCGAACACCGCATCGAGCTCGGCATCGTTCGTGACATCGAGTGGCAGGATGATCTGTGAGCCGATGGAACCGGCCAAGTCGTCGACGCGGCTCTTGAGCTTCTCGTTCGCGTAAGTGAAGGCGAGTTCGGCACCTTCACGGTGCATGGCCTCGGCAATTCCCCAGGCGATGGATCGATCACTGGCGACGCCCACGATCAGCGCGCGCTTGCCACTCAGGAATCCCATGTCATGTCCTCTTTCGGATGGTGAGGCGCTGACCGACGCGCAGCACGCGGTTGGCCGAGATGCCGTTCCAGGAGGCGATCTGCGCGACCGTGACGCCATAGCGACGCGCGATGGCCGAGAGCGTTTCGCCGCTGCGCACACGGTGCGTGACGCGCGTATCGCCGGAGCTGGAGGACCCACTGCTCGACGCGCCGTTGCCCGCGGATCCACCCTCGGCGCGACCGCTTGCCGAGACGATAAGTCGCTCGCCCGGCATGATCTTGTCGCCCGGCTTCTTGCCGTTCAGGCGCATGAGGGTGCGCGGATCCATATCGTTGCGTCGCGCGATCGACCAGATCGACTCGCCACGACGCACCACATGTACTTCGGGGCGACCGCGTCGGTTGCGCGCTGAAGGCTGCGGTCCATCGACAATAGCCGCAGCGCGCAGCACCTTGACCGGCAACTGCGTCGTGCCCGAGGGGACGCGCAGATCCATGCCGGGCTCGACGCGGGCATCCTTGAGGCCATTGAGCATGCGGATGGTCATCACGTTGGTGTTGTAGCGCGTGGCGAGTTCCGTGAGGGTTTCGCCCGACTGCACGATGTGATGGTTCACGCGCAGCAGTTCGTCCGGCGTGAGCTGCGTGAGGTTCTGCGCAAAGAGTTCCGCCGAATCGATCGGCAGCAGCAGGTTGTGCGGGCCTTCGGGCGGTGTCGCCCATCGGTGATACGCCGGGTTCAACTCAAAGAATTCATCGTGCGTCAGTCCCGCGAGATCCGCGGCGAGCTTGAGGTCGATCTGCGAACCTACGGTCACCTTGGTGAAATAAGGCTCGTTCGGGATCGGGCTGAACTCGATGCCGAGCGCCGCCGGGTCCGAGACGAGACGCTTCATGGCCAGAAGCTTCGGTACATAGGCGCGCGTCTCGCCGGGCAGGCGCAGATCCCAGAAGCTCGTCGGTAATCCCGCGGCCTTGTTGCGCGCCACCGCGCGCGCGACGCAGTTCTCGCCGCAGTTGTAGCCGGCGACGGCGAGCAGCCAGTCGCCCTCGAACTCATCATGCAAAAACTGCAGGTAATCGAGCGCCGCGCGGGTCGACTCGACCACATCGCGTCGTCCGTCGTACCACCAATTTTGCGGCAGTCCGAAGCGGTTACCGGTGTCCGGAATGAATTGCCAGAGCCCCGAGGCCCGCGCCTTCGAATAAGCAAAAGGCTCGAAGGCGCTCTCGACCACCGGCAGCAGGGCGAGCTCCATGGGCATGCCGCGTCGCTCGATCTCCTCGACGATGTAGTGCATGTAGAGCGCGGCACGGCCGAAGACCCGATCGAGGTAGGCGGGATTGCGCTCGTACCACGCAAGCTGCACATCGACGGCGGATCGGGTCGCCTCGTTCTCCGAAAGCTTGAAGCCGCCGCGAATACGATCCATCAGATCGCCGTAGGCGCTATCCGCGCCCGTCGCGCGCAGTTGCTCGGGAGGGATGTCGGCCGCCGGCAGCCGGATCAGTTTGCTCGGCGCAGGTCCAGGCTGTGCAGTTTCAGCCGAGGCAGGAGGCCGGCGCTCGGTACGGGCCGCAGGCGCGGGCGGCGCGGGCTTGGCAGGCGAGAGCACGGGGCGTGGCACCGGCGTCGGCAGCGGATCGAGCAGCGAGGCACAGCCCGAGATCGCAAGCAGCGCGGCCGCCATAACGACGGGAGGTAAAATACGGCTCAGCATTGGGCGCGTATTTAACCGGCAAGTGCCGGAAATTGCCATCATTTTGTGCCCCGGACGCAGGACCGTTCGGTAAAATCCCGACACTGTTTTTTGTGGTGAAATCGAATGACGATTCTGGTCACAGGCGGCGCCGGCTTTATCGGCAGCAACTTCATCCTCGAGTGGCTCGCCGATCCGGCGGTCGAGGGCGAGGGGGTCGTCAATGTC
>JBILGD010000171.1:0-3349 GCA_044351225.1 Steroidobacteraceae bacterium
GACCGGCCAGATGATTTCCTTGCCGAGATCATTGATGTAGGGCCTTGCGATCTGCGTGACCCAGGCTTCATCGTCATAGCCGTCGGAGAGACCCCGCACCATGATGGTCAGCCGGTAGCGATCGTCGGTCGCATCGCGATAGACGAACCCTGCATGGCTCAGCGTCTCGAGGATGCGATAGGTCGTAGTGCGCGGCAGGCGGATTTCCTGCGCGACCTCCGACACCGTCGCGCCATTGCGCAGGTTGAGCACGGTCAGTGCATCGAGCCCGCGGATCAGTGCCCGAATCGGACGAGTGGACTCCATTTCGATTACCCCCGTTGAGAGTCAACTCGGTCGAGTGTACGAAAGCTTTGGACGAGTGTCCACTTAGCGGTCGAGAAACCGCAGCGTGGAAAAGGTGGCGCGCCTGAGCTGCGTGACTCGACCCATAATCGCGTGCCGCTCGATCATGACGAACGGGTGGAAGAAGGGGGAAATTCGTCAATGCATTACGACTATGTACCGATCTCGCAGCGGTTGCCGCTGCGTTGGCCCGGGCGCAAGCGCGTTGCGCTCATGATCACGCTCAATCTCGAAACCTGGGATCTCATCAAAGATACGGATCGACCGTACTACGCGGGCGGACCGGCCATCCTGCCGGATGTGCTGCCCGGCAACACGCCCGACTTTCCAAACTACACCTGGCGTGAATACGGTCAGCGTGTGGGTGCTTTTCGGTTGTTCGAACTATTTGACTCGCTCAAGGTGCGCCCGGGTTGCACGATCAATGCCGTGACGGCCTTGCGTCGACGCCCGATGCTCGATGCGGCGCTCGCGCGCGGCTGCGAGATCCTCGCGCACAACTACGAGCAGGGCGAACTACTGACCAACTACGCGCGGCAACCCGCGAAAGAGCGCGATGTCATCGAACGCACGCTCGCCGTGTACGAGCAGGCCGTGGGGCGTAAAGCGCGCGGCTGGCTGTCGTCGTCGTTGCGCGGCACGCTCAACACGGCAGACATCCTCGCCGAACATGGCCTGATTTTTTACTGTGATCTGATGAACGACGATCAGCCCTATCTCGTGCAGACGCCGCACGGGCCGATCGTCTCCACGCCGTATACCAACGAGATCAATGATTTCACGTTGCTGACGCGGCGCAATCACACGACCAGCGAGTTTCGCGACATCCTCATCGAAGAGCTGTCGGTGCTGTACCGCGAAGGCGCTGAGTCCGGTCGCATGATGAACGTGGGTCTGCACCCGCACGTGAGCGGGCGGGCTTATCGGGTTCGCGCCTTGCGCGAGTTCATCCGCTACGCCAAGTCGCTTCCTGGTGTCTGGTGGGCAACACGCGAGGAAATTGCCACTTGGTATCTCGCCAATCACGCGAAGCACATTCCGCCGACCGCGACGCCGGTCAAGCCACGCGGGCGTCGCCGCTCGTGAGCGGCGAGCTGCCGATCGCAGATCTTGCGCCCGCGCTCGCGGCGACGCGGGACTGGCTTGCGCGTCACGATCATCGAATGCTCATCGGCGGCGAGTGGGTGGATGCGATCGACGGGGGGCGTCTGCAGTCGATCAATCCTGCCACCGGCGAGGTGCTGGGTACCTTTCCGGCGGCGGGTGCGGCCGATGTGGAACACGCGGTCGAGGCGGCTCGGCGTGCGCTGCACGATCCCGCCTGGGCGGCGCTGACGCCCGCGCGGCGCGCGCGCTTGCTCTGGCGCATGGCCGATCTGATGGAGCAGCATCTCGACGAGCTCGCCGAACTCGAGTCGCTCGACAACGGCAAGCCGCTCTGGGTGGCCAAGTACGCGGAGATTCCTGGCGGCATCGAGCAGTTCCGCTATTTTGCGGGCGTCGCCAATCGGATCGAGGGGACGACCATTCCGACCTCGATCGACTATCAACCCCCGGGCAAGAAAATCTTTGCCTACACCGTCAAAGAGCCGATCGGTGTCGTGGGGGCGATCGTGCCGTGGAATTCACCGATCGTACTGACCGCCATGAAGATCGCGCCTGCGCTCGCCGCGGGATGCACGATGGTGTTGAAGCCCGCCGAAGACACGTCGCTGACGGCCTTGCGACTCGCCGAACTCATGCTCGAGGCGGGCTTTCCACCGGGTGTACTCAACGTCGTGACGGGGCTCGGCGAGACGGCAGGTGCATCGCTCGCTGCGCACCCACGGGTCGACAAGATCGCCTTCACGGGATCCACCGAGGTCGGCAAGCTGATGCTCGAGGCGGCGCGCGGCAACCTCAAGAAGCTCACGCTCGAGCTCGGTGGCAAATCGCCGGTTGTGGTGATGGACGATGCCGACCTCGAGCTCGCCATCCCGGGCGCGGCCAATGCGATCTTCTTCAACAGCGGGCAGGTCTGCGTCGCGGGCTCGCGGCTCTACGTGCAGCGCAAGGTTTTCGACCGTGTGCTCGAGGGCGTCGCCACGCAGGCGCGTGCACTGCGCCTCGGTCATGGACTCGACCCGGCGACGCAGCTCGGGCCGCTCGTGAGTCGCCGGCAGGCCGATCGCGTCAGTGCGTATCTCGCGGCGGGTCGCCGCGATGGTGCGCAAGTGGTCACCGGCGGACGGCAGCTCGGCCCCGCCGGGACCTTCATCGAACCGACGCTGATCGTCGAGGCGACACCGGCGATGTCGATCGTGCGCGAAGAAATCTTTGGCCCGGTGGTCGTCGCCACACCCTTCGACTCGATCGAAGAGGTGACCGCGCTCGCCAACGACACGGAGTTTGGGCTTGCAGCGAGTGTCTGGACCCGCGATCTGTCCGCTGCGCACCGCATGGCGGCTGCGCTGCGTGCCGGCACGGTGTGGATCAACTGCCATTCGATGTACGACGCCAGCCTGCCGATCGGCGGCATGAAACAGTCGGGCTGGGGTCGCGACAGCGGTCATCAGGCCATCGACAACTACCTCGAAACGAAGACGGTCTGTGCGGTGATCTAGTCGGTCAAGAACAAAAACGCGACGGGAGGGGGATGATGCGACTTGGGACGGGCCAACTGCTCGCTTACGCGGCACCCACGGTGGCACTGCAGGCCATGCTGGTGCCGCTCTACAACTTCCTGCCTCCGGTGTACTACTCGACCGAGGTCGGCATGGTGGCTTTCACGGTCGCCACGATCTTCGCGATAGGTCGATTCTGGGAGGCCATCATCGATCCACTGGTGGGGGCTCTCTCGGATCGCACCGAAAGCCGCTTCGGGCGCCGGCGAGTCTGGATGCTGGTGGGTACGCCGATCGCGCTGATCGCCGCGTTTTTCCTGTTGTTGCCGCCGCAGGGGGCGGGGCCGCTCTATTTGCTGATGTGGCTTGTGGTGTTTTATGCAGGCTGGACGATGGTTTAC
>JBILGD010000089.1:0-11003 GCA_044351225.1 Steroidobacteraceae bacterium
ATTTTAGTACTTGGCTTAAGCCTTGCTTACGGTTACGGGTACGCCATTCAAGGCGGCATTGCCGCAGAGCGCATCGAGGAATGTCTCGTCGGTCAGATCGTTGGCACTGACCCCGGCGTGACTTTGCGCGACTCCCAAGCGAATGCCGGGACGATGATGCCCCCAGCCATGTGGAATGCTGACCACGCCGGGCATCATGTCGGTACTGATCTCGATCGGCAGACTGACCTCGCCGACCCTGGAGTGCACGGTGGCAAGTTCGCCGGGACCGAGGGCTCGAGCGGCCGCATCGTCGGGATGAATCAGCAAGGTGCAGCGCGCCGGGCCTTTCACCATGCGTCGCGAGTTGTGCATCCACGAGTTGTTGGTGCGCAGATCACGGCGGCCGATCAAACGCAGCATGGATCCCGCGCTCGCGGTATCCGCTTGTTCGAGGCGCTCGAGATCCGCCACGAGTGCCTTCGGCAGCAGATCGATACGTGCATTTCTGGTCTGCAATCGAGCGGGCAGGCACGGCGCGAGCGGCCCGAGATCGATGCCGTGGGGATGCCGCAGGATCCGACCGAGCGTGAGCTTGTCTGCGAACGGGTTCCAGCCCGCACCCCGCGGACCGAGCCGAATGCCGAGGGCGATGCTGCGTCGTGGTGTCAGCCAGCGCGACAGCAGCCGTTTCGCGAGTGACGGACGGCGCGTCGGGTCGATCTTTTCAATGTTTTCGATCAATTGATCAAAGATTTCCCAGTCGTGTCGCGCGTTCGGTGGCTTGTCGAACACCGGCAGCGAGTATTTCACCGTGTTGCGAATGGCCAGCATATGGAAGATGAGATCGAAGTGATCGCGCTCGAGACCGAAGGTCGGCGGCAGGATGAAGTGCGCATGGCGCGTGGTTTCATTGATATAGAAATCCACCGATACCATGAAGTCGAGTTTTTCCAGAGCCTGCTCGAGCTGTCGACCGTTGGGCGTGGAGAGCACGGGGTTGCCGGCCGCAGTGACAAGTGCGCGAATACGGCCCTCGCCGGGCGTGAGGATTTCTTCGGCCAGCGCTGCCACCGGGAATTCGCTGCCAAATTCCGGCAGGCCGCGGACGCGGGTTCGCCTTTTCGCATAGGAGCCTTTTTGACCGAAGCCCGAGGCGAGACCGAGCGCATCGAGGGCGGGCTGCGTGAACATCGATCCGCCCTCGCGATCGAGGTTGCCGGTGACGATATTCAGCAACTGAATCAGCCATTGGCAAAGCGCACCGAACGACTGCGTCGAAACCCCCATGCGTCCGTAACAGACCGCTGACTTAGCGCCCGCAAAGTCGCGTGCCAACTGGCGTATCGCCTCGGCATCGATGCCGGTGTACGCCGCGGCACGCTGCGGCGTGTACGGTTGGCAGAGTTCGCGCAACCGCTCGAGACCGTCGAGCAGCGGCGCGAGTCGGCCTGGAGCGTCGAGGCGTTCCTCGAAGATCACATGCAGCAGGGCAAGCAGTAGCCAGGCATCGCTTCCTGGACGAATGAAGTGATGCTGATCGGCGAGCTCTGCCGTCTCGGTCCGCCGAGGATCGATGACGATCAGTTTGCCGCCCCGGGCGCGCAGCGCCTTGAGACGTTTGGCGACGTCCGGTGCCGACATCAGACTACCGTTCGAGACTACGGGGTTTGCGCCGAGGGCCAGAAGGAAATCCGTGCGATCGATATCCGGCACCGGAATCATCAGCTGGTGCCCAAAAAGAAAGAAGGCGGTAAAGTGATGCGGTAGCTGATCGACGGAGGTTGCCGAGAAACGATTCCGGCTGCGCAGCGTGCGCAGAAATTTCGCCCCGCCGATCAAGCCGCTGAAACTGTGAACCTGCGGATTGCCAAGATAGCTCGCGATCGAATCGTGACCATATAGTCGTTGGATATCGACGAGCCGCCTGGCGATGTCCGCGAACGCCGCATCCCAGGAGATCTCCTGCCAACCATCGCTTGTGCGTCGGACGGGCAGGCGCAGCCGATCCGGGTCCTCATGAACATCTTTCAGGCCTAGCGCCTTGGGACAGATGTGGCCACGACTGAAAGGATCCTGCTCGTCGCCACGAATCGACAGAATCTTTGACCCTTCGGTCTTGATTTCGACACCGCACATCGCCTCGCACAGATGACAGGTACGATGATGGACGCGGATCTCGCTCATGGGAGGGTATTCTTGATGATGCTGCCGTTCTTGAGGATAAGCCGCAGGTTGTTCTGCGGATCCTCCAATAGGCGCGGGTCTACGAGCGGGTCGCCTTCGACAATCAGCAGGTCTGCCCAAGCGCCCTCACGGATTACGCCGAGCGGCGCGGCGCCATAGGGATTGCGGGGTCCACTGAGCGCAAGTAATTCGCCGTTTATCGAGGTCGCCTGACGCAGGATTTCGAGCGGCGTGAACCAGCGCAGGCGAGCGCCGAATTCCTTGGATTGCCAGCCGAAGACGCGCGACGCGCCGAACACATCCGTGCCGAAAGCCACCTTGACGCCATGTTTTTTGGCGAGCTGCATCATGCGATCGAGACCGACGGCGATGTCGGCGCCTTTGCCGGTCAGTGGAAACGCACCGCCGAAAACATAGGCTTGTGGCGAGAGAAATACGTCGCGATCGGCGATGAGCTTCATGGTGGGCTCATCGATGAGATGGGCGTGCTCGATGCTGCGAACTCCGGCTTCGACGGATCGACGGATGGCCGCAGGGGTATAGGCATGCACCGCGACGTAGGTGCCCCAGTCGGCGGCGGCGCGCACGGCGGCACGCAGTTCGGCCTCGAGGTATTGGATGCTGTCTATGGGGTCGTAGGCTGATGAGATACCGCCTCCGGCGGCGACCTTGATTTGCGAGGCGCCGCCGCGCAACTGCTCGCGAACGGCCGTGAGTACCGCCTCTTCGCCGTCGGCGATCGCGCCGTAGCCACGTTGTTCCATCACATCGCGACTACCTGCGGGCTGCGCGGAGCTCGCACGGGAGCGAAAATCGCCGTGGCCGCTCGTTTGGCTGACCATGGCACCCGAAGGGAAAATACGCGGCCCTTCGATGATGCTTTCGTCGATGGCTTGCTTGAGCCCGAAGCTCGGCCCGCCCATGTCGCGAATGCTGGTGAACCCACGCAGCAGGATTCCGCGTGCCTCGATCGCAGCCCGATTTGCGACGTAGTTCGGATCCGCCTCGCGCAGCGCAGTGAAGCCGAGCGGAATCGACGGGTGCACGTGTGCGTCGATCAGACCCGGCATCACGAGCCGTCCGCCAGCATCAATGCGTGTCGTGGCGGGCTGATTGTCCGGCGACCCGCTGCGTTCAACTGCGGCAATGCGTCCGTCGCGGACGCGCAGTCTGTAGTCGCTGCCCGGCAGCAGTTCGCGGCCATCAAAGATTCTGGCGTTGACGATGACGAGTTCGGAGGACGACGGTGAAGCCGCCTGCGACCACGCGGCAGACGACGCCATCGCCATGAGTACGACGACGGCTGCGAGCAGCGGCGCAAGACGGGACATCAGAAGCCCACCGCCGCGGCGCCGGGACGACGCGGATCGGGCGCGCCGAGAAAAAATCCGCGATCTAGCATGATCGACTGTGCACTGCCCATGGTCTCGTCGATCTCGACGTCATGGCCGCGTTTGCGCAGCAACGACAGCGTGTCCGGGTTGAAGTTGGGTTCGACGAGCAGACGTCCCGAGCCTTGCGAGATACGCGGCTGGTGCGTCGCTTCATCGATGTTGAGATCGAAGTCGATGACATTGACGAGGAGTTGCAGCACCGTATCGACAATCTTGCCGCCGCCTGGCGTGCCGACAGCCATCCACGGCCGATTATCTTTGAATACCAGCGTCGGCATCTGCGTGGACATCATGCGTTTGCCGGGTTGCAGCGCGTTGAGCGGGGGCTTCTCGCCGGTGCGCGATGCACGCAGCGCTTGTTCATGGCTGAAGTTGTTCATTTGGTTGTTGAGCAGGATGCCGGTGCCCGCGATCATGACGCCCGAGCCGAAATCCGATCCGAGCGTGTAGGTTGTCGAAACCAGATTGCCATCACTGTCGGCCGTCGAGAAATGCGTGGTGCTTGGACTCTCGTACCGCCACGGTTCGCCCGCGCCGAGCGCGCGCGGCTTGCTGGCACGGCGCTGATTGATCAGACGCGCTCGATCCCGTGCATAGGCCTTTGAGGTGAGTCCCTCGAGCGGTACATCAACAAAGTCCGTGTCGCCAAGGTTGCGGACGCGATCGGCGTTGGCGAGCTTCATGGTCTCGGCGAGCAAATGCAGACTGGCTGCCGAGCCGGCACCGAGCGGCTTGAGCTCGAAGTTTTCGAGAATATTGAGCATGTTGAGGAGCGTCGCACCGCCGGCGCTCGCGGGTGGTGCGGTGTAAATCGTGTGACCCCGATAAGTGCCCACCAGCGGTTCGCGCAGCACAGCGCGATACGCGGCAAGATCTGCGCGGGTGATCAGACCGCCCCGTGCCGCCATGTCCGCTTCGAAGCGGGCAGCAATCTCGCCGCGATAGAACGCCTCCGCACCCTTTGCGGCGATCTGTTCGAGGGACCAGGCGAGTTCAGGTTGCCGCAGGATTTCACCCGCACGAAAGTTCGAGCCGTCGCTCTTGAAGAACGTAGCTTGTGAGGAGGTGCTTTCTTTGAGTCGCTCGCGTCCCCAGGTAAATACAAAAGCCTCATCGGCCGAGAGCTCTACCCCATCGCGGGCGAGAGCGAGCGCGGGTTCGACGAGACTCTTCCACGGCAGCCGACCGAACCTCTGGTGCGCGAGCTCGAGTCCTGCAACCGTGCCGGGCACGGCGGCGGCGAGATAGCCGCGAGAGGCCCGCGCGCTTTCCTTGCCTTTGTCGTCGAGGAACATCTCGAGACGCGCCGCCTGCGGCGCAACACTGCGAAAATCGATGACGTGCACTCGCTGCTCGGCAGCAACGTAGAGCGTCATGAACCCGTCGCCACCAATATTACCCGCCCGCGGAAGCGTGACGGCCAAGGCGAAAGCCGTGGCGATAGCGGCATCGACCGCATTACCGCCCTGCTCGAGGATACGGCTGCCGATACGGCTCGCGATTTCGTTTTGCGACACCACCATGCCGCGCAGCGTCACGCGCGGCGAATGAATGCTCGGATATTCGAGCAGTGGACGCGACTGTGCGACGGCGTCGACACCAACGAGCAGCGTACAGCACGCGGCCAGCAGCGCGAGGATTGGCGGGCGACGCCGTAGCCAGCGCATGACGGCAGAACCGCTTACGCAGCGAGAGGTAGGTGTAGCGACCGCGATTACCGGAGAGGCCGTCGTCAGGCTGAGGAATCGCATGCGGAGGAGCTCCGGGGACCACTGAAAAATATCGCCATGGATGTTCGCATTACGCCCGCGCAAAAGGTAGGGTGTCGCAAGTCTCTAGGCTGTCAATGATCTGGAGGGACTCATGCTCGGCCTCATGCAGGATCATCCGCTGCTGATTTCGCAGTTGCTCGACTTTGCGGTCAGACATCACCCGCACGCAGAAATCGTCTCGCGGCGCCTCGAGGGCGACGTGCATCGCTACACCTATGTCGAGGCGGCGCGCCGCGCAAAGCAGGTGGTCGGTGCACTGGATCGGCTGGATATTGCCGTTGGCGAGCGCGTCGGCACCCTTGCCTGGAATGGTTACCGGCACTTCGAACTGTACTTTGGTGTGAGTGGCAGTGGTCGGGTCTTGCACACCCTGAATCCGCGCCTCTCACCCGAGCAAGTGACCTGGATACTCAACGACGCCGAAGATCAGGTGCTCTGTTTCGATGCGACTTTTTTGCCGATTGTCAAAGCCATCGCAGCGCATTGTCCGACGGTAAAGCGCTGGGTGCTGATGTGCGAGGCTTCCGCGCTGCCCGCGGATACCGGGATCAATAATCTCGTCAGTTACGAAGCTTGGATCGCCGAAGAAACAAGTGCTTATGATTGGCCCGTATTCGACGAGCGCAGCGCCGCATCGCTCTGTTACACGAGTGGTACCACGGGTAACCCCAAGGGCGTGCTCTACAGCCATCGCTCCACGATGCTGCACTGCTACGGCGGTGGACTACCGGATGCGCTGAACCTCTCCGCCAGAGATGTCGTACTGCCCGTGGTACCGATGTTCCATGTCAATGCCTGGGGCTTGCCGTATATCGCGCCGATGGTCGGCGCTAAGTTGGTTTTCCCGGGCGCGGCACTCGATGGAAAATCTTTGTACGAATTGATGGAGGCGGAGGGCGTGACGATGGCCGCCGGCGTGCCGACCGTCTGGCTCGGGTTACTCAACCACGTGCATTCGGTGGGCGGGCGATTTACCCACATGCGGCGCACGGTCATCGGCGGCTCGGCCTGTCCGCCGTCGATGATCCAAAAATTCCGCGACTATGACGTGACCGTGCTGCACGCCTGGGGTATGACCGAGATGTCCCCGCTTGGCACGATCTGCAACTTGAAACAGTCGCACCTCGCCGAGTCGCCGCAGCGACAGCTTGAAATCATGGCCAAGCAGGGGCGGGCGGTGTTCGGCGTCGACATGAAGATCGTTGATGCCGAGGGGTGCGAGCTACCCTGGGATGGCCGCAGCTCGGGTGACCTGCTGGTGCGTGGACCTTGGATCCTGTCGCGCTACTTCAAGGGTGCGGGCGGCGATCCTTTGGTCGATGGATGGTTTCCGACGGGGGACGTGGCCAGCATCGATGCCGAGGGATTCATGCAGATCACCGATCGCAGCAAAGACGTTATCAAGTCCGGCGGCGAATGGATCAGTTCGATCGACATCGAGAACATTGCGATGGCACACCCGGCGGTCGCTCTCGCGGCCTGCATCGCTGTGCATCATCCCAAATGGGACGAGCGTCCGCTGCTGGTGGTGACCAAAAAACCCGGCGCCGAGGTATCGCGCGACGAGTTGCTCGGCTTCTTTGCCGGGCGCGTTGCCAAGTGGCAGGTGCCGGACGACGTCGTCTTCATGGACGCCATCCCGCTCGGTGCCACCGGCAAGGTGCAGAAGATGAAACTGCGCGAGCAGTTCAGGGATTACCTGTCTTCTCGGCCAGCTCCTTGAGGTACTCCGAGTCCTCGAACACGAACTCGCTCCACGTGGCCGTCTCGAAGATCTGCGGCACAAAGCGCCGTGCTCCGGATTTGACCGCCTCTGGGAGGGCATCGAGACTCGCCACCTTGCCGCCGAAACCGCGTGCCACGGTACCGCCCGGTCGATCGCCCATGCCCATCCATGGCGCCCAGCGATTCTTGTTCTGCAGCTGCAAATGGACCGGTGCCGACAGTACCGCGGGGTTCACGATGTCTTGCAGCGCCGCGGACATCGTCATGAAGGAATTGGTGTAGCTGGTCTCACCGGGTCGGATCATGTCGGGCCGACTCTCTATCGATTCGGTCGCGAGGAACACGCGATCACCAATCACCTCGATAGGTAGCAGCTTCGGGGTGTAGCCCATGGCAATGACGCCCGTCGGCGTATACAGACGTGGCACCGGCCCAAGCCGAAAATGGTGGATCGCCGTGGTCTTGCCGGTGACCGGATTGGCGAATTCTTCGAGCGGTTCCTGACTGTCATATCGCGTGTAGAAGCCGACTTCGTACTTGCGCATCTCGTGCTGGTCATTGCCTTTGGGCTCCCAGTAATCGACGAGGATGTTGTTCATGGTGAAGAAGGGAATGAAGTTCCCCTCGCCGAGATCCGCGTAGATGTTGAGACGCATGAACGAGACCACGGGCTCCTTGCCGAGCGAACCCACCATCTTCACGTGCGTGCGCAGCGCCGTCAGCGGGTCATTGAAGTTCGGCATTGCCGGGGTCGGTTTGCCGTTTGCCGTAGCGCCGAGCACCGCCGAGGCTGCGAAGCCGACGCCGCTCATTGCAACAGCGGACAGAATGTTGCGACGACTGATGTTCATGACTGCTCCCTCCCTGCGCCTAATGCCCTGCGCCTAATGATGCCTCATTGCAAATCGAAAACGTCAGCGAGTGTGAGGTAGGGCACTTAATGATCGAAGTGACCCTGCGACTCTGTTGCCGATCGGATTTCGATCCACGGCAACAGGAGATGAAGAGATGGCAAAAAATGGTCAGCAGCCACCGGCGAGTGGCAAGCCCATTGAGTCCACCACGGCAGTATCCGTATTTACGGGCACACCGGGTGGCGTGAAGATTGGTCAGGTGACGAGTACCGCCGGCGGCGGGAGTTTCGTTGTCGGCGTTTATGCCGCGGCCGTCGACGGCGGCGTGCAATTCTGGGTACAGATCGAGTCGGGCACGGGTGACCTGCGGGGATTTTTCCTTGATGTCGGCACCCCCGGTGGTTCGATTACGTCTGTGGGTAACGGCAACAACATGAACGGCACGGGCCATAGTTTCGACCACGGCGTCGAGATTGGTGCGCCCGGTTCAAAAGATGTCATTACCGCGGCGACCTTCACGCTCAGTGATTTGCCGTCGATGGATCTGTCCGCGATGCTCGATGGTGCGACCTTCGGCATCCGGGCAACCGATGTCGGCATGGGTAGCACCAGCGTCAAGCTGATCGGCACGGCCGAACTTCCCGAGGTGACGGTCAGCATTTCGCCAAACGGTAGTGACATCCTCGAGAACGCCCAGGCGGTGTTCACCATCACGCTCAGTGCGCCCATTGACGAAGATATGCTCGTCACGTTGAGCAATGGCGCCACCGTGACGATTCCGAAGGGGGAAACCAGCGTCTCCTATCCTGACGGGACGCAGGGTGACGACGTATACATCGATCCTGGTCAGATCAGCGTGTCGATTTCTTCGGCCGTGCCGCAAGGGCCGACCCTTGTTTCGGTGATCGTCGATACCGACCCCGCTGTGGTCAACGTCACCGACACCATCGACCCCGTGACGGTGAAACTCTCGGCGACGCCGTCGACGAGCGAAGATGGCGGTTCGATCACCTACACCGTGCGGCTCGAGAAGGAGGGCGGCACGGCGGTGACGACCAACAACGCCATCACGGTGACACTCGCCAATGGCGAAGTGATCACCATCCCGGCGGGCGCTTCGTCGGCGGACTCCGCGCCAGTGCCGGTGGAGCGCGATGACGTGTGGGTGGAGACCGATGCCATTGCCAACTCGATTGCGAGCGTGGTCGAGGCGAATGCAGGCACTCCGGGTGCGTTCGAAAGCCTGACGTATGACGAGACACCGGTCAGTACGCAGGTGCTGGATGATGTCGATCCCGTCACGGTCGGCATCTACAACAACGATGACGAGCGTGATCCTGGCGACCCTGCCATCTTCCGCATCACCATCGATCAACCACTCGACAGTCCCTTGCAGGTCACGCTCTCGACGGGCGACACGATCACGATTCCGGCGGGTTCGACGGAGTACCTCTACACGGTGGAAGATCCCCCGCTGTCCATCACGGTTGAAATCGATAGCGCTGTGGTGACGGACAAGACGTTCGAGAGTCTGGTGATTTCGCCCGATAGCGCCACGATCACCGATCCGCCGCCTCCGCCCGAAGAGGAGAACTTCCCGACTCTCGCGAACAACATCTCGCACATCACGGTGTATTTCAGTGCAGCCGCAGGCTCGGGATTGGAGTCGTTCGATACCAAGGGCGGCTCGTCATCGGGAGGGCAGTCGGGTCCGGATGGGCTCTACACGGTGAAGATCGACTGGCTTGACGCCGATACCGACTACACGGATCTCGACGATGTGTGGGGTGCGATCTATGCGCGCCTGCTCGAAGTCGATCCAAATCTCGTCGGCAAGTCGGTGCTGGGTGTGGCGATCAAGGCCGGTACGGATGAGCAGTTCTACGCGCTCGATGGCGACGAGGACGTTGATCCGTTGCCGATGCGCATGGTGGATGGCTCGCCGAGCAGTTCGCTGGTCATCTCAGCGGGTGCCGATCGTGTCTACACAAGCGATGCGGATAGTGACGGCAGGAACGATTTCTTTGAGCCTGCCGGTGGCTATCTGCTCTCCGGACTGATTAACGCTCAAGACTCGATGGGGGTCTGATCGTGATCGCTCGTTTGGACTCGATCGTGGATCTGCGACGTGTGCTTGGCGCTCTAGCCACCTTCAGCGGTTGTATCAATCTGCTGCTGCTTGTGCCCGCCGTCTACATGCTGCAGGTCTACGATCGGGTCCTCACGAGTCGCAACGAGGGCACGCTGCTGGCGCTCAGCGTGCTGCTTGTTGCCCTCCTTGGTGTCGAGGCGGCGCTCGATCGGGTACGCAGCCGAGTACTGGGTCGCGTTGGTACGCAGCTCGATGAAAAATTCGACGCTCCCGTATTCGATGCCGCTTATCGTCGCGCGGCGGAGGGTCATGTAGAGGCGCCTGCGCAAGCCTTTACCGATCTCGGTCGGCTGCGTGAATTCGTCGCAGGCAAGGGGCTGGTCGCCCTGCTTGACGTGCCCTGGATGCCACTCTTCCTGTTGGTGATTTATTTGCTGCATCCTGTGCTTGGCACTTTCGCGCTGGCTGCAGCGCTCGCGCTCGTCGCGCTCGCCTGGTACAACCAACGTAGTGCCGGCCCGCTAATGCAGCAAGCCGGTCAACTGTCGGCAGCGACGCAAAACGAAGCGCTCGCACAGTTGCGCAATATCGAAGTGATCGCAGCCCTCGGCATGCAGGGATCCTTGCGCGATCGCTGGTTAAAGCGACAGCAAGGGTTGCTCGCCGTGAGCGAGCGGCTCGGTGATCGCTCGGCGGGAATCGGCAGTCTCAGTCGATACACCCGCTTGACCTTGCAGTCGGGCATTCTCGGGCTCGGCGCGTATCTGGTGTTGCATGAAGAGATGAGTGCGGGCGGGATCATCGCCGCGTCGGTGTTGCTCGGGCGAGCTCTGGCGCCGGTCGATCTGTTGATCACGCAGTGGAAGGGCATCGCCGCTGCTCGCGAAGCGTGGACTCGAGTATCGGGCTTGCTCGCGGCCTATCCCACGCAGCGTCCCGGAGTGCAGCTGCCGAGGCCGCGCGGCGACTTGCGCGTCGAGGGGCTGGTGGTTGCCGCTCC
>JBILGD010000090.1:0-10963 GCA_044351225.1 Steroidobacteraceae bacterium
TCCCCGCCTCCTAATTCTTATTTTGGGCAGGGTATACCGGCTTTCGGGAGGACTCAAGAAAGTTCCGTTTTGGATCGTTCAATGTTGTTTCCGCGGGGAGCCGGGCGGTAAGCGCGACGACGGTGGGGGTATTCTTGGGGGTACGATTGTCAGTCAGAGATTGTTTTGATCATTTATAAAACAGTTACTTAAGATCGATTTATGGTGGACTCCCTTTCCACCAAACCTCATCCGATTAACTTCTAAAGAAGTCCATAAAACTTTGAAAATAATGGACTTTTACACGAGGCGACGTTCGTCTTGCTCGGTTGACATCCCGGGGTATCCGGGGTACCACAGCGTTCCCCCCGGAGACCCCAGAATGCTTACCGACAAATCAAGACAGAACCATGGGTAAGTGGACGCGCCGCGCATTGCTGGCCACCGGCGGCCTCGCGGGTGGTGCGCTGCTCGTCGGCGTTGGCGTCGTCGCGTTCGCGCCGAACCGGCTCGCGCTGCGGCCTGATGCGGCGGGCGGGCAACTTGCGACCTGGGTTCGGATCACGCCGACCGGCGATGTCGTGGCGATCGTGCCGCACGCTGACTTGGGGCAGGGCACCCACACTGCGCTCGCGATGATGCTGGCCGAGGAGCTCGATGCGGACTGGTCGCGCGTGCGGGTCGAAGAAGCACCGGCTACCGACGATTACGCCAATGGCCATGTGCTGCGCGGCTTTCTTGGCGGTGCGCTGCAATTGCCACGCATGCTCGATCGCGGCGCCGATTGGTCGGCGTTCAAGCTGACACAGCTGCTCGACTTCCAGATCACGGGCGGCAGCGTCAGCGTGCGCGGTACTGGTTGGTATGGCCTGCGCATCGCCGGCGCGGCGGCGCGTGACATGCTGCTGCGCGCGGCGGCGGCGCGCTGGTCGGTGCCAGTGACCGAGCTCACAACTGCCGACTCGCGCGTCATTCATGCGGCGAGTGGCCGCAGCGCAGGCTTCGGGGAGTTCATCGAGGCGGCGTCCCAGCTCGAACCGCCGCAGCGCCCTACGCTCAAGGCGCCGGCCGACTACCGTATCGTCGGCACGCCGCGCAATCGCTTCGACGTACCGGCAAAAGTCGATGGCACGGCTGTTTATGCCGCCGACGTGCGTCTGCCCGGCATGTTGCACGCAGCGCTGATGGCCGCCCCGGTATTCGGCGGCGTACTCGAGTCAGTCGATGCCGCTCCCGCGCTGGCCCGCGCCGGCGTGCGACGCGTCGTTGAGCTCGAGCAGGCCGTGGCGGTCGTGGCCGAGACCCGCTGGCAGGCCGAGAAGGCGCTTGCGGCGCTTTCCCCGCGCTTCAGCACGGCCGGCCATGAGTCGTTCACGAGCGCAATCTGGTTTGACCAACAGCAGCAGGCGCTGCGCACGGAGCGCGGCGACGAAGATCACGCGGTTGGCGATGTCGAGGCTGCGTTGCCGGGCGCCGCGCGGCGTATCGAGGCTGAGTACCGCGTACCGTACCTCTATCACGCGACCATGGAACCGATGTGCGCTACGGTGCGCATCGCAGACGGAAGCGCCGAGATCTGGACGGGCGTGCAGGATCCGCTGCAGACGCGGCGGCGCGTCGCGAAAGTCAGCGGCATCGACGCTGAGCGCGTCACCGTCCACAACCACCCGAGCGGTGGTGGCTTTGGACGCCGCATGCCGCACGAGGGTGATTACGTCGAACAGGCGACTCGCATTGCCATGGCCATGGCGCCGGCGCCGGTCAAGCTGATGTGGAGTCGCGAGCAGGACCTGCGTCACTGCTACTACCGTCCCGCGGTGAGCGCCCGCTTCGAGGGTGCCGTGAGCGAGGCGGGTGCGCCGCTCGCGTGGCTTGGGCGCTTCACGGGTCGCAGCGAGGGCCCCGCGGCGCGGCCGCTCTACGCTATTCCCAATCAGGACATTCGTAGTGTGCCGATGCGGAGCCATGTGCCTGAAGGTCCATGGCGCTCGGTTGCGTTCTCGCAGCACGGTTTCTTTGTCGAGGCTTTCTTTGACGAGCTCGCGCATGCGGCAGGCGCCGACCCGCTCGAATTCCGCCTGGCACATCTCGGCGAGCGGCCGCAGCATCGCGCCGTGTTGGAGCGTCTCGCGACGCTCTCCGGCTGGCGCACAACGCCGCGCAGCAGTGTGGACGCCGCTACTGGCCTCAGGCGCGGGCGTGGCGTCGCGCTCGTCGAGAGCTTCGGTAGTATCGTCGCCGAGGTCTGCGATGTCGTGGTCGCGGCAGATGGCTCGGTGCGTACCGAGCGCGTCGTCGCGGTCGTTGACTGCGGGCTCGTCATAAACCCTGACACGGCTCGCGCGCAGGTCGAGGGTGGCATCCTGTTCGGACTATCCGCGGCACTCGCCGAAGAGATCACGCTGGAATCGGGTGCGGTCATGCAGCAGAACTTCAACGATTATCCTTTGCTGCGACTCAGTGAATCGCCTGCTGTCGAGGTCGAATTCATTGTCTCGACCGCGGCGCCCGGCGGACTCGGCGAGCCGGGCACACCGCCGATCGCTGCGGCGCTCGTCAATGCCGTGTTTGCCGCCACCGGCGTGCGCGTCCGTGCGTTGCCGCTGGCCGCGTCCGCCGCGGCGCTCAGCGCGCAGCCAACCGCAGCGGCTTAGCCTCACGGACCCCGCTGCAAGCGCTCGATCTCCGCAAAATCTTTGGGCGGTTCGCGATAGAGCGGCGCGCGGGTTTCAATGTAGTCGCGGATAGACGACGGTAGATCCGCATAGCGATCGATCCGCCAAGACGTACGGTGTGTGTACACCGGTTTGCCCTCGCCAATGGGGTGCCAGTTGACGAGCGTCAGGGTCAGCGTGGTCGATGGTGCAAGATTCGCGCGCTTTGGCGTCACCCAGAACTCATACATCTCGTAGCTGCCCGTGCCATCAGCGGCTTCGCGGGCGTTCGGCGCGCTGAAGGCCACCACGTCGCCGATGCGGCGAGCCTCCATCGCCGAGCCGATGTCCACGCGACGCATCGCGACGCCCGAGCCTTGCGTCGATGAGCCCGCCAACCGATCACCCTCGAGACGAAACGTCATGTATTGATAGGGATAAAAGTATCGATCGTTGGGCTTGCCACCGATCTCGTCGATGACTTTGCCGGTTTGTGGATCGCGCAAGATGTAGAACTTGCGGCTGGCCTTGTGCACCGTGCCGTCGGTGTCGCGTCGCAGCAGACGCGCCATGTCGACGCCCTCGATCAAGGCGAGGAGGCGACCGCCGGGAAAGGTCTTCAAAGTTCCCGTCGAGTAGTAATAGACGGGTTGGCCGTCGGTCCCCATGTTCGATTCGACAAAGATATCAAAGATTTGCGGATCGAAACCCGAGGCTTCTGCGCGGGGTACGGCGATGACTCCCCCGAGGAACATCGTCAGACCGATGAGGACGACCCCGGCGAGCGATCCGCTCGATACGCTGTTGGGACGGGTTTGCATGGCGCGATCCTCCGTGCATGCAGGACGAAAGGGCTGATCGAGTCTAGCGCGATCCGCGATAATTGCCTCCATGCGCCTTGTCACCGCGGCGATTTTTGATCGCGATTTCAGAGCCTCTTGGCTGGCCTTTGCCATCGCTGCGTTGCCGGGCGTCGCGGGCTCGGCGTGGGCGACCCTGCGGCTGGCGCCTGCGCTCGAGGCTGTCGATCTCGTCGAGTGGGTGCTGCTCGGGACGATCCTCACGGTGCTCGGTAGCTTGAGTCAGCTCGGCCTCAAGCCGGGTTACATGCAGGAAGTGACCGATCGCGGCGAGGCCGCGCGACACCCGGCGCTACGGGCCGCGGCACTCGCGCTCGCCGCGACTGGCGCGCTGGCTGGGCTGATTGCCGCAGCGGGGCTCGCGCTGCTCGCCGAGTTCGGCTTGTGGCGCAATGTCGAGGTGCTGTGGTGGCTGCCGCTCGGTAGCCTGCTTGGCAATCTCGCGATGATCTTCCATACCGATCTGCGCATCCTCGGGCAACCGCGTCTGATCGCGGTACTCAGCATCATCGGTCTGCCGGTGCTGATCTTGACCCTCGAGGCCGGCCTTCGCCTCGGGCTCGCGCCGCTGGCCGCGCTTTGGGCGGCGACCTGCCTCGTCACTCTGATCTTTGTCGTGATACTCGCGTATCGTTCAGGAGTTTTCACACATCGTGGTATCGACCGGCAATTCTTGACCCGTGCCGTGACCATGGGCGTGCCGGTGATGGGTGGCCTGCTCGCAAAGTACGTCGCCGATCTTGCGGTTGCCGCGACCTTTCGCTGGTGGGCCGACGAGGAAGTCGCGAAACTCTACGGACTCGCCATGCGTGCGATCGAGCCATTCTTTGCGCTCGTCATCGGCGCTTTCCAGATGGCTTGGGGCGCCCATGTCTACGGCTGGTTGCGCGAGGCAGGAGATGGCAGCAAAGCGGCGGAGCGCGCGCGACAGGCTACGAACCTCGGGGTCTGGGGTTTGCCCTTGGGGCTCGCGACGGGCGTGGCGATGCTGTTGTTGGCGGGCGAGGGTGGCGAGATCGGGCACGCACTACCGTTTCTAATGATGGCGTTATCGAGAGCGCTCGCCTTCGGCATGGCCTCGCCGATGGGATTCGGGCAGACGATGCGCCGCGACTATCGTCAAGGGATGCGCATCACGGTGCTCGAGATGCTGCTCACCGTGAGCGCTTTGCCAATCTTTGCAGCGATGCTTGGAAGTTTCGCTGCGCTCGGCGCCGCGGCGCTGTTGCCGTGGCTGTCGGTCGCCTTGCTGCACCGATATTCCAGGTCGGTGTTGAACGCGACGGCCACGCTGCGGCACGTTTAGTCTTCGAAGGCAAAGCCAATCTGCGGATCGACGGGTTTCGGTTTGCGGGAGCGTTGCGCTCCCGATTTGTTGCGCCCCGCTGATTTACTGCGGCTGCCGAGCTTGCGATGGACCTCGGTGGCCTGCGCGCGAAAGTCTTCGCCATGTCGATACGCGCTCATTCTTTGCCGCGCGAGACGTGCCGCCGCTTCGTGTTCGACGATCGGGGGTGGATAGTCGCGGGGTGGCTGATCAAGCAGCCAGGGCTCGTGGATGAACTCCGCCGGCACATCGCGTAGCTCCGGCAGATAACGACGAATGAACCGCCCCTCTGGGTCGTGATCGTAGGATTGTTTGACCGGATTGTAGATACGAACGGCGTTGATGCCCGTGACACCCGATTGCATCTGGAACTGGCTGTAGTGGATGCCGGGCTCGTAGTCGGTGAAGAGCTTTGCCATGAAAGGCGCGGTACGGCGCCAGTCCAGCCACAAGTGATAACTCGCGAAAGCTACGAGCATGGCGCGCATGCGAAAGGTGATCCAGCCATTGGCATGCAAAGAACGCATGCAGGCGTCGATCAGCGGATAGCCCGTTTGGCCCCCACACCAGGCGTCGAAGAAATCGGCACGAAAGTCATTTTCGCGCATACCTTCGAAGGCCGGGTGCATGCAGTGGGTTTCGATGGCAGGTTGCTGTTCGAGTTTTTGCACGAAGTGACACCGCCAGGCGAGCCGCGAGGCGAAGGCGGCGAGCTGGCCTGCCCAGGCATCGCTCGCCGGATCATGACGCGCTTCGAGTTCGCCAATGCGTTGCTCGGTCGCCTGAACGATTTCGCGTACCGAGAGCGTCCCGTAGGCAATGTGCGCACTCAGGCGCGAACAGTGTCGCGCCGACACGCCCGGCTTGGAGATCGTCCGCATGTAATAACGCGAACGATCTTCGAGAAAACTCTCGAGCACTTTCAGTCCTGCGCGGCGCCCGCCCGTTTGTACCCGCGGCGTCGACGCACCGAACATCGGATCGTCGAGGGACGGCAGCGGCGTCGCGTCTGTCGTGAGATCCGCTCCGCGTAGCGTCGGCGACCCGAAGCGGATTTGCTTCGGCACCGGCCGCTTGGACTGGCGCATCACGCGATCGCGTTCGGTCGACCAGAGGTCTCGACTCTTCAGTCGTCGCACGACGCCATTGGCCGGCAATTCATGCCAGCCAATACCCTCTGCGCGACACCATGCGGCGAGCCGCAGATCGCGGGCAAAGGTCCAGCCGTTACCGGTTTCCTCGTGTGACCAGAGTTCGAACGGACCCTGTTGGTTGAGCAAGGAAATGAAAACGTCCGGGATGTCGCCTGTTACCACATGGAGCGCACCGCCAAGCTCACGCAATTGCGTGTCGAGGTCGAGGAGACTGTCGCGAGTGAATTGCCAGTGTCGAGACGAGACATCGGGCTCGCGCCACAGGGCAGGTTCGATGACATAGAGTGGCAGCACGGGACCGCGGGCCGCTGCCGCGTGCAGCGGCGCGTGATCTTCGAGGCGCAGGTCGCGCTTGAACCAAACGATCTGCAGCAGCATGACGCTTAAGGGGGCGCAGACGCTCCCGCCGCGGGCTCGAGTATCGTCGCTTCAAGTGCCGTCGCTTCGAGTGCGGCGACGCGCTTGCGCAACTCGGCGCCCTTGCGGCTCGCCGCCGTGTTGCGCAGATACTCGTCCATCGGTTGGGTGGGTAGACCTGCGTACACGCCGGGTTCATTGATATCTTTGACTACGCCAGCGCGGTGCACCAGCACGGCGTTGTCGCAAACTGAGACGTGATCGATGATGCCGGTCTGGCCGCTTGCCATCACCCGATTGCCAACGCGGCTAGAGCCCGCAATGCAGAACATCGCCGTGAGCAGACAATCCTCGCCGATCTGCACGTTGTGGGCGACATGACAAAGATTGTCGAACTTGGTGCCCGCGCCGACCCGGGTCTCGCCATAGGTGGCTCGATCGATACAGTTTCCGGCACCGAGCCGCACCCGATCCTCGAGCACGACGATGCCGGTTTGCGGGATCGCATGACTGCGCCCACGTGCATCCTGCGCAAAGCCGAAGCCTTCCGCGCCGATGATGCTGCCCGGGCCGATCACGCATTCGGCGCCGATACGGCAGTTGTAGCCCACGACCGCCGCCGGGTGCACTACGGTATCGGGGCCGATTTCGGCATGGTGCTCGATGACGGCGCCCGCCATGATCCGGCAGCGCGGACCGATGCGTGCTTCGCGGCCGATCACTGCATTAGGTTCGACGATTACGCTCGGGTCGAGTTGGGCGGCAGGGTGTACGACGGCAGAGGGATGAATGGGACCATCCCAGTCAGCCGCTGCAAAATCACGATTGCCAAATCTTTGTTTGAGGAAGGCGTGGGCGAGCGCCACCGTGGGCGTGAACAGCAACACGGTCTCGGCGGGCGGATCGCTACGGCCGCGAAGTTTGCGGGCAGCGAGAATCACCGCAGGAGCCCGCGCAATCGCCTGATCGAAGAGCTCGGGAGAGTCGGCGAACACCAGATCCCCGGGCGCGCAGGTCTGCACTGCGGCAATACGCCGAACGAAGCGATCACCAGAGGGTGTGTCGCCCTCGATCACCAACCCGGCGTCCCGGGCCTCCTGAAGAACCCTCGACAGTTCGACCTGCATGGCGAGTCTCCCACGTGTGCGGTAGCGCACGCATCGCAGCTTACGCCGAATGCCCTACGGCTGTCGTAGACTCCCCATGACTGGCCTTGTCTTGTCGATTTGGGGGAATCTCATGAAGGGTCTTGTGCACGGTCTTATGCAGGATCAGCCGCTGTTGATCTCGCGCTTTCTGGAATTCGGGGCGCGGCATCACGGCGACGTCGAAATCGTCTCGCGACGGGTCGAAGGCGATTTGCACCGCTACAACTACCGCGATGCGCTGCGCCGCTCCAAGCAATTGGCCAATGCGCTGGGCGCCCTTGGTCTAGCGCATGGTGATCGCGTTGCAACGCTCGCCTGGAACGGTTACCGACACTTCGAGCTCTACTACGGGGTCAGCGGCAGCGGTCGCGTGGTGCACACCATCAACCCGCGTCTGACACCCGCGCAGATTGCCTGGATCGTCAACGACGCCGAGGATCGCGTCTTTTGTTTCGACATGACCTTTTTGCCGCTCGTCAAGGCGATCGCCACGCACTGCACTACGGTGCTGCATTGGGTGGCGCTCTGCGAGGCTGAGGCGTTGCCTGCGGACAGTGGCATCCCGAATCTCATGAGCTATGAGGCGTGGATTGCCGGTGCGGATTCGACCTATGAGTGGCCGGATCTCGACGAACGAGCGGCCGCCGCCCTCTGCTACACGAGCGGTACCACCGGGGATCCCAAGGGCGTTCTCTACAGTCACCGCTCGACCACGTTGCACGCCTATGCCGGTGCGTTGCCCGATGCCACGGGCCTCTCGGCGCGCGATTGCATCCTGCCGGTCGTGCCGATGTTTCACGTGAATGCCTGGGGCGTCCCCTATAGCGCGCCGATGGTAGGCGCGAAAATCGTTTTTCCGGGAGCCGCGCTCGATGGCAAATCATTGTTCGAACTCATGGAAGCGGAGCGCGTCACCTGCGCGGCAGGCGTGCCGACGGTTTGGATGGGTTTGCTGAATCACCTGCAGGCTGGCGGCCTGCGCTTCTCGACGCTGCAGCGTACGAGCGTGGGCGGTGCGGCCTGTCCGCCCGCCATGATCGAGGCCTTTCACAGGCTCGACGTCGAGGTGTTGCATGGCTGGGGCATGACGGAAATGTCGCCGCTCGGTACGGTGTGCAAACTCAAGCCCAAGCACGAGTCGCTCTCGAGTGCAGAGCAGGTTCGCATCCTCGCCAAGCAGGGGCGGGCGGTATTTGGCGTCGATCTCAAGATCGTCGATCCCGAGGGTGGCGAGTTGCCCTGGGATGGCGTGAGTGCGGGCGATCTGCTCGTCAAAGGCCCGTGGATCATCGAGCATTATTTCAAGCACGAACAAGAGCCACTGCTGATCGACGGCTGGTTTCACACCGGTGATGTGGCGACGATCGATGCCGACGGATTCGTGCAGATCACCGATCGCAGCAAGGACGTCATCAAGTCGGGCGGTGAATGGATCAGCTCCATCGAAATCGAAAACATCGCGATGTCGCATCCGGCCGTCGCGATGGCCGCTTGCATTGCGGTGCCGCACCCGAAGTGGACCGAGCGGCCGCTGCTCGTGGTGGTGAAAAAGCCCGGCGCAGAGCTCGCTCGCGACACGCTGCTCGGTTTCTTTGAGGGCAAGGTAGCAAAGTGGCAGGTGCCCGACGATGTCGTCTTCGTCGAGTCCATACCGCTCGGCGCCACCGGCAAGATGCAGAAGAGCGTGCTGCGTGAGCGGTTTCGTGATCACGCGCTGACGCCGAGTTGACTACGCCCTAAAGCTGCACCGACTCTTTGATACTCGAAATCGCATGACCGGTACGCTGGCGCTCAAGATCGTGCTTGTTCCGGCGTTGATCATGGCCATTACTTTGGCCGGTCGTCGCTGGGGGCAGGGCTTTGCAGGCTGGCTCGGCAGTTTTCCGATCGTCGCCGGGCCGGTCCTGCTGATCCTCGCGCTCGAGAATGGCAATGCTTTCGGCGCCCAAGCGGCGCTCGCCGCGCTCGCGGGGGTGGCGCCCTCCATGGTGTTCTATGTGGTCTACACGCAGTTGGCACGCCGGGGTCGATGGCCCGCGGTCGTGCTCGCGAGTTTGCTGGTTTGGTTTGCAGTGGCTGCGCTACTGCTCGCCTTGCAAGCGCCCCTTTGGGTCACTGGATTGCTTACCGCGGCGTCGCTTTATGCTGCGCCCCGCCTGATGCCAGCCGCCGCGCCCGTCGCCCCCCATGTGCCACACCGCTTCGAGTTGCCGGCACGTATGGCAGCGGGCGCTGCGGTGACGTTGTTGAGCAGCGAACTCGGCCGCTTGGGTGGCCCCGCAGTCAGCGGGTTTGCCGCGCTCTTTCCGTCGATCGGCATGGTTGTCGCGTCGTTCAATCACGCCCAGTCGAGTGCGGCTGCGGCCACCGAGTTCTTGCGCGGCATGACGCGCGGAATGTGGTCAGTCGCGGGGTTCTGTCTTGCGCTGTCTCTCGCCTTGCCGCAACTTGCCTTGTCTATGGCGTTCGCCGTGGCAGTGCTCGTGGCCCTCTTGATGCACGCTGCCTTCAAACCCTGAGTTAGAATCCATCCCGCCATGACCCACCGTGATTTCTCGAAGCGCTCGCTTTCACTCCTCGCTGCCACGCTGCTCGCGGGCTGTGCCTCGCTGGAAGCCGAGCGTGCGCTCATTGAAACCAACCAATCTTTGAATACCTTCACTCGGGGTGACCTCGAACTGCGCGAAACCGTGACCTTGTCAGTGGCGCGCAGCGAGGCGCGAGCGGCGTTGCTCGCCGCTCCGGTCACGCAGGAGTCAGCGGTACGGCTTGCGTTGCTCGGCAGTCCTGCGCTACAGGCACTGCTCGCCAGCAAGCGTGCCGATATCGCCGAGGCGCGGCGGGCGGGGCGTATCGGCAATCCGACGCTGTCCTACGAGCGTCTGCGTGACCACGGCGAGACCGAGATCGGTCGCGTGCTGAGCGTCGGCTTACTCGAGTTGCTGACGTTGCCAAAGCGGCAACGGATCGCTGCCGCCGAAGCGCGTGCTGCGGAGCTACAACTCGCGATGGCGGTCGTGGATGAGGTCACGCGGGTTCGTCAGACCTGGGTGCGCGCGGTCGCTGCGGAACAGCGCCGACGCTATGCCGAGCGCGTACTCGAGAGCGGGGCGCTCAGCGCGGAGCTCGCGCGGCGCATGGAAGCCGCAGGAAACTTCAATCGGATCGCGCGGGCGCGACAGCAATCCTTCGAGGCAGACGCGCGCGCTCAGTCGGTGGTCGCGAGGCAGCAGGCCATCGTCGAGCGCGAGGCGCTCGTGCGCGCGCTTGGGCTCGATGATACCGAGGCGGCGCGTCTGCAGTTACCCGAAAGGTTGCCGGATTTGCCGCAGGCGGCAGTTGACCCGCAGACACTCTCGGCGCGGGCAACCAAAGAAAGGCTGGATGTAGAGCTGGCCGAGGTCAACTACCAGGCTGCGTCACGTCGTGCAGGCTTGGGTGAAGTCACCACCCGCACCGACATCGAACTTGTCGTGCTGCGCGA
>JBILGD010000091.1:0-10841 GCA_044351225.1 Steroidobacteraceae bacterium
GTATCAGCGACTGCGGGTGCGGGCGGTCAGGTCTCGGCGACACGTTCGTACGCAAGTACCGGACAGCGGGTAGCGCTCACGGTGACGCCGCAGAGCGGCTACGCCATCAGCAGCGTCACGGGTTGTAACGGCAGTCTGAGCGGCTCGACCTACACCACGGCACCCGTTACCGGCACGTGTGCGATCAACGCTTCGTTCCGGCTCTCGACCATCGCCGGAGCGCTGGCGGCTGACTGCGTCGGCGCTAACTGCGGTGCGGTGAACGCGACCACCTATGCAGGCAGTGGCATCGGGGTTTGGCGCTATACCAATACATCGACGTCGCTCCCGGCGTCGGTAAACGTCTCTTTGAGCGGGCTCAACGGTGGCAATACGGTGACGCTGTTGTTCTCCAATGGCGGCAAGGCGTCCGCGCCGAGTCTGCCCGACACCGGTCTCGTGCCAACCGCTGCGGCCGATCTGCTCGAGCGGGAGCAGACCCAGGATCTGGAGTCGACGCCGACGACCAGCGTGATCGATCCGCGAGATGTCGCTCACTGGAAGATTCTCGAATCGAATCGTAACCTGATCGCGGCGCTCCGCGCCGGCCGTCAAAACGCCGGCGAGATGGACGTCGAGTCGGGTTTCGCTGTGCCGCCGATGCTTGCCGAAGCGCCGGCGCTAGGGTTGCAGAAGACCTGGAAGGACTCTGGTTCCGGTGCCCCTATTGATTACACGACATCCGTCCGTGCGACCTGCAGTGCATCAAGCGGCCGGGTGATTGTTTTCTGGGTGGATGATCAGGCGTGGGCGTCGGGCAAGGTCACCAGCAGCATCATCGAAAAATTCAGGAACGCTTACTGCGGCGCGAGCGGCGGCTACGAGCGGCTGGTGAAGCTGTACGGCGAGCCATGGGGCGCGCATTCCTACAACAACCTAATCTCCGACTCGCCGGTCCTGCAGGACCTCAACGTTGTCATGGTCCCGTCGAAGGAGAGTTACGCCGGGTACTTCTTCGGCTTGAATGCGTTCAAGGACGACGCCAAGTCCAACAAAGCGCTGGTGTTCTTCATCAATGCCAGCCAGTTCTCGGGTGACAACACCTCGTCGTCGACCACGAACTTTTACATTGGCACGCTGGTGCACGAAATGATGCACATGGTGAACTTCTACCAGCGTGACATTCGACGTTCCGCGTCCCATGACACGTGGCTCGAGGAGACCTCGGCAATGATGTCCGAAGACATCATCACGCCTGCGCTCATCGGCTACAACAAGATCGAAACGGAGAGGTTGCCGAAATACCTGGGGGCCGGCGGCGATGTCAGTTACATCAACTGGCCGGAATTGTCCGGCGATCATTACGGGATAGGCGGAGCTTTTGCCGCTTTCATGAATCGCCGCTACGGTCTGACTTTCTTCAAGGCATTGCAGACCTGTCAGAGCGACAGCTACGCCTGCGTCGACTCGTTCGTCAACGTCAACGGTGGCGGCAGTTTCGCGAGTGAGTTTGCTCGCATGGGTGCCAGCATGTTTTCGCTTCTGCCCTCGACCGGACTGCCTTCGCAGTATGGTTTCCCGGCCCGCACCGACGGCGATTACACCTTGACTGCCATCGACATCGCCTCGCGCGCATCGCAACGACCGCGCACCGGCGCGGCGCTTGGCTCGGGCTATCGGGCGACGTCACAGACCTTCATCGCCGACACCATCGCCGCCGGCAAGTCTTCCTACGTGCGCAATGCAGTGCTGGTGCCAGCTGGTACTTCGCTGACCGTGATCGTCAAGTAGACGGACGCGATCTGCGTCCGAAAGGCGCGCGTCGGCTAAGCAGCCAGGGTGAACGAGCAAAAAAAGAGACCGGCGAGTCTCCCCGTCGATCTCCGTGCCGAGCTTTCCATGCCATGCCTTGCCACGCCATCGGGGCGACGTTTATATGCCCGTCGGCAAGTAAGGCAACCCTGTGCGCCGAGACGCCAGGGTTGTGGGTGACGGATCGGAGGACGTGAAACACGCCCACCGCCGGCCCGGAGGGGCTGTGAAAGACAACGTCGGCGACTGTCCCTTACGCCCACAGTGCAAGCATACGCCCGAGCGACTTGCTTACGGAAGAACTCTTCGCGCTGACCGCAACCGCTGCGCCTGTGCTCGACCAATATTTTCGGACTGGGCATAAAAATTTTCTTTCGACCCTTCCCGTAACAGTACCCCCGGTGGCCTCTGGCCCTGTACCCCCCCCGGTGCTAGTGCAGGTTTCGCAACTCCTCGCGGACCGCTTGCAGGGAGCGGTCGAGATCCTCAAGTCGCGCCTCCAGTTGCCGCAGGGAGCGTACCAGCCACCACGCCGCCGCTACCGTCACGGCCAAACCTATCCACCCCATACGTCACCTCCTCTGCTGCAAGACGGGATTACCGAAGCGAGGCTGGCAGCCGGTCCCGACCCGCATAGGTTGGACTACGGCCATACGCGAAATTCAAAAATTTTCTCGCGGGTCTAACCGTAACTGCACCCCCAGGGGCCTCTGGACCTGTACCCCCCTCCAAGGGGATAGCGCCGTGCTGGTGCGATCCGTTGAGCCACCGTTTGCTGTGAGGTCTAAGAAGTCGATTAGGCTAGGTTGACCGGCGTGAAGTCGTAGACTGCGATTTCATACCTTTTTTATACCGTGAGGGCAGAAAAATCATAAGTCATTGATTTTATGGCGCGCCCGACAAGATTCGAACTTGTGACCCCTGCCTTCGGAGGGCAGTACTCTATCCAGCTGAGCTACGGGCGCATCCACCGGGCATTATATCGGAGCAAGCGAGGAGGGGCGGATGAGACACGAGGCGCAGAGGGTCGATGCACGCGGGGTTGGAGGTTGGCGGCCAGGGTGGCTGTCTGCATTGTGCCTCGCCGTGTTGGCGCCGCTTGCGGCCACGGCCGCGACCCCCGAGTCCGCGCTGCAGGCCCGGCTTCAGTCGCGCATCCAAGGTTTCGCCGGTACGGTCGCGCTGCATGCCCGCAACCTCGATACCGGCCGCGAGGTTGGGCTCGAGCCCGATCGCCGGGTGCGCACCGCGAGCACCATCAAGCTGCCCATTGCCTGCGCGCTCGCCGCCGAGGTTGCCGCGGGTCGGGCGCGTTGGGACGAGCGGCTCGTGATCCGCGCACAGGACAAAGTTTCGGGTTCCGGTGTGCTGAGCGAGTTCACCGACGGCGAGTCGGTCAGCCTGCGCGATGCGATGGTGCTGATGATCGTGGTCAGCGACAACACCGCGACCAACCTGATCCTGGATCGTGTTAAAGCGGACACCGTCAATGAATTCATGGCCTCACTCGGCTTCGAGGCCACCCACTCGATGCGCAAGATCCGCGGTGACGGCACGCAGCTGAAACCCGCCGAGGGCTGGAGTCGCGAGGGTGACAAAGCCGAGAACAAGCGTTTCGGCATCGGCTCCTCGACCCCACGCGAGATGGTGCGTCTGCTCGAGCTGCTGGAGCAGGGCAAGATCGTCGACGCCGCGACTTCGCGCGAATTGCTCGCAGTGCTCGAACGTCAGCAATACAAGGACGGCATCGGGCGCAAGGCGGGAGAGCTGCGCGTGGCAAGCAAATCGGGCAGCCTCGATGCGCTGCGCAGTGACGTCGGCATCGTGTATTCACCGGCCGGACGCATCGCCATCGCGATCACCGTCGATGACATGCCGGCCATCGACTACTCGCCTGAGAACGTCGGCAATCGCCTGATTTCGGACCTTACGCTGATTTTGCTCGAGGATCTCAGGTAGCGCGACGCTGCGTCGAGGCTGCGATGCCCCACTGCCCCGCCCAGTAGAGCAGCATCAGCAGGATCTGCAGGCCCAGCACAGGCTCGATGAAACGGTTGTAGGCGACCAGCGTGTCGCTGATCGCAAAGCTGCTCGCGCCCAGGGCTGCCGTCCAGGCCGTCGCACGCGACACACTACCGTCGCCGACCTGTGCCCAAGCGCGCCACAGCATCGTGCAGATGACGATGATGTACGCGAGCACGGGCCACATCATGGCGCCGAGCGATGGCGATAGCCAAAGATATGTTGCGCCGCCAAAGAGTGCCACGGGCAGCACATAAGGTGCGGCAAGTTGCCGACTGCGCCTGAGGAAAGCCGCGATATAGGCCACATGGGCAAGCAGAAAAGCGGTGAGGCCAACCACGAAGAGCGACGGCGAGAGTTGCAAACAAAGATCACCGATTGCCGAGAGCAGCAAGCCCGCGACGATCGGTCGACTTTCCCGGCCCTGCCACGGGCGCAGCCAAACCGCGAGCACAAGCACAGGGATCGCCTTGGTGAGCAGTTGCAGGTTGGGTATATCGAGCAGCAGAGCGACAAAGAAAAGTCCGGCAGCTAAAGCTCCGACGCCGAGTAATCCGATGTCAAAGAGCTGCCGATCCCGCACTCGCATCATGCTGCGGCGAGCGATTCTCGGCGTCTTGCCCACCACCATCCCGCGGCGAGTATCAGCAGAAACCAAGGATCCACCGCGCCGCCGCCGCCGCGTCGCGGCGCCGCGACCGTCAGCGTCACGGTTTGCGCAGCACTCGTGAAGGTCCCGTCACTCGCCGTGATCGAGATGGCGTAAGTCCCCGCCACCGACCCCGGCCACGCAAATTCGCCGGAGGTGGTGTTGAAGGTTGCATTCGCGGGCAGTCCGGTCGCTGCAAACGTGATCGGATCGTTGTCGGGATCCGTGGCCGTGACGCGAAAGTTGACTGTGCCACCCGCAGTCGCGTTGACGGGCGCAACGGCTGCGAGCGTCGGTGTGCCGTTGGCGCGAACATCCACAACGCTGCTCGTCGCCTGAAAGCCGTCGCCATCCGTGACCACGAGACGAAAACTCGTGCGCGAGGTCGCAGGCGCAATGAACGTCGCCTGCGGTGCGGTGCCGTTCGTCAGCGTGACCGAGGGTCCAGACGCCTGTCGCCATTCATAACTGAGGTTGGTATTGCCGCCTGACTTGGCGGCGGCACTGCCGTTCAGCGTCACCGTCGAGCCGTTCTCGACGACTGCTGCGTTGACGCTTGCCGTCACCGTGGGAGTGAGGTCGGAAAGACGTTGCAGCGCGCGCGTCGCATCGAGCATACCGGCGCCACAGGGGTTGCCGCTGCGGCCGGCGCAGAATGTCCCCGCCGGAAACTCGCGTGCACTCGCGGTGAGCAGGGTGCGTACCGTGTCGTTGAGCAGGGTCGGCATCGCTGACAACAGCAATGCGGCGACCCCGGAGACATGCGGCACGGCCATGCTCGTTCCGGTCTTGCCGCTATAGATCGGTGTCGTGGGTGCCGTGCTGCCGTCGTTGCTCGTGGAAGCCACGAGTCGCCAGATCGTGCCTGAGGCGTTGCTACTGCCATGCGGCAGACAGTTGAGTGCGCTCGTCGTGCAGGATCCACCGCCCGGCGCGCTGATCGTCATGCCGGACGCGTAGTTCGAATAGTTGGCCTTGTCACCCTCGAGCGTGTGTGCGGCGACCGCGATCACGCCCGCGCAGTTTGCCGGCGAACTGATGCCCTCGCGGCCGTCGTTGCCCGCGGCCACGACGACCACGGCGCCTGCATTGCGGGCTGCGGTGATGGCATTCTGTCGGCTGCTCGAGCAACTCGAGTTGCTGACGCCGAGACTAAGATTGATGACCCGAGCGGGATTGGAATTGGCGGGGATACCGAGATCCGCCCAACTACCGCTTGCCGGTGGCGCTCCCGACGCCCAACGAATGGCGTCGGTGATGTCGGAGCTGTAACCGAAGCATTTGCCGAGCGCGCGGATGACCAGCACCTTGCCCTCGTGTGCAATACCAGCGACACCCGTGCCATTGTTGCTGACTGCAGCGATCGTGCCCGTCACGTGCGTGCCGTGCCAGGAACTCGCTGCTCTGCGACAGGGAGCGGATGTACTCGAAGAGAACAAAGATTTCGTGAGGTCCGTATCGTCGATCCAGTCACCAGGATCGGCGGGATCAGCATCGCGGCCGTTCCCATCGTTGGCGACGAGAAAGCCGCCGTTGCTGTCTGGTGAAATGAAATCGTGACCACGAAGGATGTTGGCATCGAGGTCATCATGAACCGTGATGCCAGTATCGATGACCGCGACCACGGCGCCACGACCGCGTGTGATATCCCAGGCGCCCGGCAGGTTGGCACCGCCTGCACGCGTCGCACTCGGTGCTTTGAGGTGCCACTGGATATCGCGCGGGTCATTGAAAAACGTGTCGTTCGGCACGAACAAGGGAAAAAGATATTCGTCGATCTCAACGCTCGCGACGCTCGGGTCTTCTCGCAGTCGTTGCACGACACGCTCGGCAGCGCCGCGCTCTAAGGGCTCGGCGAGTCGCAGCACATGCGACAGGTCCGCTGTCGGCCGACGGTAACCGACGGCCATGCCGCCGCGCGAAGAGAGCGCCTGTAGTCGCTCGCCGCTCGGTCGATTCAGACGGCCGACGGCAAGATCATCGCGAAAGCGCACGATGACTTGCGTGATCGGCAGCTCCGGGGCACGTTGCGGCTCGACGATCGACACCAGACGTTGCGCCGCGGCAGGCTCCACGAGCAGCGCCGCGCATAGTGTGCACAGCAACGCGAGCAGCGTGTGGCGGGCTCGGTGCGTGCTGGGCGACATTACATTGCGCGTCAGAAGAAGCCCGGAATCTCCCGCTGCGCCGTGGTCGGTTTCGCCGGCAGGGGCAGCGGTTCGATTTCGAGGGAGAGTGTCTCGCTGACCTCGGTCTGCGGTCCGATACCGGAGGCGCGCGCAGCCTCGGCCGAGGTTACAGGAATCGCCGTGCAGGATTTACCCTGCAAAAAATCGAGCGCCTGACGGGTCGAGGCTTCGCCGGCTACGCCGAGTGGCTGGGTGAAATCGTCGTTCGCCCGACAGCTTGCCTTGACCGCTTCAGCGAGCCCGTTGAAATAGGCGTCGGAGTTGGCCGAGTTGCGCGTCGTGAAGGCGACGATACGCAAGCGATCGTCGCAGGCGGCGTTGTCACGGGCGATCTGCCCTACCGGCTTGCCAAAGGTATTGGCGCCAATCAGGGCGAGCCGATTATCAAAGAAAGGGATGAAGCCGTTGACCACAAGCTCGCTCGCCGAGGCCGAGGATCGCGTGGTGATGAAGGCGAGTTTTGTCGGGGAGACGGACTGGCTCTGCGGCGCAAAACGTTTGATGGAGTTGTTCGAGGCCTTGGAGTCGCGGAAAGTCAGCTGCGAGAAAATCTCGGAAGTTTGCCGATTGCCGCCGAGCAGATCGCCCATCAGATTGCCGGTCGAGACGAGGCCGCCGCCGTTGTAGCGAAAATCGATGATGACCTCGGTGATGTTGGCATCACGGAATTTCTGGATTTCTTCGCGCAGCCGCGCATCGGCCGTACTGATGAAGGTGCGCAGGTTGATATAGCCATAGCGCTTGCCCGCATCTTCGATGATGCGGCCACCATAGCGGCTCGATACCGGTTCGATGGAAAAATCGGCTTTGGCAACCGTCACTTCGCGGCTCGCCCCACCGCGCGCGATGCGCAGCACGCGCGAAGTGCCGGCGGTACTCGGGCCGAGTGCGTTGTTGACGCCCTGCGCACCTTCGGCGGCGAGGATGTCCGACACCGAGCGCAGATTGCTCGCCGTGGTGCCGATGGCCGTGAGCTCGTCGCCACGATCGATATTGGCGTTCAACGCGGGGGTGCCTTCGAAGGCTTCGAGGATGAAGACGCGCCGCGCATTGAGGTCATAGCCGAGACGAATACCGAAACCGGCCGTGGCACCGGAGTTGAAGAACGCGTCTTCTTCGGCAGCGGAAGTGATGTACGTGAAGTCGCGATCCTTGTTCTGCGCTCGCGCTGTCGCAGTCATGGCGCTGATCAGTGCATCGACCGATGAATAATCGCTGACGCGAATGTTGCTCGGCAGCGTCTCGGGGTAGAGATACCACTCGTTGAGTTGGGCCACGACCCAGTTCTGTCGATCGGTGAGCGAGCAGGCCGTCGGCGTATTGTTGACCGGCGCACCGCTGACGGCGTTGGACGCAGGGCTGCTGCCCACGCCATTGCGTGCCGTGACCGTGCAATTGTAGGTCGTGCCGTTGGCGAGACCGGTCACCGTGATGGGGCTCGAAGTACCGGTAGCAGTCCGCGTCGCACTGCCGCCGGTGCACGAGGCCGTGTAGTCGATGATGGCCGAGGAGCCGCTGCTGCCTGGAGCGCTGAAGGTCAGTGTCAGTGTGCCGTTGCCGGGAGCGATGGTGACACTGGTCGGCGCGCTGGGTACGGAACTTACCGCTCCGCCACCACCACCGGTGTTGCCGCCGGAATTACCTCCGGCGTTGCCGGATCCGCCACCGCCGCCTCCACAGGCAGCCACTAGAAACGCAGAGAGGAGGGCGAGAACAACACCGCGCGAGGCGCGGATAGCGGACGTCGTCATGGGCGGATCCTTGGGCGATACGTGCGCCAGCACACGCCCGGCTATTCTAGCGACAAAATCCGGCGGTAAACGCTCAGAGGATTTCGAACTGAAGCTGACGTTCGTTCAGGCGACCGACGGTACCCTCGATGGCTCCGAGTTTCAGCATCCGCGACCCCAAGGCCGAGCGATGCCGAATTTCAGCGCGCCTTCTCCGCGTTGGCGAGATCGTTGATCAGGCTGAGCATCTGCGGCACGCCACCGGCCATGCCGACGTCCGTGGAGAACTTGCCGTTGACCGCCATGAAGGGCGTGCCTTCGGCGCGGTAACGTCGGATGAGTTCATCGGCCTGTCGCAGTTTGGTGTTCACCCACATGGAGTTCCACGCCTCGGTGAAGGCCTTTTCCTGAATGCCGTTCTGTTTCGCCCACGCGACCATCACCGGCAGGGTCGAAGCTTCATCACGGCCGAGCAGGCCGTTGCCCCCACGGAAAATCGTGTCGAATACTTTGGTGTGCAGACGCTCGTCTTGCTTCAGTGCCTGCAACGTGTAGAACAGTCGCGCGTGCAACTTGGCGGCGGCGTTCCAGGTTACCGGGACGCGGACGAACTCCACATGCGCCGGCTTGCCGTTCTTTTTCCAGCTCTCGAGGAACGGGTCGAGCGAGTAACAGTGGCTGCAGCCGTACCAGAAGATCTCGAGGACTTCGACCTTGCCGGGCGCGACATTGGTCGGGATGGCTGGCGAGACGCGGCGGTAGTGCTTGCCTTCTTGCCAGCGGCCGTCTGTGGCGGCGGCGGAGTTTCCCTGCGCCAACACCGAGTTTGAGCCCAGCCAGGCGGTAAGCAGCAGGCCGCCGAGCGCGATAATCAAAGATTTGCGGGTCATGGACATCAGCGCAGTCCCTGGATGTAGCTGGCAAGCGCCTTCTTGTCCTCTTCGGAGAGGCGCTTGGAAATCGTGGTCATCATGTGGCCGTTGCGCGAGCGGGTCTGCGCACCGGTGGCCACATCGACATAACGCTGATCGGCGGCGTAATCGAGCAGCTGCTTGAGCGTGTAGGTGGCATGTTGCGCGCGCAGCGCCGGGTAACCCGAACCAGGATTGCCGAGACCCACCGGGCCATGACAGGAGGTGCACGACGGGAGGTTGCGCGTACGATCACCACCGCGATAGAGCGCCTCGCCGAGTTTGTAGTTGGCCGCGTCGGCTTCGAGTCCGACGGGAGTTTGGGCAGCAAAATAAGCCGAGAGATCGGCGATGTCTTCGTCCGTGAGCGCGATGGCGAGCGGATACATCACGAGGTTGTTGCGGTGACCCGCGCGGAACAGCTTGAGCTGCTCTTCGATGTAGGGGGCATTCTGTCCGGCGAGGCTCGGCCACTCCGGGTTGACGCTGTTGCCATTCACGCCGTGACAGGCCGTGCACACGGCTGCCTTGGCGGCACCCGCTTCCGCGTTACCTTTGGCGTCGGCGACAGGCGCCAGCCACCCGCTGAGGGCCAGCAAGGCGAGGGCGGTGGCGAAGGGCTTGGCGGTGAACATTTCTCGGAGCTCCGAACGTCGAGTCAAGGCTGGAAAGTTTACACTAACAGCCCTTTTTCGTGCCCTGCCGGGTGGCCTCGCGTGTCGCGTTTTCCCAAGGCCGAGTTCCTCCTGAGCGCTGCCGCGCCTGCCCAATTTCCGTCGGATCCCGGGGTCGAAGTGGCCTTTGCCGGGCGGTCGAACGCGGGCAAATCGAGCGCCATCAATGCCATTGCCGAGCGCAAGGCACTCGCGCGCACCAGCAAAACGCCGGGCCAGACCCGCCTGCTCAATTACTTCGAACTCGAGGCGGGACACCGAATCGTCGACTTGCCGGGCTATGGCTATGCCGCGGTGCACGCCGGGGAACGGCGCAAATGGGCACCCTTGATCGGTGCCTTGCGCGAACGTGAGTGCCTCAAGGGGCTGTTGCTGGTGGTCGATTCGCGACGCGGCCTGCGCGAGGAGGATTTCGGGCTGATTGAATGGGCGGATCCCGCACGGCGTGGGGTACACGTCCTGCTCGCCAAGGCGGACAAGCTCAATCAAGCCGAGCGCGCAGCGGCGTTGCGCGCAGCCCGGGAAGCCTTGGGTGAGCTCGCCACCGTGCAGGTGTTCTCGGCGCATTCCGGACTCGGCGTCCGCGAGGCGCAGGAGCGGCTGACGGCCCTCTGGGGATAAAAAAACCCCCGGTAACGGATCACGCTACCGGGGGCAGACATACCCGGCTCAGGTCTCATGGCCGGGGCCCGCTCAGGGAGGGAGGGAAGCGGGGAACGCAGTGCGTTCGCTTAATAAGACCGCTGGACCCAGGAAAAGGTTCCGAATTAAATTTCGATATTTTTCAGTGGGTTGCGACGCAAGGTGTGGCGTCTGCGCAACAGTCAGTGGGCTTCGTCCCAGTTTTTACCCGTCCCCACTTCGACCTTGAGCGG
>JBILGD010000092.1:0-10810 GCA_044351225.1 Steroidobacteraceae bacterium
CGGGGGGTCTAATACGCGTTCGCCCGTTCGGGCGACGCTCAGCACCCTTGGCCGGATAGCTCAGTTGGTAGAGCAGCGGACTGAAAATCCGCGTGTCGTTGGTTCGATTCCGACTCCGGCCACCATTCCCCTCTCTGCCCAGCGTTCATCATGCATCCGCCTCGCGATTGACCTCGGCGAGCAATTCTTTGGCGGCAATCCGCACGGCTATCGAAGGTTCGCTGTGGAGCAGCCCCCATTTCGACCGGACAGGTCTGTCCTGAACAGGATCCTGAGGACTCTAAAGCCCTGCGCTACTGACAGTGGCGGGCGTCGGGCTAATAACAGAAGCGCACGCACGCGGCGCTGGGCTCCACTCAAGTCAATAGCTGATGTTCTCGCCGGGCAACGCGGGTGTCGTGGGCGGGCTTACCCGCGCGCGGGTGGCCTGCTCGAAGGCATAGGCCAAAGCTAGCAGGCGTGGTTCAGTGTAACTCTGGCCCAGGAACGACAGGGTCACGGGCAATCGTTCTGGCGTCACGCCCGCAGGCACGATCACGTCCGGAAAGCCGGTGATATTGGCGATACTGGTGGCGGAGGCGGGGCGCGGGGCATCGACGGTAATGTCGAGGCGCTGGGCAGGCACACCATTGGTGGGATACACAAACGCATCCAGTCGATGTTTGTACAGCAGGCCCTGCAAATGGCCGCCGATCAACGCTGGGCCATGTGCCTTGGCCGACAGGTAGACCGGGTCATTCAGGTCGTAGCCTGCCTGTTCGGTCTTGAACTGCGACCAGCGGCCGGGATTCGCCTGTTGACCGGGCCTGGGTTCATAGTCGTCTGCCAGTTTGATGAGATCCGCCAGGGTCTTCGGATATCCGGGCTTTAGCGTGGCGAGATAATCAGCGACTTGTGCCTTGAACTCACCGGGGCGCATGACGTTGTGGATGGACTGACGATCGAGAATGAACTGCGGCAGCTTCACCTCAATGAGCGTCGCACCCAACGACTCCAGCCTCGCGCGCGTGGCGGCAAACACCGCCTGAACTCCGGGATCGACACCGGCATAGTCCACGAGCACCCCCAGTCTTGCGCCCTGCAACGCATTCTTGTCGAGAAACCGGGTGTAGTCAGTGTGATAGCGGCCCGCGGAACCTGCGGTCTCGCTGTCTTCGGGATCGACGCCGGTCATCGCGCCCAGCGCCACGGCCACATCGTAGATGGAGCGCGCCATGGGTCCGCCTGTATCGAACGACAAACCCAGGGGAATGATGCCATCGCGTGACAGCAAGCCACGGGTGGGCTTGATGCATGCGAGTCCATTCACGGAACAGGGATTTCGAATGGAACCACCGGTATCGGTTCCCATCGCCACGGTCGCATACCACGCCGCCACTGCAACGGCGGAACCGCCGCTGGAGCCGGCGGGACCGCGTGACAGATCATGCGGATTCAGTGTCTGACCGCCCAGGGAGCTGAAGCCATTTCTCCCGGCGCTGGACGCAAACTCACTCATATTGGTCTTGGCCAAAATGATGGCGCCTGCCTCGCGGAGCTTCCTCACCGTGAAGGCGTCGTCCGGGGGCAACGAGCCCTCCAGAAACACTGAGCCACCCGTGGTGGGCATATCCGCCGTATCGAAGTTATCTTTGAGGATGACCGGAATCCCGTGCAAGGGTCCGCGCAGTCTTCCGGCCTTGCGTTCGGCATCAAGTTGCCGGGCTTCGGTCACAGAGTTGGGGTTGACTAGAATCAGTGCGTTGAGCCTGGGGCCTGCACGGTCATACGCCTTCACTCGTGCCAGTGATAGTTGAACCAGCTTTTCCGCGCTCAACGTGCCCTTGCTCATGGCGGCTTGCAGATCCGCCGTGGTGGCTTCGGCCAACGACACCTGTGCCGCCTGCGCGCCCGCTACCAGAAACGCCGACAGTAGCAGAGCAGCGATCGCCTGGCGTCGCCATACGTGACTGGTCCTCATCATGTGCACCTCGAGCAGGATCTGGATGGGTGCTGAGTAGCCTGTCCAGCCCGCTTTGACTGGTTCAGTAGCGAAGGCAGTGGCAACGTCAGTTTAAGCGGCGCCTTCAGAGGTTGTCATGAAGATCCGGGGGCGATCCGCCAGACCTCTTGCCAGAGCAGGGCCGCAGCGATGCAGGTAACACCGTCACAGAAAGCCGCGTACAACTAGCGAGTAAACTGGACCAATCGGTGCAGGCAGGTCACGGTTATTGACCGCTACTAAACCATCCAATTTCTGTATGTGCTCATACAAAAATCAATAATCTTGTATGGCATGACTGGCACTCGTACAGTCTCAACGATATCAGCGTCATGAGGGGAGCATTCGATGTCAAAGTCCATCAAGCCTGCCGCGGCTTTTGTGCGAGTCGCCCTATTCTCAGCTGCGGTGGCCGGGTTTGCCGGTGCCAGCGTGGCTCAAGAGGGCGCCTCTGACGAGTCGCTGGCCGAGGTGACCATCACCGGTTCCCGCATTGCCCGAACCGACGCGTCGGCTGTCGGTCCGGTGATGACCTTGTCTCTTGAGGATATCGAGGCAGCGGCGCCTTTGTCGGTCGGCGAGTTGTTGCAAGAACTCCCTGGCGCTGGAGTCAGCCTCAATTCCAACGGTACCCAGGGAACCTCGTTCGGTGTCTCCGCGGTCAATTTGCGTTACCTAGGTAGCTCCGAGGGCTCGGGTAATCGTGTCCTCGTTCTGGTGGATGGCCATCGCTGGGTCAATGCGGCAGGTGGACGAGGATTTCGAGATTTCGTTGATCTCAATACTATTCCGCTCGGCATGGTTGAGACGATCGAGGTTCTCAAGGACGGTGCCTCGGCAATCTACGGCGCGGATGCCATCGCGGGTGTGGTGAACATTCGTACCCGTAAAGAGATCGAGGGTATCGAGACTCGCTTGAGTTTCGGTGAAACGTCCGAGAGCGATGGGGCGAGCTTGAGCGCCTCCTTGAATGCCGGTCAGCGATTCGGTCGCGTGTCTGCTTTGGTTTCACTGTCCTACGTTGACTCAGATCCCATTCTCACGACGGCTCGAAGTCTTACGGCACTCGCGAACGTGCCGGTGACGGCGCCCCCGGTCAGTCCGAGAGGTCTGTATGTGCTTCCTGGCGTTTCGACGGCGACGGCTCCGATCACTCGGGCTCCCGGCGCGGCCGGGTCGGCGCCGACGGACTTCCGCGCCGCTCGCTTGCCCGACGATTTCTACAACACGCTGACTCAAGGCATTTACTCGGTCGGACCGAGCCGTCGTCTCGGCGTCTTCGGACGCATCGGTCTCGAGATCAATGAAGACACCCGTGCGGCGATCGAGTTTCTTTACAACGAGCGTGAGTCGAATCAGCTGTTCGCACCGCTGCCCATCGATATCCGCCAGAATCAGGGTTACACCATTCCGGCGGATCATCCCTTTAATCCGTGGAAGCTAGCCTTCACGGGTAGCACGCTTCGCTTGCAGCGTGTGCCGATTGAAGTCGGTAATCGTAACAATGTTCAGGATGTCGAAACGCAACGCGTTGCGTTGACCGTTGAGGGCGCGATCGATCTTGGCACTCGCTGGAAATGGGATTTCTTTGCATCGAAGTCGGAGAACGAGGCGACGTTTGCCGTCATCAACCAAATCAACTACGACAATCTGGCGTTGGCGTTAGGTCCCAATGCGCGTTGTGCGGCGAATCAGTGCGTGCCGCTCAATCTGTTCGGCGAAATGACGCCGGCGATGGCCGACTACATTCGCTTCAACGGCCTTGACAAAAATGGCACTGAGCAAACCAACGCGGCCTTCAATCTGTCGGGGCGATTCGGTTCTCTGCCGGCGGGTGATATCGGCCTCGCCAGCGGTATCGAGTGGCGCGAGGAAGCTGCGTACGATCAGCCAGACGCTTTCGTTAATTCCGCTCCGATCTTCGTGACGGCAGCGCGAGGGCGAACGTCTTCTGCGCAGCGCGATGCGACCGTCGGTGAATACGACCTGTGGGAAGCGTATGTCGAATTGGATGTCCCGTTGCTTGCGAATGCGCCGGGTGCCTACTCGCTCAGCGTGAACGCGGCGACACGTTACTCGGACTACTCCTCGTTCGGCGATGCCACCACCAACAAGCTGGGTGTGTCATGGCGACCCGTCTCGACTTTGTTGATTCGAGGAACGGCTTCCGAAGGGTTCCGAGCTCCCTCGATCCTCGAGCTTTACCAGGGCAGTCGCCAAACGACATTCCAGGCGGTTGATCCTTGCAACGGCGGTGGTGTGGGTAAACCTGGTTGCGCAGGAATCCCGTCCACCTATAACCAGAACCAGTTTGGCTCGGGCACTTTGAAGGGTGTCGTCGGCGGCAACCCGAACCTCAAAGCAGAAACGGCAGACACATTGACTGCGGGATTTGCCTGGACGCCGGAGTTGATCGAGGGTCTATCGGTCACGGGCGACTGGTGGAAGATTCGTATCGACGATGCGATCGCTTCGCAGACCGCACAGCAGATTTTGACGTTGTGCGCCACGCGAGCGGGCTTCTATTGCGACAACGTCACTCGTGAAACGACGGGCGAGGTGTTGGAGCTTCGGCAGTCTGTCGTCAACTTCAACCGGATCGAAGTCGAGGGTGTGGATGTGACCGTGCGTCACGAGCTGGAGAGCTCGATGGGACGTTTCAGTTTCATCGCAGACGCTTCGCGATTGCTGCACTTCACGACGTTTGCGCCGCAGTCCGACGGAACGGTAGTCATCACAGAGCAAGCGGGGCGTGGTGACACACCGCGCGCGACTTTCCCGAAATGGAAAGGCCAGCTCGGTATGCAATGGCGTCGTGATGAGTGGAATGCGGGTTGGCGCTCGCGTTATATCGGTGGCGCGACCGATGTGGCGGGCAATCCGATCAACGGTGGCGAGACGTCTGCCACCTGGTATCACGATCTGCAGGTCGGTCACGACTTCGAGGATCTCGGAACTCGCGTAACCGTGGGCATCGATAACGTCTTCAACAAAATGCCCCCGGCGTCATGGGCTAATAACCCGATCAATTACGACATCTACACCTACGATGCTCGTGGTCGATACTTCTTCGTGAAGTTGGCGGCGGACTTTTAGTCGGCTCATGCTGACCCGGCGAGCGTTCAATGGTGCAGTGCCCGCGCTTATTGCGGGCACTGCGCTATCGACGGTCGGAAAAGCCGAGTCCGATGTGTTCCATCTGGGATTGCTCGGGCAAAGTCTGCTTCGTCACGATCTGCGCAGCCACCCGTGGCGCGACGAGGCGCAGATCGGCAGTACGCTGAAGGCGTTCGATGCGTGTTTCAGCAATCTAGAGTGCGTGATTCTCGGCGCCCGAGCGGGTGAACCGACTCGAGCCGTTGAGGGGGTTCATAGCGCTCCTCCCGAGGTGATCGATTATCTCACTGGCCTTGGCGTGACCCATTTTGCTGCATCGAACAATCATTCCTTCGATCTCGGCACGGGTGGCATTCTCGATACGATCGAAGCATTCAAACAACGCGGTTTGATGGCTGCCGGCCTTGGCTTCGACGACGCGGCTGCTCGAGCGCCCGTTTATCGGTCGGGTCGTCGCGGAGGGACGGTTGCCGTGGTTGCGGCGGCGGCTGGCATGATTCGAGCAGGTGGAGCGGCCACCGCTGATCGCCCTGGCGTCAATGAAATTCGCCGTGAGTCGAACGGAGACCTGAACAGTCTCGATGTTCGACGGATACTCGATTCGATCACAACGGCTCGCAAAAGTGCTGATCTTGTCATCGCGTATCTGCATAACCATTACTGGGAGTCGGAGATCTCGGTGACGCCGAAATGGCAGCGGCAGCTCGCGCGCGAAATGATCGACGCCGGTGCATCGGTGTTCGTCGCGCATGGCACCCCCTTGCTTCAAGGGATGGAGATGTACTCGGGAGCGCCCTTGTTTCATGGTCTGTCGAGTTTCTTCTTTCAAACGCGAAAATCACCCGACGCGTATGGTCAGACCAATTGGCAGAGCCTCATCGTCGATTGCAATTTCGTCGGGGGGCGTTTCGAGCAGGCTGTTATGACGCCGCTACGATTACAGGCGGTTGGTGACAATGGCGACGCAGATTTCGTGACGCGCGGTCGTCCACATTTGGTCGCCGGCGCTGATCGTGATCGTATCGTCAATAACGTGGTTACGCTCTCTGCGGCGCTGAATCAACCTCTTCGCGTTCGCGAGGGAGTTGCGATTTTGCGGGCAAGCTGATTCGACGAAGCATCTTTGCTTGACTGTAGATCGGCAAACCATCGTTTGGTTTCCGTCAAAAACTCCAAGGCGAGGCGCGTGGGCCCGGGTACCGAGGCTGTCACGAATGCATATTCATGGCGAAGATCCGGCTTGAAAGGCAGTGCTACCAAATCGCCCTTCAGATACGGTCTCGCCAACAGGGCATTCACGATGGTGACGCCGACGCCTTGCGCGGCAAAGCCGCAGGCTGAGCCAATCGTATGCGTGTCGATGCGCGTGTGTGGTTCGACCCCTGCTTCGGCAAAGGCCGTCTCGATCTGTGCGCGAGACTGACGACCCTGGCCTAATAATATCAGCGGCTCTCCGCGCAGGCGCTCGGGATCCAGATAATCTAGCTTCGAGAGCGCGTTCTTTTTTGATAGCACGCACACCGAACCGCTGGAGACGACCGGCTCGGCCGTCAGGTCATTTCTCTCAACCGGTGTCTTGAGGAATCCCGCATCGACTGCGCGGGTAGCGATCATCGTCTTGGCAGTCTCTACGCTGCGCGTGTCGATACTCAGATGAACATCTGGAAAGCGTTTGATGAAGCGGGCGATCACCTCGGGCAAGACACCTTCCGAGAAACTAGGGGGTGCCACCAGTCGAAGTCGACCGACCCGAAATTTGCTGATGTCTTCGATCAGATCGTGTACGTGACCGATGCTACCTAACGCGAGTTCGGCCTCTTCGAACAGCAACATCGCATCGGCTGTCGGAATCAGTCGGCCGCGGTCCCGATGGAACAGAGCAAACCCGATCGACTTTTCGAGAGTCGCCAGCAATCGACTGGTTGTCGGCTGAGTCAGATTCAGTTGGCGCCCGGCTGCAGTGACAGTGCCAGTGCGCACGACTGTCACGAAGGCTTTGAGCGCTCTTAGATCGATACCCGATTTCACGTGCTCACGGACACTCTCGGAAGTGTGCCTCTACTCGCGAAGAACAATAGTCACCCCAATATACGCGGTTTTGTGCCTTGACTGGCCGGGATGGGGTGCCCGCCGGAGCGCCTGTATTGGGGTTGACGTCGAATCGTGGGAAGTTGCTGCTCGCGATATCGACGCGAATTCGGTGACCGGTTGTGAAGCGATTCGCAGTGGGCGGCAGAACAATCTGAATCCGATAGCGCTTACCGCTCTCGGCGAGTTTGGGTGTTTCGAAGGAATCACGAAACCGAAGACGCAGAATGCCATCGGTTAAGTTCATGGCGTACCCATCGGGCAAGTCGGACGACGGTGGATACACATCAAGTAACTTCACCGTGAAATCGGTATCTATAGCGGAGGTCGATACCCACAGCGTGGCCGTGATCGGGCCGATGATTTCGACCGCCTGTTTGAGAGGTTCCGTTTGAAAAACCATCACGTCCGGTCGATCAGCGAGCGGTGCGCCTGTTCCGTCGCTACCAAAGATACCGGGCACCTCGCGTTGATCGAAGGCGCCACCTTCCATGACCGGAGCGCCCGATGTGATCGGGCCGCCGATCGTCGGCACCGGGTTTTCGGGATCGTGGGTCCATTCGACAAATTCTTCGGCAGCAGCTACTGGATCGAACGTCAGAGACTCTGATGGGCCTAGATACAGTGACTGACGGAGGCAGTCTTTCGGCGGCCAGGCGTCGGTGTGCAACCAGTGGCCGCCATGCTGCAAGCGACCTGCAGCATCGAGTGTGCCACGGCCACCACCCATGACGAAGATCGTCACGGCTGAAGACAAGTAATCGGTCGTCGTCGTTCGGCGCAAATTTTTATCGAACCACGCGCGCTTGAAGGCAAAGTAATCGGGTGCGAGATTACCATCAATGCGTGCAGCGTCGCCGAAGTCGACGGCGCCTGAGTGGCTGTCCGATCGTCTGCCGTGAATCCAGGGTCCGAGTAGCAATCTGACAGATTGCCGTCCCGCTGCGGTCAGTCCGAGATAGTTTTCACTCGCGGTGAGCGCGTACGGATCGTACCAACTCGATACGAACAGCATCGGAATCTCTGGAAAGGCGTCGTGGTGACCAATCGCATACAACTCTGGGCGGCGCCAGAAGTCGTCGAAAACATCGTGCTGCCATTGCTCGACGACGTAGGCTTCGTATTCCGGGACGGCTGAAATAGGCGAATGTCCCCTGGTCCAGACGGAACTCATCCAGTCGCCCACTTGGATTTTATCGAGCGCAGCTCGGTCCGCAGTCGAGAGACGTTTTGCTGCAGCGAGTTTGGCGTGCTTGAAGGCCCACGTCAGTTGCTTCAGTTCGTACGCACCACCTTGTCTGATCCCGTTGTGATACGCGCTGGAGAACCCGCCCGAGTCGACGAACATGGCGTCGAGTCCTTTGGGAGCGAATGCAGCAAGCGCGGTTTGCACGTGCGCTCCGTAGGAAAACCCCAGGGTTCCGACGCGACCATCACACCAGGGCTGTTGCAGCACCCACTGCAGCGTGTCGAGTCCATCAGCAGACTCATAGACGTATTTTTCGAACACGCCGCTCGAGTCGAAGCGTCCGCGACAATCCTGAATCACATAGGCAAACCCAGCCGCTGCGAAATGTTCGGCGACCTCGGGTTTACTGATCGGGGAGGGCGACGCTTGAGAGTAGTCGGCGTGATTCGTGCCGCGTCGACCATAAGGCGTACGCTCAAGCAGTACTGGGAATGGCCCGGGCCCGCTCGGGAGATACACGTCGGTCGCCAGCTTTTCGCCATCACGGGTCATCACGTACTCCGTGAGGCGGTTGCCGCGATCAATGGCTTCCGAGGTCATGGCGGACCCACGGTGTAAAAGGCGCTGACGTCCGGCCCTGGGGGTAAGCCGAGAGCAACCCAAATTGCAACGAGAATAAAGCCGGCGATACCAAAAGCGATGCTGAAGGGCAGCATGAGGGCGATGAGTGAGCCAACGCCAAAATCTTTGACCCATCGTTGGCAAATCACCAGCACCAAGACGAAGTTAGATGCAATCGGCGTGATGATATTGACGATCGAATCACCCATTCGATAGGCAGCGGTTGTCATTTCCGGGCTGATCCCTAGCAACATGAGCATCGGTACGACAATGGGCGCCATTGCGCTCCACTTAGCCGATGACGAACCGATCAGGAAATCGAAAATCATCGCGATCAACAGTAGTGGCAACAGCATGACTGGTGCGCTGAGGTCGAGTTGCTGCAACGCCGAGGCACCATTGATCGCCAGGATCGGGCCCAAGTTCGACCAAGAGAAAAGCGCAATGAAATGCGATGCAAAGAACGCGAGCACCAGGTAAGGGGTCAAGTCTCGCAAGCCGTACCCCATCATCTTCACGATGTCCCGGTGCGATTTCACCGTGCCTACTGCACTTCCATACGCCCAGCCCACGGCGATGAAGAAAATCATGAAGCCGGCAATCAGAGCCTGATAGAGCGGCAGGAGGCGACCGGATCCCACAGCGTCGGGATCAACGAGCGGGGAGAAGCTCGGATTGATTGCCAGCGCGGCGAAGACCGCGACGACCGTTGCGCCTGCTAGCGCGGCACGCAAGAGACCGCGGGTCTGACTTCGGGGGTCGATGAGATCGGTATGTGCGCTTTCCGTCGCCACTCCGTCGATGCTCCAGCGTCGGGTGTAAGGCTCGACGATCCAGGCAGCCACGGGCCACGCAATGATGAAGAGCAGCGCGCCTAGGCTCGCAGTGAACCACCAGTTACCGAGAGGATTCATCTGGTGGTTCGGATCGATCATCAGCGCTGCGCTATGCGTGATCCCGAGGATCAGTGCATCGAACTGGCCCGGGACGAGGTTGGCAGCAAATGCACCGGAGATTCCGGCATAGGCTACCGCGACGCCGAGTAGCGGGTGACGACCCGACTGGCTGAACACGATAGCCGCAAGCGGGATCAACACCACATACGCCGCGTCTGCAGCATGATGCGAGAGCAGTGCTACGGCGAAGGTCGCGGGAATCAACAGCGAGGTTGGCGCTTTCTTCACCAAGCGGCCAATCGAGGCGGCAAAGAACCCGGAGCGTTCGGCAACGGCAGCGCCGAGCATCACGACAAGCACGAGGCCGAGCGGCGGAAACGAGGTGACGGTTTTTGGCATCTCGACCAGTAACCGCCGAACATTGTCGGAACTCAGCAGGCTCTCTGCCCGCAGCAGTTCACCCGTCGAGGGGTTCACGGCACTCACGCCAGCCGAGTGCGCAAGGACTGACGCGACCACGAGCGCCAGCATCAGCCAGAGGAATATGAATACGGGGTCGGGCAAGGAGTTGCCCAACCTTTCGATCCGGTCGAGTCGCCCGGGTCGCGGCGATGAGTTTGGTCGACTATTCATCAAGATCACTAAGCGTCCAGTTGAGGCTACTGGACTGGCTCGATAATGCAAGATGATCGACTCGGAGCATTGGGGTATTCAAAAAGTGAATGCCCTGAGGGGCTTGAAAGTTATAGCGGTCAAGAACGATTTCGACCATGAATACCCAGCAGCTGAAGGCAATCTTGGGGGCGGGGCTTGCCACGCTCGTGTTGGTCATGACCGCGAGCGCAGAGCCCGCACAGGGTCGTGCCATCGAGTCGGACGGCAATGTCGCCACGGTGTCGAGTCAGCCCGGGCTGATGT
>JBILGD010000024.1:0-29269 GCA_044351225.1 Steroidobacteraceae bacterium
GACGTTGCCGTGGCCGAGCGGCCGTTCGAGTTCATGTTGAATGCAATGCGCTTGGCGGAGGGTTTCGATGGCCGCTTGTTCGAGGCTCGCACGGGTGTGCGCTGGTCGACGGTTGAACCCACACTGCGACGCTTGGGCGAACGGGATCTGCTGACCTTGACCGGCGACCGTGCGTGGCAGGTGGCGCCAACCGCCACCGGGCTGCGTTGGCTCAACGAACTGCTGCTCGAGTTTTTGTCCGCCGAGGCTGACACTCGGCCCGGCCGTCGAAGCTGACGTGGGGCCCAAAAAGTATGCACAACGATCGAAAAAACCTGTCGGCGTGACCGATTGCGAGGTTTTTTCAGTTTAATTACAAGAAGTAAACTACAAGTATATGATTTTATTATAAAAAGATGGCTGGTTATTTTTTGATCAGTACATCAAAAAGGCTGAAATCAGGCCGAATAAGTCCTTCAGCTGCGATATCTTCCACAGAGTTATCCACAGATTTTGTGGACGGCCGGCGACTTCTGCCCGGTCTTTTCAGCCGCCCCTTGTCGAGACCCGGTGCCAGCGCTTAATATTCGCGCCCTTTTTCGTCCCTGCCCGCACGTGGAAGACCGCTCATGAAACCCTCGATTCACCCCGAATACACGGAAATCACGGTCAACTGCTCTTGCGGCAACAGCTTCAAGACGCGCTCCACCATGGGTAGCGACCTGTCGCTCGAAGTGTGCTCGAGCTGCCATCCGTTCTACACCGGCAAGCAAAAGATCCTCGACACCGCGGGCCGCGTCGACAAGTTCCGCAAGAAGTACGGGGTTGCCGTCGCCCGCTGAGACTTCCGCACCCTGAGGCGCCTGTGGCGCCGCAGGCGTGTTGGCGCTCGCCCGAGCGCCGTCCGCTCGGAACTTATGCTGGCGTGGTTTCGTCGAAGTGATCGACGATTGAGGACTCGCGAGCATGCTGATTCTGCGCCACCTCACCCTGTTAGTTACCGCCTGTGCGGTGCTGCTTGCGCCGACGGTCGCCGATGCGCAGTCCTCAGGCAAGCGCAAATCGCAGGAGAGTTCGAGCGCACGCAAGGCGCACGAGCAGATCCTCAAGGCCTACGGTCTCTACGACAATCAAGCGCTGCAGGATTACGTCAGTGAAGTCGGGCAGCGGATCGCCCGTCAAAGCAGCATGCCCGACGAAGAATGGAAATTCGTCGTGGTCGATGACGATTCCATCAATGCCTTCACGACCGGCTGCTGCTATGTGTACGTGCATCGTGGCCTGCTGATCCAGCTCAATTCCGAAGCCGAGCTCGCCTCCGTACTCGGTCACGAAGTGGCGCACGTGACCGCCAAGCACCCGCAGAAGCGTATGACTCGGGGTGTACTGGCGACGCTCGCGACCGCGGCTGCAGCGATCTACACCGGCTCGAGTGCCGTCGCGGATCTCGCCAATCTCGGCGCCAATGCCTGGATGAAGGGCTACGGTCGAGAAAACGAACTCGAGGCTGATCGCATCGGCTTGCAGTATTCGACTCGTGCGGGTTACCGCCCCGAGGCCATGGGCGAAGTGTTCGAGATGTTCCGGCGTGGCGAGCGCTTCGAGATCGATCGCGCACGCGCCGAGGGTCGGGAGCCGCGGATCTATCACGGGCTCTTTTCTTCGCATCCCGCGCCCGATGCACGTGCAGTGCAGGCGGCCAAGGCCTCAGCCAAGCTCGAGTCGGGACCGCCGGGCGGCTGGGTCGACAATCGCGAGCGCTACATGCAGGCGATCGATGGACTCACCTACGGTTCGAGCCGCGTGCAGGGCATCGTCCGCGACAATCGCATGTATCACGCCGAACTCGGCATCACGGTCGCGTTCCCGCGAGCCTGGACCGTGGACAACCAGCGCGATGCGCTGATTGCCTATACGCCGAACAAAGACACGCTGATGCAGATCACGCTGAAGGAATATCCGCCGACCCAGGGACCGCGCGAATTCCTCTTGTCGCAACTGCGCGGCGCCTCGCTGGCGGGCGGCGAGGCGATCACCGTGAACGGCATGCCGGGCTACACCGTACGAACCACCTCGGGCTCGCCGCTCGACAACGGGGCGGGGCCGGTGCGTTGGACGGTGCTGTATCGCGACAAGAGCGCCTATATTTTCGCCGGCGCCAGCCGTTCATCGCGCAATGGCGTACCGGAGTCCGACGGTCTGTTTCGCTCGGTAGCCGAAACCCTGCGTGCGCTGAAGCCCTCTGAGTATCCACTCGCCGAACCGTATCGCTTGCGAATTCGCACGGCGACGGCTGAGACTCGTCTGCAAGATTACGCCGCGGATATGCCGGTCGAGAAATACCAAAAGGAAGAGCTCATGCTGATCAACGGTCTCTATCCGGACCGTCGATTGGCGCCGGGCGTGCTCTACAAGGTGGTCGAATAGAAAAATTGCTGCGCGCTGCCTTGATTATGGTCGGCGAGCGTGCCATTTTCGCGACGCTTCGTCGCAATTCTGCGACGAATTTCATGATGACGATTTTCACGCCATGGCCAACAAGAACTTCGAACTGAAAGATCTCTCCTCCGGCAAGAGCAGCCAGCTGCCCGTGCGTTCGGGCAGCATCGGTCCCGATGTGATCGATATCGCTGCGCTGACCAAGGACCACGGTGTCTTCACTTTCGACCCGGGATTCATGGCCACCGCGAGCACGGAGAGCAAGATCACCTATATCGACGGTGATCAGGGTGTGCTGCTGTACCGTGGCTATCCCATCGAGCAGCTCGCGGCACAGAGCTCGTTCATCGAAGTGGCGTACCTGCTCAACAACGGCGAGCTTCCGGACGCGAAGCAGTTGGCCGATTTCAGCGTGAGCATCCAGCGGCATACGATGGTCAATGAATCGTTGCTGCGCATGTACAACGGTTTCCATTACGACGCGCACCCGATGGCCATGGTGAGCGCGATCGTCGCTTCGATGTCGGCGTTCTATCACGACTCGATGGACATCAATAATCCGCGCCATCGCGAGATCTTCATGCACCGCATCATTGCCAAGCTGCCGACGATCGCGGCGGCGGCATACAAGCGGGCGTTGGGCCAGCCGTTCATCTATCCGCGCAACGATCTCGACTATTGCAGCAACCTGCTGCACATGTACTACGCCGTGCCCTGCGAGCCGTATCACGTCGATCCGCTCGCTGCACAAGCGCTCGATTTGCTGCTCATCCTGCATGCGGATCACGAGCAGAACGCCAGCACCTCGACGGTGCGCCTCGCCGGTTCGACGGGCGCCAACCCCTATGCAGCCATCTCCGCCGGTGTGTCGGCGCTGTGGGGCCCGGCGCATGGCGGCGCCAACGAAGCCGTGCTCGACATGCTCGAAGAAATCGGCTCGGTCGACAACATTCCGAAGTTCCTCGCGCAGGTGAAGGACAAGACGAGCAACGTGCGTCTGATGGGCTTCGGCCATCGCGTCTACAAGAATTTCGATCCGCGCGCCAAGATCATTCGCGAGATGTGTCACAAGGTGCTCGCCAAGATGGGTCGTGCCGACAACCCCTTGCTCGAGCTCGCGCAGCGTCTCGAAGAAGTCGCCCTCAAGGACGACTACTTCATCGCGCGCAAGCTCTATCCGAACGTCGATTTCTACTCGGGCATCATCTACAGCGCGCTCGGCATTCCGCGTTCGATGTTCACCGTGATGTTCGCGATCGCCCGCACCGCCGGTTGGGTCGCGCATTGGCAGGAGATGATCAGCGATCCGGGCTACAAGATCGGCCGGCCGCGTCAGCTCTACACCGGTCCCGCGAAGCGCGATTACGTGGCCATCGGCAAGCGCTGAGCCGCAGGCGCAGGATGCCGTCGGCTGCTAGCCGTACGGCAAAGGCGCGTCCGGGTCGGTCGATGAGTAGGCCGACTCCAGCAGGGCTTCCACTTCACGCACATCTGCGCGACGCATCGGTTTGCCATCCACTGGACTGATCGGTGATTGGCGGATGCCATCGAGTGCAAAGACCACGAGTTCAACCGGCTGTCCATCGACCTCGAGCCTGATGGCGGGTTGCTGCACGACGCGTTCGGCATCGAGCCGCGTGCGCCGCTCGGCCACCTCGAACGGTACGCGCTGATCGAGCAAGCGGAACGTCACGGTTTCGGCGCGATCCGCGAACACGTGCAGCATCACGTCATCGTGGCTGGTGGCCGTGCCTTGCAGCACCGGACCCACCAGCCGCGGCTGGAATTCGTGGAGTCTGCGCATCACCTCGAGGGCGACTTCGCGTTGTGCCTGCAGCGACTCGAGGTGAGCCTCGCCGCCGAATAATCTTTGATATTCCTGCAGGGCCTGCTCGATCTCGGTGTTGCGCGGCAGCACTGCGCCATCAACGACGCCGAAGCGCTCGGCGGCTTTGCGCTTGGCGAACAGGAAGTCGCGTATGCCGTGCTCGGCCATCACGCGTGCCGCTTCCTGGGCCAAGGCACGCCGCAGATTTTCGGCCCGTGGCGGCAGCTTCTTCAAAAAATAGGCTCCGACGAAGCGGGTTCGGACGGACGACGGGCCGGATCGCTCGGCGATTCGCTGGCCACGCTACCGGCCGGCAGTCGATCGGCCATGAAGGTTTCAAAGATTGCCGAGGGATCATCCGCACTGGCGAGCTCGCCAGTCACCGGCGAGATGCGCACTTGCACGAGCCCGCCCGGCGACGGCCACGATGCATCAGGCACACCTTGCAGGGCTTTGGCCATGAAATCGGTCCAGATGGGCACGGCCGTACGGCTGCCCTCTTCGCCCTCGCCGAGCGGTTTGGACTGATCGAAGCCCACCCACACCGAGGCGACCAGCGCTGCGTTATAGCCATTGAACCAGGTATCGCGCGCTTCGTTGGTGGTGCCCGTTTTGCCGGCGATATCGCGCCGTCCGAGGGCGAGCGCGCGACGGCCGGTGCCGCGGGTGATCACCTCGCGCAGCATGTCGGTCATCAGCCAAGCGTTCTGCGCGCTGATGACGCGGGGTGCAATCTGGGTCGCCGGCAGATCGCAGTCGCTCGGCAGTGCCACGGTGCTCGGCAGAGCTTCGGCAGGTGCGGCGACGGCCTGCGTGGCGTTTGCTGCAAGCGGGGTCTCACACTCGGGCGCGACACGCCGCGGCGTCGCCTCGAACACGATCTTGCCTTGCGGATCGACAATGCGTTCGATGAACCATGGCTGGATGCGATGGCCACCGTTGGCGAACACGGCGTAGCCCGCGGCCACCTGTAGCGGTGACGCACTCATGGTGCCGAGCGAGAGCGTGAGATTGCGCGGCAGACTCGCGCGCTCGAAGCCGAAACGCTCGGTGTAGGCGATGGCGGGACCCATGCCGATCGACTGCAGCACGCGGATCGAGACGAGATTGCGTGATTTGACCAACGCCTCGCGGAGGCGCGTGGGTCCGGCGAAGTCGCCACTCGAATTCTCCGGTCGCCACGCTTCTTCCATGCGCGGATCGTCGATCACGAAGGGCGCATCGAGCATGACCGAGGCGGGCGTGAAGCCGTTGTCCAGCGCGGCGGAATAGAGAAAAGGCTTGTAGCCGGAGCCGGGTTGGCGCTTGGCCTGAATCGCGCGGTTGAACTTGCCGGCGCCGGCATCAAAATAATCAAAGCCGCCGACCAGTGCGGTGATGGCGCCGTCGCGCGGCGAGAGGGCAACGAGCGCAGCTGCCGCTTCGGGGATTTGTGCGAGCTGTGGCGTTGGTTCGAGCGTGACGTACACCACCATGCCGCGCGTGAGGATCTCGCCAGCGCTCTTGGGCGAGCGGCCGAGGCGGCCATTCACTTTGGGACGTGCCCAGGACATCGCCTCCCAAGACAGCGACACCTTGCCACGACCACGCACGTACACGTCCGCGGATTTGTCCTTCACCGCCAGCACCGCAGCCGGCTGCACCGGACCGCTGGAGGCGAAATCTTCAAGCAGCTCTTCGAGTCGCGTCTCATCGTCGCCAGCCGGTAACGTCAGCGTGCCCTTTGCACCGCGCCAACCCTGACGACGGTCGTAGTCGAGCAGACCGCTGCGCAACGCCGCGTTGGCCGCCGTTTGTTGCAGTGGCTCGACGGTGGTGTAGATCTTGTAGCCCTCGTTCTGTGCGGCGGCACCGAAGCGTTGCACGAGCTCGAGTCGCGCCATCTCGGCGATGTACGGCGCCTCGACTTCGAACGATTGCACGTGCTCGCGCGCCCTGACTTGCTCGGTGGCCGCGCGCTGTTCGGTGACGCGATCGATGAAACCGAGTTCGCGCATGCGACGCAGCACGTAACCGCGGCGCTGGGCTGCGGCTTCAGGATTATTGATCGGGTTGTAGCGCGACGGTGCCTGTGGCACGCGCGCTAGAGTGGCCGTCTCGGCGAGCGTGAGCTGATCCAGCGTCTTGCCGAAATAGACATCGGCGGCGGCGGCGACGCCGTAGGCTCGTTTGCCGAAGTGAATGACGTTCAGATAAAGACCAAGAATTTCTTCCTTGGTGAATTCCTGCTCGATCCGATAGGTCAGAAACATCTCCTGACCCTTGCGCCGCCAGGTGCGATCGTTGGTCAGGAACAGGTTCTTTGCCGTCTGCTGGGTGATGGTGCTTGCACCCTCGAGACGATAGCCCGGGATCAGGTTGACGATGATCGAGCGCAGGATGCCCTGATAGTCGAACCCCGAATGCTGAAAGAAGCGATCGTCCTCGGCCGCGATGAAGGCCTGTCGCACCATCGGCGGTACCTGTTCGAAGGTCACCGGGATACGACGCTGTTCGCCGATCTGCGCGATCATCTGGCCGTCGCGGGAGTACACGCGCAGCGGCACTTGCAGTTCGATCTGCCGCATGGCCTCGACGCTTGGCAGCGATGGCTGCAGGTACAGATAGGCGCCGGCAATGAGAAGGACGAGCGTGGGCGCGCCGATCACGAGCCCGGCTGCGGCCAGATAGGCGATTTTCAACAGGGGGCGCTTCACGATTCGCGCATGTTACCGGAAGGCCGGTGCCGGTGGCCGCCTCGGGCGACGACGGCGGATCACGCTTCGTGTAGTGCTTCGGTTAGGCTTGGTGTCGCGGGAGCAGCGTATGAACGTACGGCGGAACATCATTCTCGTCGGACCCATGGGGTCGGGCAAATCCGCGGTCGGCAAGCAGCTCGCCCGCGCGCTGCGCCTGCCGTTTTTCGATTCGGACGCCGAGATCGAGCGGCGCAGTGGGGTCGATATTCCACTCATCTTCGAGAAGGAAGGCGAGGCGGGGTTCCGCCAGCGGGAGCGCGAGATCATCGCCCTGCTGCTGCAGCCCGATCTGCTGCACTCGGACGGGGCGCGACCGTCGGGCATCGTGCTGTCGACGGGTGGTGGTGCGATCTTGCTCGAGGAGAATCGCCGGGCACTGCGTGAAGGCGGCACGGTGGTGTATCTCGAAACTTCCGTGATGCAGCAGGCGCAGCGGGTGCGCCGCGGTGAACGACGGCCCTTACTGAGCGGCGTCGGTGACATGAGTGCGCGACTCGGCGCTCTCATGTTGCAGCGCGCTCCGCTGTACGCGGAAGTGGCGGCGATCACCGTGCAGACCGACGGACAGCGGGTGCAGCAGGTCGTCGAACGTATCCTCGGACAACTGCCGTAGCAGCGAAGTTCCTGATTGCCACGGCCGCGTATACTTTGCCGGTCATGGTTTCGCCAATCTCCCTCACTGTCGAACTCGGCGCACGCGCCTATCCGATTCATATCGGTGCCGGCTTGTTGCGGGATGCCGGCGGGCTTGGCGCGCTGCTGCCGGCGCGCAAGGTGGCGGTCGTCACCAATTCGACCGTTGCACCGCTGTACGCCTCGCTCGTGCACGCCGCACGCGCAGGACGCGAGACCCACGACATCGTCTTGCCCGACGGCGAGTCGCACAAATCCCTCGCGACGGTATCGAAGATTTTCGATGCGTTGCTCGAGCGGCGATTTGCGCGGGATGATCTGATCGTCGCACTCGGCGGCGGCGTGATCGGCGACATGGCGGGTTTTGCTGCAGCCTGCTATCAGCGCGGCATCGGTTTCGTGCAGATCCCGACCACGCTGCTCGCGCAAGTCGACTCGTCGGTGGGCGGCAAGACCGGCGTCAATCATCCGCTCGGCAAGAACATGATCGGCGCGTTCCATCAGCCGCTCGCCGTAGTCGCCGATATCGACACGTTGCGCACCCTGCCGACGCGCGAGCTGCGGGCGGGACTTGCCGAGGTGATCAAGTACGGACTCATCGGCGATGCGACGTTTTTCGCGTGGCTGGAGGCGAATGTCGAGGCGCTGCTCGCACTCGATGCTGCGGCAGTGACTCATGCGGTGCACCGTTCCTGCGCAATCAAGGCAGCGATCGTTGCGCGCGATGAGCACGAACAAGGCGATCGGGCACTGCTCAATCTCGGCCACACTTTTGGTCATGCCATCGAGAGTGTCACCGGTTATACGCGCTGGCTGCATGGCGAGGCGGTGGCTGCGGGCATGATGATGGCGGCGACGCTATCGCAGCATTGTGGCTGGATGTCTCAAGCGCAGCTCGCACGGCTTGAAACCTTGCTGCAGCGCTTTGGTCTGCCGACGCGGATGCGGGGTGAATCGAGCGTGGCTGCGGCGCTTGCGGCGATGAGCCTCGACAAGAAGGTCAAAGAGGGGCGCGTGCGTCTGGTGTTGCTGCGCGACATCGGCGCGGCTTTCGTCAGCGCCGATTATCCGCAGGACGCTTTGCTCGCGACTTTGACGGAGCATCTCGAGTGAGCCTCGCTTCCTGGGCGGCGTCCGCCGAGCACTCGCGCGGCCGTCGTTACCCCGAGCCGCCCCCCGAGATGCGCGGCGAGTTCCAGCGGGATCGCGATCGCATCATCCATTCGAACGCGTTTCGACGACTCGTCTACAAGACGCAGGTGTTCGTCAATCATGAGGGCGATCTCTATCGCACCCGGGTCACGCACTCGATGGAAGTCGCACAAATCGGCCGTACCATCGCTGCCGCGCTCGGTCTGCACGAAACGCTGACCGAAGCGATCTGCCTCGCCCATGATCTCGGTCACACGCCCTTCGGCCATGCCGGGCAGGATGCACTCAATGATTGCATGCGCGATTACGGCGGTTTCGAGCACAACCTGCAGTCGCTGCGCGTGGTCGATCTGCTCGAGGAGCGGTACGCGGATTTTCCGGGGCTCAATCTCACCTACGAAACTCGCGAAGGCATCCTGAAGCATTGCTCCGTGAACCATGCCCGCGAACTCGGCGAACTCGGCGAGCGTTTTCTGAACCGCACCCAGCCCGGACTCGAGGCGCAGCTTGCCAACCTCGCCGATGCCATCGCCTACAACAATCACGATGTTGATGATGGCCTGCGAGCCGGCTTGATCGATCTCGAGGCTTTGCGCGCGGTGGATTTGTTCGGACGGGAACACGCGGCGGTGATGGCGCGATATCCGCAACTCGCCGGTCGTCGCGTCATCCACGAGACTATCCGGCGCATGATCAATCGCGTCGTGCTCGATGTGATCGAAACGAGCCGTGCGCGCATCCTCGAAGCCGGTGTCGGCAACATAGAAGACGTACGCCGTCAAAGATTTCCGCTGATTGTCATGAGCGAGGCGGTGCACACCGAGCATGTCGCACTCAAGAGATTTCTCCATGCAAATCTCTACCGGCACCCCCGGGTGCTGGAGATGACCGACAGGGCACGCGTCGTGCTGCGCGAGTTGTTCGCCACGCTGATGCGCGATATCGAGCTGTTGCCGCGCGAGCACCGCGATGCCGCAGCGAATGCCGAGCGTAACTCGGGTACTGCGGCGCGCGCGCGGGTGGTCGCCGACTATGTTGCCGGCATGACCGATCGTTTTGCGCTCGGCGAGCATCGGCGCCTCATCGCCGCGCCCACCGTATCCGCTGTGCCCGAGGTGACGCGACCGTCGTAAGACGGACGCTAGAGCTTCTGCGCTTCGTCGCGCAGTTCGCGGCGCAAGATCTTGCCGACATTGGTCTTCGGCAGTTCGTTCCTGAAGTAGACGTGGCGCGGCACCTTGTAGCCGGTGAGCGATCCGCGGCAGTGCTCGATGACTTCGGCTTCGGTCAGCTGCGGATTTTTGCGCACCACGAAAAGCGCCACGACTTCGCCCGAGCGCTCGTCCGCCTTGGCTACTGCCGCCGCCTCGAGAATCCCCTGGTGTGTGACCGCGACGCTTTCGACCTCGTTGGGATAAACATTGAAGCCGGAGACATTGATCATGTCTTTCTTGCGGTCTTCGATAAAGACGAAGCCTTTCTCGTCCATGCGGCCGATGTCGCCGGTCCGCAGCCAACCGCCCTCGAGCATCACCTTCGCGGTTTCGTCGGGCCTGTTGTAGTAGCCCTGCATCACCTGCGGACCGCGCACGCAGATCTCGCCCGATTCGCCGATCGGCAACGGCTTGCCGGCATCATCGACGATGATGATCTCCGTGGAAGAAATCGGCAGACCGATGGAATCGTTGAAATCCTGATCGATCGGGTTGATGCAGGCGGCAGGCGAGGTTTCGGTGAGACCCCAGGCCTGCGTGAGGATGCAGCCCGTCACCTGCTTCCAGCGCTCGGCGACGGCGCGCTGCACGGCCATGCCGCCGCCTAGCGTGCAACGCAGATTGCCGAAGTCCAGTTGATCGAAGCCCGGCGTATGCAGCAGCGCGTTGAACAGCGTGTTGACGCCGGAGATGTAGCTGAAGCGGTATTTTTTGAGTTCGGCCACGAAGGCCGGAAAATCACGCGGGTTGGTGATGAGGATGTTGGTCCAGCCGAGACGCAGGAAGAGGATGCAGTTCGCCGTGAGTGCGAAGATGTGATACAGCGGCAAGGCAGTGATGGCGACACCCACTTCGTCGCGCGGCAGCACCGGCTCGGTCCAGGCGCTCGACTGCAACACGTTGGCGACCATGTTGCCATGGCTCAGCATCGCGCCCTTCGAGACACCGGTGGTGCCGCCGGTGTATTGCAGAAAGGCGAGATCGGCATGGGTGAGATTTGGCTTGGCGAGTTTCAGCGACGAGCCTTCGCGCAGTACTTCGGCAAAGCGGCGGGTGCCAGGCAGGCTGTACGGGGGTACCGCCTTGCGCACGCGGCGTACCACGAAATCGACGATGTTGCCCTTCGGAAAGCCCAGCAGTTCGCCGATGCTGGTGAGGATGACGGTGCGCACGCGGGTGCGTGCGATCACATCCTGCAGCACATGCGCAAAGTTTTCGAGGATGACGATGGTCTCGGCACCCGAATCATTGAGTTGGTGCTCGAGTTCGCGCGTGGTGTAGAGCGGATTGGTATTGACCACGGTGGCGCCAGCGCGCAGCGCACCGAACAGCGCGATCGGATACTGCAGCACGTTCGGCAGCATGATGGCCACCCGGTCGCCGCGACCGACGCCACCGCGTTGCTGCAGCCATGCGCCGAAGGCGAGCGATTGGCGGTCGAGATCGCCGTAGGTGATCTGTTTGCCCATCTGCACATAGGCGACACGGTCGGCAAACTCGGCAAAACTCGTATCCGCCATGTGTGCGATCGAGGCATAGCGGTTGGGGTCGATCTCGGCCGGTACACCATGCGGATAGTGGGCGAGCCAGGGCTTGGTCATGCGAAGACTCCGGACAATGAATTCAGGGGGCGCTGGTCGTACGGGCACTAGTCGTACGGGCACTAGTCGTACCCGCGCCGGGGCGTTCGAGCAGCGGCAAGAGCGCGGGCCACATCGTCTCGAGCATTACGGGTTGGGCCTTGGCCGTCGGGTGCAGGCCGTCGTCCTGCATCATCCCCGGGGCGAGTGCGATCTTGTCGAGAAAGAAAGGTTCGAAGGCGAGTCGGTACCGAGTGGCGAGATCGCGGAACATTTTTTCGAAGCCTGCGGAGTACCGGGGGCCGTAGTTCGGCGGAATCTTCATGCCGAGCAGCAGCACGCGAGCCCCGGCGCCCTGGGCGGCAAGGATCATTTTTTCGAGGTTGCTGCGTGAGGTTTCGAGGGGCAGGGCGCGCAGGCCATCATTACCGCCGAGCTCGAGGATCACGATGGCAGGACGGTGCAGGCTGAGGGCGCGCGGCAGGCGGGCGAGGCCGCCGGTGGTCGTCTCGCCGCTGACGCTGGCATTGACCACGCGGTACCCGTAACCTTGAGACTTCAGGCGCGCCTGCAGCAGGGCTACCCAGCCTTCGCTGTTGGACAAGCCGTATCCGGCGCTGACGCTGTCCCCCAGGACCAGGATGGTACGGGACGGGTCGCGAGCCTCGCTGCCGAGCGACCACGCTGGCAGCAGAGCCAGCAGCATTGCCATGACGAAGGAACGTTTCGTGACCAAAGATATCGTCCTCGAAGCCCGTGAACTGTGCAAAGAGGTTAGCAGCCCCGAAGGTAAACTGACCATCGTCAGGGACGTTTCGTTCCAAGTGCATGCGGGCGAATCGGTAGCCATCGTAGGCGCTTCCGGCGCGGGCAAGTCGACCCTGCTGGCCTTGTTGGCCGGTCTCGATGTGCCGAGCTCAGGCAAGGTGCTGCTGGCGGGCGAAGATCTCACTGCGCTCGATGAAGACGGCCGCGCGCGCCTGCGGGCCGAGCGCGTGGGTTTCGTGTTCCAGTCGTTCCATCTGGTACCGGCGTTGACCGCGCTCGAAAACGTCATGCTGCCGCTCGAACTGGCGGGCCGCCGCGATGCGCGGGGTGGTGCCCTCGAGGCGCTGGAGCGTGTCGGCCTCAAGGAACGCACTGGACACTACCCACGCCAGCTTTCGGGTGGTGAGCAGCAGCGCGTGGCGATTGCGCGTGCGTTCGTCACTCGTCCGGCGGTGCTGTTCGCCGACGAACCCACCGGCAACCTCGATACCCAGACCGGCGCGAAGATCGCCGATCTGCTGTTCGATCTGAACGCCAATTCGCACACCACTATCGTGCTGGTGACGCACGATCGGACGCTCGCCGCACGCTGCGGCCGCAGTTGGATCATGGAGGCGGGGCGTCTCGCCCCGGGCTGAACATGCTGTCACGTGGCATCACGCTCGGCCTGCGCATGCTCGGCCGCGAATGGAAATCCGGCGAACTCGGCATTCTGCTGATTGCGCTCACCGTCGCGGTGGGCGCTCTGACCGGCGTCGGTTTTCTGGTCAATCGCATCAGCCAGTCGGTCGCGCTGCAGGCCAACGAAGTGCTGGCCGCCGATCTGCGCCTCGAGTCGGGCTCCGCCCCGCTCGATGCCGTGTACGAGGTCGAGGCACGCCGCCGCGGTCTTGCTACGGCGCGCAGCACCTCCGTACTCAGCGTGGTATTCCGCGACGAGCGCACGCAGCTGACCAACGTGCGTGCGGTGAGTGCGGAGTATCCGTTGCGCGGTACCGTCGGTGTGGCGGACGAGGCCTTCGGCGTCGCCGAGCCGATGATCCGCGGCCCCGCCCGCGGCGAGGTGTGGCCGGATTCCAAACTGTTGGCCGCACTCGAGGTGCAGCTCGGCGAGTCGATTTCGGTGGGTGCCGCGAGCTTTCGCGTCGGCAAGGTGCTCATTACCCGCCCCGATCAGGGCGGCGGTTTCGGTGAACTCGCGCCGTCCATGCTGATGCACGCCGATGACCTGCCGGCGACCCGACTGATACAGCCTGGTTCGCGCGCCCAGCATGCGCTGCTGTTCGCGGGCGAACGCGAAGCCATCGTCAAATTCAAGGCCTGGCTCGAGTCAAAGAAACAGCGCGGCCAGCGGCTGCGGGATGTCAGCGAGGCGAGTCCACAGATTCAAAACGCAATCGATCGGGCAGGCCGCTTTCTCAGTCTCGCGAGCCTCGTGGCCGTGTTGCTCTGCGCGATCGCCGTGGCGATGGCTGCGCGGCGCTATGTCCAGCGTCACCTCGACTCAGTGGCACTGCTCAAGACGCTCGGTGCGTCGCGTAATCTGACACTGGTCGTAAGCCTCGTGCAGTTGTTGCTGATCGCCGTTGCCGCGGCACTGATCGGCTCGGCTTTCGGTTATCTCGCGCAGGAGTGGCTACTGCGCGCCCTGCAGGGTCTGTTGCGTGCGGATCTGCCGCCGCCAGATTTGCTGCCGCTCGGGCTCGGCTTCCTGACCGCCGTGGCGCTGCTCGCCGGTTTCGCCTTGCCGCCGTTGCTGCAGTTGTCGCGCGTACCCGCGATCCGTGTGCTGCGTCGCGACATGGGTCCGCCGCCGCCGGTCGTATGGCTGGCTTTCGGCCCGGCGATCGCCGCGGTGGTATTGCTGGTGTGGTGGGTAGTACGCGATCCGCTGCTTTTCGTCGGTTTCGTGGCCGGTCTCGCGGTGTTCATCGGAGTTCTGGCACTGGCGGGCTGGTTGCTGGTACGTGTGGCCGGTGCGATGCGCGGCAGCGTGGGCATCTCGTGGCGTTACGGTATCGCCAATCTCAGCCGCCGGCGCGCCGAGAGCGTCGTGCAGATCGTCGCCTTCGGACTCGGCATCATGGTGTTGTTGCTGCTCGCGGTGGTCCGCAACGATCTGCTCGATGACTGGCGGCGCAGCCTGCCCACCGACCTGCCCAATTTCTTCTTTATCAACATCCCGCCGGACGAGCGCACCGCTTTCTTCGACTTTTTGCAGGAGCGGGGTGCGGCACAATCGCGTGCGCTGCCGATGATTCGCGCGCGGCTGACACAACTCAATGGCCAGCCGATCGAACAGCTCGAATTCATTGATCCGCGCGGCGAGGGCTATTCGCGTCGTGACCAGAACATCACCTGGCAGGCGGACCTCGGCAGTGACAACGAAGTGGTGGCCGGCCGCTGGTGGACGCCCGAAGAACATGGGCGACCGCTGGTGTCGATTTCCGACGAGTATCAGCAGGGGCTCGGCCTGAAGATCGGCGACCGCATGACCTTTGATGTCGCCGGAGAACAGGTCGAAGCCGAGGTGGCCAGCGTCCGCAAGATCAAATGGGACAGCTTCCAACCGAATTTCTTCATCGTGTTTCCGCCCGGGCTGCTCGATGAAATGGCCGGCACCTGGATGACGAGCGCCTATTTCGGTACGGGTGAGAGCCGCGTGATCGCCGATCTTGTGCGGCGCTTCCCGAGCGTTTCGGTGTTCGACCTCGACGATCTGCTCACGCAGGTGCGTGGGGTGGTCGACAAGGCCGTGCTCGCCGTGCAGAGCGTATTCGTGTTCACGCTGTTCGCCGGTTTGACCGTCCTGCTTGCTGCGGTACAGGGTTCGCGCGATGAGCGACGCTACGAAAGTGCGATGTTGCGCACACTCGGTGCGAGCCGCGGCACTGTTGCGCGTGGCATCCTCGCCGAGTTCAGCGCGCTCGGCCTGTTGTCCGGCTTGCTGGCTGCAATCGGCGCGTCGGTGGCAGGCTTTCTGCTGGCGGAGCGGATTCTTCAGGTGAGCTACCGATTCGATCCGTCGATCTGGGTGATCGGTTTGTTGGGCGGCGGCGTGCTGGTCGCCACCAGCGGCTGGATCGCCACCCGCGGCGTGCTGCGGCAACCGCCGGCGAGCACCTTGCGTGGCGGCTGAGCAAAAACCACCCGCAAGCATCATGCACAAGACGTCGTCGAGCATGACTCAATGAAAAGACGGACTTCTGCAACACACACGGCACTGATCAACGCGCTCGTCACGGCGGCAGGGCTGCTGTCGCCCGCGTTCGCAGACACCGCGCTCACCCTTTACAGCTCGGCGGAGTCCGGCGCGGTGCCGGCCGAATTCTATCGACCGGTCGACGGTGCCGAGGCGCTGCGCGGCGGGGCGGTACCGGGGTTCGCGATCGTGCGCGAAGAGCGCGAACTCGATCTGCCTGCCGGTCGCTCGCAACAAAGATTTGCCGATGTGGCCGCCTATATCGATCCGACGACGGTCACTTTTGCTTCGCTCACCGAGCCGGCGACGCGAGTGCTCGAACAGAGCTTCCAGTTCGACCTCGTCAACTCGCGTAAATTGCTGCAGCGCTATCTCGGGCGTCCGGTGACTGTGGAGCGCGTGCAAGGCGGGCAGGTGACGACGCTCAGCGGCACGCTGCTATCGGCCAGCGATGGCCTCGTGTTGCGCGCCGCGGACGGTACGGTGACGGCGTTGCGCGATCACGCGGCGATCCGCTTCCCCGAGCTGCCCGGCGGCTTGATCACGCAGCCGACCCTCGAGTGGCTACTGAGTTCGCCGCGGGCGGGCAAGCAGCGCACGCGGGTGTCCTACGAGACCGGCGGCATCACCTGGTGGGCCGACTACAACCTCGTGTTCAAGCCCGGCAAGGACGCCAACAGCGGACTGCTCGATCTTTCGGCTTGGGTGAGCATCGTCAATCTTTCCGGGGCGAGTTACCGCGACACGCGCCTCAAGCTCGTCGCCGGTGATGTGCAGCGGGCCACGCCCGCCCAGTTGCGACCGATGCTGCGTCGCGCCGAGGCGATGATGGTTGGTGCCGTGGCCGAGGATGTCGGCTTTGCCGAGAAGGCGTTTTCAGAATTTCATCTTTACACGCTCGGTCGGCGCACCGATCTGCCGGACAACTCCACGCGACAGCTCGAGCTCTTCGATCAGGTCAGACAGATTCCGGCGCGCAAGCTGTTGGTGTATCGCGGATTCACCGCCGGATTCAGCGGTGGGCCGCTGCTCGAGCGCGACTATGGCATGACCGCCAATACCAAGGTCGACGTACATCTCGAGTTCCGCAACGACAAATCTTTGGGTTTGGGCGTGCCCTTGCCCGCGGGCCGTATCCGCGTCTCGCAACTCGATGACGCCGACAGCAGTCTCGAATTCATTGGTGAAGATCGTATCGGTCACACGGCCCGCGATGAGCTCGTGCGAGTGCGGCTCGGAACCGCCTTCGATGTGGTCGGTGAACGTCGACAGGTCGACTTCGCGATCGACACGCGCGCACGCTGGCTCGAGGAAGAAATCGAGGTACGCGTGCGCAATCGCAAGCGCGAACCCGTCGAGGTCACCGTCGCCGAGCCCATGTTTCGCACCGGGCAGTGGAAAATCCTGCGCCAAAGTCAGGACCATACGAAACCGGATGCGCAGAACATCCTGTTCGCCACGCGCCTTGCCGCGGGCGGCGAGGCGTTGATCCGTTATCGCGTGCGCTACAGCTGGTGATCCACCCCGGCTGCACGGTTCAGCGATCGATCCACTCCATGGCCTTCGGGGTATAGCGTGGACCGGCTGCACCGCCGATGGCGTCGATCTCGGCGATCTCGCTTGCGGTCAGGGTGAGCGCTGCAGCCTGTGCATTGATGTCGAGATAGCTGCGACGCTTGGTGCCCGGGATGGGCACGATGTCGAGCCCGCGCTGCAGCAACCAGGCGAGCGCGATCTGCGCCGGTTTGGCGTCATGGGCCGCGGCAATCTTTTGCACGGCAGCCAACAAGGCGAGATTGCGCGCATAGTTTTCGCCCTGCAGACGCGGGTCGTGCCGGCGGTAATCGCTTTGCGGCAGTTGCTGCGGGTCGGGCAGGGTGCCGCCGAGAAAGCCGCGTCCGAGCGGGCTGTAGGGGACGATGCCGATGCCGAGTTCGCGGCAGGTCTCGAGCACGCTCGCCTGACCGGCGGGGCCTCGATGCTCGAGATTGCGCTCCCAGAGCGAGTATTCACTTTGCAGGGCGCTGATCGGATGTACGGCATGCGCGCGGCGCAACGTCTCCGAACCCACCTCTGACAAGCCAAGAAAGCGCACCTTGCCGGCCCTCACTTGTTCGGCCATCGCGCCCACGGTTTCTTCGATCGGCACGCTGCGATCGAGCCGATGTTGGTACCAGAGATCGATGTAGTCGGTGCCGAGTCGTTGCAGTGAGCCCTCGATGGCGCGACGCACGTTCTCCGGCCGACTATCGAGCCCGGCGATGCGCTGGTCGGCGGTGAAGGCAAAGCCGAACTTGGTGGCGATCACCGCTTCGTGTCGCCGCCCCGCGAGCGCCTTGCCGAGCAAGGTTTCGTTGGTATACGGCCCATAGACTTCGGCGCTATCAAAGAAATCGACGCCGACATCGAGCGCGTGACGGATGGTCGCGATTCCCTCGGCATCGTCCGGTGTGCCGTACATCTCGGGCATGCCGGCGACGCCAGTCATACCCATCACGCCGAGACCGATTTCCGCGACTTGCAGTCCCTGGGTGCCGAGCTGGCGACGCTGCAACTTGGCCATGGATCAGACTCCGCCGAGATAGTCCTGTTTGCCCAACTCGACCCCGGCCTGACGCAGCAGCGCGTAGGTCGTGGTGAGGTGGAAATGGAAATTCGGCAGTACCCACCGCTGGATAAAGGGCAGTCCGTCCATCTCCAGGGTGCGCGTGCGCAGAGGCAGGACGATATGCCGTTGCTCGCCGCCTTCGAGCTGGGCCGGCGTTACGCCCTTCAGCCACTCGATGGTGCGCTCGATGCGCTGGATGAGTTCATCGAGCGTCTGCTCTTCGTCGGCGAACTTGGGGGCCTCGATGCCGGCGAGCCGAGCGGTACTGTTTTTGGCGAAGTCGGTGGTCAGCTGTACCTGCCGACGCAGCGCGAACATGTCGGGCGTGAGTCGCAGGCTCTCGAGTACGCCAGCATCGAGCTTTTTGGTTTCGGCAAAGTTCTTCGCCTTGCGCAACATGCCGGCGAGATTGCCGAGCAGTGGCACGAACACTTCAACGGTGACCGAATGAACGCTGAGGGACATTACTTTTTCTCCGAGTTGCGACGATCGTCGATCCATTTCTTGGTGACCGTCCAGGTGGTTGCATTGTCGCGGCGATCGCCGAGCGGCGGCGGCACGAGGTAGTCGGGGTAGCGGGTGGAGAGGACCTGCAGCAGCCGCGGCGGGATGCGCGCCTTGTCGAAGGTCGAGAACCCCGTGGCGTTGAACACCATCACACCGGGGCGGTCACGCATCTTCATCCACGGCAGCCAGCCTGAGAGACGCTGCCAGGAGATCAGCGATTCGCTGAGTCGGGTGCGCTTCTCGTCGAAGAAGTCGGCGGCCCGGTAGTAGTCGTTGAAGATCTCCATCGCGTGGTAGGTCCCGCCGACGTAGTCCTGATACGCCCCGCCTAGCGGGTTCTCGTAAAAGAGTGGCACCTCGCGTGAGGAGACCAGCGAGTCGCCGTACTGGCGCAGCGTGACCCGCAGCGGCGAGCCGTCGGCTTCGCGCACGAATCGCGGCTGACGCATGTTCACCGGGTCATTGGCGACATGGATCACCTCCACCGTCTCGCCGGTCCACGGGTTCTGCCAGCGATCGATGATCTCGTTGGTCCTGGGGTCGAGGTAGACCATGATCTCCCGCGACACGCTGCGATAGCCCGCCCCGCGCACCGGGTCGGTGTGGCGTTCGCATTGGCGGGTGTTGATGCCGATCACGTTGAAAACGTGGCGGTCTTTCTCGCCCGGCGAGCGGCTATAGAGCTTGCCCTCCCAGACGCCGTAGCGGTGCACGCCCTCTTCGGTCGTGCCGCAGGTTTGCTTGGCGGCCCAGACGAGTGCAGCGTCGCCTTCGCGGGTGGCGGCTGGCCCGAGCAGGTTGTCCTGTGCGGGGGCGGTTTGTGTGGCCGCGCCGGCGAGAGCAAGGAGCAGCGGCGAGAGGGTGGCTAGGGTACGGCGCATCACGTTCGTTCTCCGAAGTCGGGGTTTTTCGTGACCGACATGGTAAACCGTTGGGGCCTGATTTCATGCAGACTCACTTGCAATTTTGATTCTCCGGTAAAACAATAAGGCCTAATTTTGAGGTCGGAGTCTCACCCGTGTCGCAGTTCTGGTCACCAGCCCATATGGCGACCTTCGCCAAGGTCATCGATCTGAATGGTTTCTCGGCGGCCGCCCGTGCGCTCGGCGTGCCAAAGGCGGCGGTCAGTCGGGCGATCGCCGAACTCGAGGCTGAGCTCGGTTTGCCGCTGATGACGCGTACTACGCGCAGGCTTCGACTGACCCCGGCCGGCGAGCGTCTGCTACCCGCCTGCCGTGCGATCCTCGCGTCGACCGATGAGGTGCGGCGTCTCGCGGCCGAGCTTGCCGAGTCGCGACAGGGACCCTTGCGAGTCCTCGCCGAGACTACGAGCGGACGCATTCTGCTGGCCCCCCTCGTGCCGCGATTCCTCGAGCGCTATCCCGGCATTCCGCTGGACGTCGATCTTGGCGATGTCGATGCCGACACGGCCGAGCGCTACGAGCTGATCATTCGTGCCGGGGTCGACCCTAATCCGCAGCGGGTTTCGAAGGTGCTGGGGACGCCGCCCACCCTGCTCTGCGCGACCCCGGCCTACCTGCAAAAGGCAGGCGAGCCCGCCACGCCAGCAGACCTCGGTCGGTTCGATTTGCTGACCCCGGAGACTCCGCCCGGGGCGAACTTCGTGTTGCGTCTTGCCAATGGCCAGCGTCGCGAAGAAGTCAGTCTGCGTCCCAAGCTCGCCGTGAACGATCCGGCGTTGCTGCACTCCGCCGTGGCGGCCGGGCTCGGCATCGGCCTCTTGCCCGAGTTTCTCTGCAAGCAGGGTCTTGCCACGCAGCGCCTGAAGCGGGTGCTGCCGGATTGGCAGCCACCCGCGCAGGCGCCGCTGTGTGCCGTGTACCCTGGGCGTCTTGCGGCCGATCCGCGCGTGTCGTCCTTTGTCGAATTTCTGGGTGCGAACCTCGTTCCGGCTCTGGCAGGGTAAAATCACTCCCACCCCCGCTCCCACAGGCCGGTCTGCATCCGGCGGAAGGTGTTTCCCATGTATCGCGCACCGCTGAAGGATCTGCAGTTCGTCATCCACGAGTTGCTCGACGAGCCCGCTTTACAGGCCTGCCCCGCCTTCGCCGATTACTCGCCGGAGATCGCCGACGCCATTCTCGAGGAGGCCGGCAAGTTCGCCGAGAACGTGCTCGACCCGCTCTACAAGTCCGCCGATCGCGAAGGCGCGCGCTGGAGCCCCGAAGGCGTCGTCACGCCGCAGGGTTTCAAGGCGGCCTACCGTCAGTACGTCGAGGGCGGCTGGCCGGCGTTGCGCGCGCCGCAACAGTACGGCGGTCAGGGCATGCCGGCTGTCATCGGTACGGCCGTCGAAGAATTATGGGCAGCCTCCAATCTCGCCTTCAAACTGTGTCCGATGCTCACACAGGGTGCAATCGAGGCACTCGATCATTACGGTACAGCCGAACAGAAGGCGGCGTATTTGCCGAACATGGTGAGCGGCGAGTGGAGCGGCACCATGAATCTCACCGAGCCGCAGGCGGGCTCGGATCTCGCCGCGATTCGTACGCGCGCCGCGCCGGCGGGCGATCACTACCGCCTGTTCGGTCAAAAAATATTCATCACCTACGGCGAGCAGGACTTCACGCCGAACACCATCCACCTCGTGCTGGCACGCATCGATGGTGCACCGCCGGGCGTTAAAGGCATCTCGATGTTCATCGTGCCGAAGGTGCTGGTGGAGGCCGACGGTTCACTCGGTGCGCGCAACGACGTCAGTTGCCTGTCGATCGAGCACAAGCTCGGCATCCACGGCAGCCCAACTTGCGTCATGGCCTACGGCCAGAAGGACGGCGCGATCGGTTATCTGGTCGGTGAGCCGAATCGCGGGCTCGAATACATGTTCGTGATGATGAATGCGGCGCGCCTGTCTGTGGGCCTCGAGGGCTATGCCGTCGCGGACCGTGCGTTCCAGCAAGCGGCCGAGTGGGCGCGCACGCGCGTGCAGGGCAAGCCGCCCGTGGCGGGGCTGAACGGCCCTTCGCCGATCATTCATCACCCCGACGTCAAGCGCATGCTGCTCACCATGCGCTCGCAGGTTGAAGCGCTGCGTGCCGTGGCGCTCTATGCCGCTTCGCAGCTTGATCTCGGCGCACACCATCCCGACGAAGCGCTGCGTCAGCGTGCACAAACCCGCGGTGATCTGCTCATCCCCGTGGTCAAGGGTTGCAGCACCGAGGCGGGCATCGATATCACCTCGCTCGGTGTGCAGATCCACGGTGGCATGGGGTTCATCGAAGAAACCGGCGCGGCGCAACCCTACCGCGACGTGCGCATCACCACCATCTACGAAGGCACGACCGCGATCCAGTCCAATGATTTCATCGGCCGCAAACTGGCGCGTGATCGCGGCGCCGCGATGGCGGCCTTGCTCGCCGACCTGCGCGCCGACCTGCGCGCCGGGGCGGATTCATCCGCGGCTTCCGTTCACGAGGCTGCGCTCGAGGAGATTCGCGTGGCAGTGCTGGAGGGCGTCGAGTGCTTGGAGCGCGCCGTGCAGCATGCGCTGCAGGCTTGGACACGAGGTCCTGAGCACGCGTTGGCGGTGTCAGTGCCGCTGTTGCGTCTCGCGGGTTACGTGCTTGGCGGCTGGATGCATGCACGGGCGGCAAAGATTGCAGTTCATCGACTGGCAACGAGCGCTGCGGACGCCGATTTTCTGCGCGGCAAGCTGGCCTCGGCGCGGTTTTACGTGACGCACGTGCTGCCGTTGGCCCACGCCCAGGCCAAGGTCGTGCAGGCGGGCGCTGCGAGCGTGCTCGAAACCGACGCTGCACTGGTATGACCTGGGGCGTGACCTCGCTCGATCGCCGCGAGTTTCTGCGTGCTGCGACGGCTGTGGGTGCCGTCGCGGCCAGCTGCTCGCTACTTGCAGCAGACGCAAAATCTTTGATCCGTCGACCTATTCCCAAGAGCGGCGAATTGTTGCCCGTGATCGGTCTTGGCACCTCGGGTGCTTTCGAGGTGGGAGTCGACGCCCGCGAACGCGACCCACTCGCCGCGGTGCTGGGTGGATTCTTTGCCGCAGGCGCCACGCTGATCGACACCTCGCCGATGTACTCCTCGGCGGAGACCGTGCTCGGCGATCTGCTCACCTCGCAGATGCAGTCGAGCGCTTTTGTCGCCACCAAGGTCTGGACGCGCGGCGAACGCGAGGGCATCGCGCAGATGACACGCTCGATGGAGTTGCTGCGACGCAAGAAGATCGAGCTCATGCAGGTGCATAACCTGCTGGACCACGAGGTGCAGTTGCGCACGCTGCGTCGCTGGAAGGACGAAGGCCGCATCCGTTACATTGGCATCACGCATTACACCGTCGAGTCGCATGAGCGTCTCGCCGAGGTGATCGAACGCGAGCCGCTCGATTTTGTACAGTTCAATTATTCGGCGACCACGATCGCAGCCGAGCAGCGATTGTTGCCGCTCTGCGCCAATAAAGGTGTGGCAGTGATCGTCAATCGTGCCTTCGATGACGGCAAGATTTTCGCGCGTCTCAAGGAGCGTCCGTTACCGCCGTGGGCGGGCGAAATCGGCTGCACCAGCTGGGCGCAGTTGCTGTTGAAGTTCGTGATCGCGCATCCGGCGGTCACCTGCGTGATTCCGGCCACCGGTAAATTGCGCAATCTGCAGGACAACCTTGCTGCTGCACAGGGACCGCTGCCGGATGAACGGCAGCGGCGCGCAATCAGCGCTGCGGTCGCCTGACGAGCAGCGAGACGAGCAGCGAGACGAGCAGCGCGCTCGTCGCCGGCAGCATGGCGACTCAGTTCGTTCGTGCGAGGCGGAAGCCGCGGGTGCTGTAGCGGCTGCCGATGGCATCTTCACCGCGCGCCGTGGCGCGAATGCCCTCTGCGCCGTCGAACCAGGAGCCGCCGCGGATCACGCGCCGGTCGCAATCGCCAGTCGTGTTGGCCGTGCCATTGACCGGTGCGTTGCGGCGTCCTCCGCAGATCCCTTAAACCAGGTAGTCGGCCGAGCGCCGCTCAACGGTGAGCGCCTTGACCTGTGGCACCACCTCGAGATGTAGCGGATGCACCTGATACCCGGCGAGAGCGGCGGCGTCGATGAATTCGCTGTAAAGCACGACATCGGCCGAATTGGCGTCTTCGATGAAGTTGACGCCGACCTCGATCTTCAGCAGTCCGGGGATCCGTCCCGTCAATGATTCCAGTAATTCCTTGATCCGTCCGGCGTCAGCATCCTTTGTGCTTTTGTCTCTCAGGCGCCACATCACAATATGTTTAACCATGGTTCGTCTCTTTAACAATCGAAAATAGATCAATCTAAAAGGAATTCAGTTTCGGAGTGTCTTGAAGGCCGCGAGTGCGGCTTCCCGTGAGGCCTTCAAATCGACGATCGGTGCAGGGTAAGGGCCGCGCCCAGCAGCCCCCGCCTTGCCAGAGAGTTCCGGGATCCAACGACGGATGTACTCGTCCTGCGGGTCGAATTTTTCGGCCTGACTTTGCGGATTGAACACGCGGAAGTAGGGCGCAGCATCGGCGCCGCAACCGGCGGCCCACTGCCAGCCGAGCGTGTTGCTGGCGAGGTCGGCATCGACCAGCGTGTCCCAGAACCAGCGCGCCCCGTGCAACCAGTGCATGCGCAGGTTCTTGACCAGAAACGACGCGACTACCATGCGCACGCGGTTGTGCATCCAGCCCGTCTCCCACAATTCGCGCATACCGGCATCCACGAGCGGAATGCCGGTCTCGCCACGTTGCCAGGCACGTAGTTCGTGCGCGTCTTCCCGCCATGGAAAGCGGGCGAAATCCGCCCGCAGCGGTGCATCGGTGGTGTGCGGAAAGTGGTAGAGCAGATGATGGGCGAATTCGCGCCAGCCTATCTCGGCCATGAATTGACTGCCGCGCCACCGCGGGGCGGCATGCCAGATCTGTCGCGGCGAAATTTCGCCGAAGTGCAGGTGCGGCGAAAGACGAGAGGTGCCAGCGTCAGCCGGCAGATTGCGTGTCTCACCGTAATCTTTGACCGGGCCATCGAGAAACTGGTCGAGGCGCCGGGCGGCGCCGCGCTCTCCGGGTGTCCAGGCGCGAGCCATGCCTGTATCCCAACGGATTTCAGGCAAGAGCTGCAGTTCGTCGAGCTCGATCGAGTCGGGATGCCGTGCGGGCGCAGGAATGCGTCTCGGTGCTGGCAAGGGCGCGGGCAACTCCAGCGCCGCCGACACCTTGCGCCAGTAGGGCGTGAAGACTTGAAATGGCTTGCCGCTCAAGTTCTGCACGTCCCACGGTTCAGTGAGCAGCGCCGCATTGAAGCTGCGTGCCTCGAGCCCATCGGCGCGTAGATGGTCCTTGATGCGACGATCGCGCGCGACCACGAGCGGTTCGTAACGTCGGCTCCAGTAGACCGCATCGGCGCCAGTTTCGCGCACCAGCGCACGCAGTGCCGCGAGCGAATCGTCGACGCGGCGAATGATGAGGGTAGCGCCACGCTTGGCGTAGTCGCTGCGCAGCGCGTCGAGCGAATGATGCAGCCACCAGCGCGAGGCCGCGCCCGGCGTCCATACGCCTTCTTCCTGCGGGCACCAAAGAAAAACCGGAATCACGGGAGCGCCGCGCTCGATCGCCGCCTGCAGTGCCGGATGATCCGCAATACGCAAATCCTGCCGCAGCCAGAGTAACGTTGCGTTCACAGCGCGTGCCCTGCAATGACTTGATTCACGGCCTCGATGGCCACGCGGCGCGGCGAGCTGCGGCGCCATACGGCGCCGATGCGGCGAGTCGGCGCGGGCTTGGCGAAGGGCCGGAATACGAGGCCGCGCGGCGTAGCGTGACCTCCGCGCGTGGCGAGCTCTGGCATCAAGGTGACTCCTGCGCCGGCAGCGACCATCTGCCGCAGGGTTTCGATGCTGGTGGCGCGAAAATCCTGTTTTTCCTGAACGTCGATGCGATTGCAGACATCAAGCGCCTGATCGCGCAGGCAATGCCCATCTTCGAGCAGCAGCAGTGTCACGCCACGCAGATCCTCGAGCTTGACCTGCTTGCGATCGGCGAGCGGGTGATTGGCGGGCGCCGCGATCGTGAAGGGCTCGTCGTACAGCGGCTTGGCTGCGAGCCCGTCCATGTCCACCGGCAGGGCGAGCACGCCCATGTCGATTTCGCCGTTACGCAGACGCTCGAGCATCGGCGCGGTTTGGTATTCGTAGAGCATCAACTCAAGACGTGGCAGCGCCTTGCGCAGTTTGGGCGCGATCACCGGCAGCAGGTAGGGACCGATGGTGGGCAGAAAGGCGATACGCAAGCGACCGGCGAGCGGCTCGCGGTGTGCCTGGGCGATCTCGACCACCTCGTCGGTGGCCTCGACGATGCGCCGGGCACGGGTAACGATCTCGGTACCGGCGGGAGTGAGCAGCGCCTTGCGCGGCTGACGCTCGACCAGCGGCACGCCGAGATAGTCCTCGAGTTTCTTGAGCTGTGCCGAGAGCGTCGGCTGGCTGACGAAACAACGTTCGGCAGCACGGCCGAAATGTCCGGTGTCAGCGACCGCGATGAGGTAGCGCAGATCTTTCAGTTTGATATCGGCCATGGGGTCTGTCCCGGGCTTCGGCGCTCATACACGGCGTCTATCGAAATCATCACATCAATCGATTGGATTGTCGATTACCCGGCGGGCAATCTGCGCGCATCTCGAACAACTTATCCACCAGGAGATTTTTCATGATCGGCATCGGCCAACAGTTTCCGCAGTTTGCGCTCACGGGTGTCGTCAGCAACGATATCAAGACCGCATTTCAGCCCTTCACCAACGCGAGCGCCGCCGGCAAGTGGCAGATCGTGTTTTTCTGGCCGAAGGACTTCACCTTCGTCTGCCCGACCGAGATTGCCGCTTTCGGCAAATTGAACAAGGAATTCGCCGCGCGTGACGCGCAGCTGTACGGTGTGAGCACCGACAGCGAATTCGTGCATCTCGCCTGGCGTAGCAGCAAGTCGGAACTGAAGGACCTGCCGTTCCCGATGCTGGCGGACATCAAGCGCGAACTGAGCGCGGCGCTCGGCATCATCGACGCCGAAGCCGGTGTGGCTCAGCGTGCGACCTACATCGTCGATCCGCAGGGCGTGATCCGTTTCGTCTACGTCACCGATCTGAACGTCGGTCGTTCGCCCGATGAAGTGCTGCGCGTACTCGATGCGTTGCAGACCGACGAGCTTTGCCCCTGCAACTGGCAGAAGGGCGAAGACACGCTGAAGGCGGCCTGATCATGAGCACGCTCGAAGCCTTGCGGGATTCGATCCCTGACTACGCGCGCGATCTGCGGCTGAATCTGGGTTCGGTGCTCACCGTGCAGGGTGCGCCGGGGCTCACCGCGAAGCAGGTCTGGGGCACGGCACTCGCGACGGCGCTCGCCGCGCGCCACCTGCCACTCGCGCAAGCCATCGAGCAGGCCGCGCGGGCGGAACTCGACGAGGCGGGCATCAACGGCGCAAAGGCAGCGGCGGCCATCATGGGCATGAACAACGTCTATTACCGCTTCCTGCATCTCGTCGGCGACGCGGACTATCAAACGATGCCCGCGCGGCTGCGCATGAACGTGATGGCCAACCCGGGCATCGACAAGCTGGACTTCGAGTTGTACTCGCTCGCAGTGTCGGCGGTGAACGGGTGCGGTCTGTGCATCGAATCGCACGAGAAACTGCTGCGCAAGCACGAAGTTTCGCGCGAGGCGATCCAGAGCGCGGTACGCATCGCCGCTGTAGTGCACGCCGTGGCCGTAGTGCTCGAACAGTCGAGCGTTTCTGCGGAGGTGTCGCTCGCTGCGTGAGCCTGCGTACCGGGACGCACGCTAGCCGGTGCGTCCGCTTTCCACAGACTGGCGGGCTGCTATCCTGAAATCTCCCCCCTCCCCCCTTCAGGAGCAGCCCGCCATGTCGGCAAAATTCGAAAAGACCGCGTTCGTGGTGATCTGTCGTGACGGGCCGAATGGCGCGCTGGTGCGAGCGACGCACACGGCTGCTCATCTTGCGTACATCGAGACCGTGATGGACGAGTTGAATGTCGCGGGGCCGTTGTACGACAACGGCGTCGACGGTGGCGACAACCCGCCTGTCGGCAGTCTGTATTGCTTGCACACTCGTAGTCTGACCCGCGCCAAGGAAATCATCGAGAACGATCCGTATGTGCAGCACGGCGCGTTCGCTTCGATCGAGTACTACCCGCACCTGCCTGCCGCCGGACGCTACATCGGCGGCAAGGTTTGGTAGCAGATCGGCGCGCCGCCTCGTATATGATCGGGTGCGGGAGGCCCGGTTGATGGCGCAGGCACGGATCCTGGACGAGATGTACGCGGACGATGCGTCGGTGCGCCCGCATTACCTGCCCTATGCTGAGTGGCTCGCGGCGACCCCCGCCGAGCGCATCAACGAAAAACGCGCCGAGGCGGACACGCTCTTCAGGCGTGCCGGTATCACTTTCGCTGTCTATGGGGACGAGACCGGCACCGAGCGGTTGATTCCCTTCGACATCGTACCGCGCATCATTCCGACGGCCGAATGGACGCATTTGCAGCGCGGCTTGCGACAGCGCGTCACCGCGCTCAACGCTTTTCTGCACGATGTCTACCACGATCAGGAGATTCTGCGCGCCGGCAGGATTCCTGCCGAACAGGTCTTGTGCAACGTGCAGTATCGCCCCGAGATGCAGGGCATCGCCGTACCGATGGACGTCTACGCGCACATCGCCGGCATCGATCTCGTGCGTGCGGGAGCCGGCGAGTACTACGTGCTCGAAGACAACCTGCGCGTACCCTCCGGTGTCTCCTACATGCTCGAAGACCGCAAGGCCATGATGCGGCTCTTTCCCGAGCTATTCGCGCGCTACAACGTGGCGCCCGTCGAACATTACCCCGATTTGTTGCTCGAGACGCTGCGCAGCGTCGCACCGGCGGGCGTACGTGATCCAACCGTCGTGCTGCTGACGCCTGGCGCACACAACAGCGCGTATTTCGAGCATGCTTTTCTCGCGCAGCAGATGGGCATCGAACTCGTCGAAGGTCAGGACCTCTTCGTCGATGACGAGTTCGTCTACATGCGCACCACGCAGGGACCGCGCCGTGTCGATGTCATCTATCGACGCATTGATGACGATTTCCTTGACCCGCTCGCCTTTCGACCGGGCTCAATGCTTGGCGTGCCGGGATTGCTCACTGCTTATCGCGCCGGGCGCGTCACGATCTCGAACGCGGTGGGCACCGGCATTGCCGATGACAAGTCGACCTATCCCTACGTGCCGGAGATGATCCGCTTTTATCTTGGCGAAGAACCCGTACTCGCCAACGTGCCGACCTGGATCCTGCGTCGCCCCGAAGATCTCGCGCATGTGCTCGCCCATCTCGATGAACTCGTGGTCAAAGAAGTACACGGGGCAGGCGGCTACGGCATGCTGATCGGCCCGTGCGCCTCGCGCGCCGAGATCGAGGCATTCCGCGAGCGCATCATCGCCGATCCAGCGCGCTACATTGCACAGCCGACGCTCTCGCTATCGGCCTGTCCGACTTTCGTCGAGCAGGGCCTCGCGCCGCGCCATGTGGACCTGCGGCCCTTCGTGCTCTCGGGGCGCGATGTGAGCATGGTGCCGGGTGGTCTCAGCCGTGTGGCGCTGCGCGAAG
>JBILGD010000172.1:0-3207 GCA_044351225.1 Steroidobacteraceae bacterium
ATCGAGGAGCGTCCGTGCGCTCGGCACGGTGACCGCGGCACCGACATCACGATTGGTCTCATTCAGCATGTAGGTCAGGTTGAATCGCCCATTGCGCGAAACCTGATAGGCCGCTCGAAATGCACTACCGCCACCGTCGGTGTTGCCCGCAGCGAAGTCCGAATCGATCCACTGTGCGAACAACGCATCCTTCTCAACGATCTGATAGAGATAGCCGAGCTCCCAAGTACCCGGGATGCTGGCCGTGGCGCGTCCGAAGGTGAACCCCGCGGCGTAGGCCGAGTCCAGGCTCCCGGGTGTCGACCCTGCCGCCTCGGCTGCCATGTTCTGCGCCAGATTGGCAAACAGCAACAAGGGTTGCTCGCCGACGTTGAACTGATACTCACCAAGCAGCTCGACGATGTTGTAGTCGTTGGCGAGGCACGGTGACACACCGACCGCCCTGCGGCAGACCGACGCGCTCGTGGTCGTCGTGTTGCCGTAGCTACCGACGCCCGCCGAGACGCTGCTCGCACCCTGAAAAGGGTTGTAGCCACGCACGGCGAAGTGATCATAGAACGCGCCTGCGAGCAGCCAGCGGCGGCCATCCGAGCGCGCCTCGCGCCAGCCGATCTGCGCACCCAACACGCCTGAATCGGCTGCCGTCGCCCGTTCGGCGAGCTCGGTGGCGAACAGCGTGCCGAAGAAGCCGTTTGCCCGCGGCTGCCAACGGAGTGCGAGCCCTTCCGGATTGATGTCACCATCAAAGAAAAAGCTCGAGGTGCGCACCCAGGGCTGACGCATCTTGCCGACGGTCAACCGCCATTGATCATTCGGCGCCCACTCCACCTGAGCGATGTCGAGATCGAGCGCCTTGCGCGAATTGACATCGGTAAAGGATTGATTCGCGGAGCGCGCATCCGCGCCCTCGCCACTCGCAAACTGCACTTCGACACGCGTGTTGTCGTTGACCCGCGCCACCGCACCGACGCGCAACCGAAAGCGGTTTCGATTTCGCTCGGCGATCGTCGCTTCCTGATCGATATGCTCGTTGCGTGCCCGCAGATCACCCTGCCATACCCAACGACCCATCCACCCCGAGCTTGCGCCCTCGCCCACCGTGCGCGCGAGATTATCGGAGGTGCGATCGATCGACTCCTGCAACTCGCTGTTGACGGTCTCCTGCGCCTGATGTGCCTGCTCAAGCTGCGCGAGCCGCTCCTGCAGCGCCAGAAGCTGCGCGCGCAGTGCAGCGAGTTCCTGCGCGGTGCTCGTTGGCTCGACCGCTGCGGCGTTCGCGAGGCAAGCCGCTCCCGTGACCGCCGCGATGACCGCGGCGGCGGCAAGTGACCGAATCGTCATGGAAGTCCTCCGGTTTTACGGCGCGAAGTTCTTGAGTGACTTCACGTCCGCGCGGGTCTTGGCCAGATCCGTCTTGGGCTGCGGTACGAGTCCGCGATCGACGAGATAACCTTCCTCGCCGAGCGCCTTCTCGCTCACATATTCATTGACGAATTCCTGCAAGCCCGGAATCACGCCGATATGCGCCTTCTTGACGTAAATAAAGAGGGGACGCGAGGCGGGGAACTTGCCCGAGGCAATGGTTTCGTAGGTCGGCTCGACGTTTTCGATCTTCGAACCACGAACCTTGTCGAGATTTTCCTCGAGGAAACTGAAGCCAAAGATTCCGACAGCGTTCGGGTTGGCTTCGAGCTTCTGCACGATCAGATTGTCGTTCTCACCCGCCTCGATGAACGCGCCATCCTCGCGCACCGTGTGGCAGACGCGCTTGAAGCGCTTCTCGTCCTGGGTGCGCAACGTGTTGATCCAAGGATACGCGCGGCAACCGGCTTCCATGTAAAGCTCGTGGAACGAATCGCGCGTGCCCGAGGTCGGCGGCGGACCGAGCACTTCGATCTTCACCTTGGGCAGCGACTTGTCGATATCGCTCCAAAGTTTGTAGGGGTTGGCAATCAGCACGGTCGGGTTGGCCGGATCCGGCACCTGCTTGGCGAGTGCGAGATAGACCTGCTTGCGCGTCAGATCGAGTTTCGGACCGCGCTTGTTCTCCGAGATCGTCAAGCCGTCATAGCCGACACGCACCTCCACAATCCCGGTGACGCCGTTCTTCTTGCAGGAATCGAACTCGGACGCATTCATGCGGCGCGACGCGTTGACCACATCCGGGTGCTGCGGTCCCAAGCCATTGCAAAATAGCTTGATGCCACCGCCCGTGCCGGTGCTCTCGACTTTCGGCGTCTTGAAGCGGCCCTGACGACCGAGTTGCTCCGCCACGGTCGTGGTAAAGGGGTACACGGTCGACGAACCGACCACGTTGATGAAGTCGCGTGCGGCTTGCGCCGAGCCCACGGGGGCAGCGACGACAGCGAGCGCGGTGGCGGCGGCGAGAAGCAGGTTCCGGTCGAGCATTTTCGTATCTCCATCAAGGGTCGGTTGAAAGAATATGACGTTAATGTTTCAGAAATATTTCATGCGCGGACGGCTTGCATCCCCTGCCCCCCGCCCCTATAAGGAGGCCCCATGTCGGCCACCCTCGAACTGACTCAGGACCTCATCGCCCGCAACTCGGTGACCCCGGCTGACGCGGGTTGTCAGGAGGTCATGGGGCGGCGCCTTGCCGCGCTCGGCTTCGAGGTCGAGTCGCTGCGCTTTGGCAGCGTCGAAAACCTCTGGGCGAAGCGCCATGGCGGACAAGCGGGGCCGGTCGTGTGCTTCGCGGGACATACCGATGTCGTGCCTACGGGGCCGCTCGAGGAGTGGCGCACCAATCCTTTCGTGCCGACGATCCGTGACGGCGTGTTGTTCGGGCGCGGCGCCGCCGACATGAAAAGCGGTCTTGCAGCGATGATCACGGCCACCGAAGAGTTCGTGCGTCAAAGCCCGCATTACCGCGGTACTTTGGCGTTTCTCATCACGAGCGACGAAGAAGGCCCGTCGGTCGATGGCACCAAACGCGTCGTCGAGACCCTGAACGCGCGTGGCGAACGCATCGACTACTGCATCGTGGGCGAACCTTCGAGCGAAAAAGCGCTCGGCGACACGATCAAGATCGGTCGTCGCGGCTCGCTCTCGGGTCGTCTCACCGTGCACGGCGTTCAAGGGCATGTGGCTTATCCGCATTTCGCCGAAAATCCGGTCCACACGCTCGCGCCCGCACTCGCCGAGCTCACGGCCCGCACTTGGGATTCGGGCAACGAACATTTTCAG
>JBILGD010000173.1:0-3174 GCA_044351225.1 Steroidobacteraceae bacterium
ATGTTTTATCCAGCAAGGCGCATGCCAGCCTTGAAAAAGGATTATCACGGCCCGGAGTCTGGTTTTTACAGTGCTTCTCGCACCGCTTTGGTGCGGAGGGTGCCAACGACGCGGAGCGATAGTGCAGTGGGCTGCTACACTTTTGTCATGTCTGACCTCACAAGTTCGCCATGGCATGACCGTGCCTGGGCGCTGCGTCCGGAGTCTGCCGCGTTCATCGATGGTCGCCTTGTACCCGCCGCGAGCGGCGCCACCTTCGACAAGAAGAGTCCGATCGATGGTCGGTTGATCGCGCAGGTCGCCGCCTGTGACGTCGAGGATGTGCGTATCGCCGTTGCTGCGGCGCGGCGGGCGTTCGAGGCAGGCGTCTGGTCCGAGCGCTCGCCGTCGCAGCGCAAGCGCGTGCTGCGGCGCTTTGCCGAGCTGATCTTGAAGCACAAGGAAGAGCTCGCCCTGCTCGAGACGATCGACATGGGCAAGCCGATCGGCGATTCACTCAAGGTGGACGTGCCCTCGACGGCACGCTGCATCGAGTGGTACGCCGAAGCGATCGACAAGATCTATGGCGAAGTGGCGCCCACCGGACCTCGTGCGCTCGCCACCATCACGCGCGAGCCGGTTGGTGTGGTCGGTGCCATCGTGCCGTGGAATTTCCCGCTCATCATGACGGCGTGGAAGCTCGGACCAGTACTCGCAGCCGGTAATTCTTTGGTTCTCAAGCCCTCGGAGAAATCACCGCTCAGCGCAATCAAGCTTGCACAGCTGGCGATCGAGGCGGGCGTTCCGCCCGGCGTGTTCAGCGTCGTGCCGGGTTTCGGCGGTACGGCGGGCAAGGCGCTCGCCCAGTCGATGGACGTCGATGCGATCGGTTTCACCGGCTCGACCGCGACCGGCAAACTCGTCATGCAGTACGCCGCGCAATCGAACATGAAGCGCGTCGGTCTCGAGTGCGGCGGCAAGTCGGCGAATATCGTGCTTGCCGACTGTCCGGATATCGATGCGGCGGCTACCGCGGCGGCGTATGCCATCTTTTTCAATCAGGGCGAGATGTGTTCGGCGGGCTCGCGTTTGCTGGTGCATGAGTCGGTACGCGAGGCGATGCTCGAAAGAATCGCCAAGGTAGCGCGCGAGCTCGTCCCTGGCGACCCGCTCGATCCGGCAACGCGCCTTGGTGCGATCGTCGACGAAACACAGCTTGGGCGCGTGCTCGGCTACATCGAGAGCGGGCAGCAGGAGGGCGCGCAGTTGCATGTGGGTGGCGCACAGGCGCGTCGCGACAGTGGCGGCTACTACATCGAACCGACCGTGTTCGATCGCGTGACGCCCGGCATGCGCATTGCGCGCGAGGAAATCTTTGGTCCGGTGCTGGCTTGCATCACGTTCGACGATCCCGCGGAGGCCGTGCGCATCGCCAACGACAGCGAGTATGGCCTTGCAGCGGCAGTCTGGAGTCGCGACCTCTCGACGGCGCATGGCATCGCGCGACGCCTGCGTGCCGGTATGGTCTACGTCAACTGCTACGACGCGGATGACATTACCGTGCCATTCGGGGGCTACAAACAATCGGGTATGGGTCGCGACAAGTCGCTGCACGCGTTCGACAAATACACCGAACTCAAGACGACCTGGATCGAACTCGGGTGATGGCCGCCGATTCCCCGGCCACCGCGCAGTGCGGTGGGCTGGCTGCGGGTCCCGTGGCCTTCGTCGATGTCGAGACCACGGGCGGTCATCCTGCCTGGCATCGCATCACCGAGATCGCCATCGTCGCGATGCGCGAGGGGCGGGTCGAATGGGAATGGAGTTCGCTCGTCAACCCCGGCTGCACGATCCCGCCGTCGATCCAGCGACTCACCGGCATCAGCAACGACATGGTCGCGGCGGCACCGCCCTTCGAAGAACTCGCCGACGAAATCGATGCGCGTCTCGCGGGACGCCGCTTTGTCGCGCACAACGCGCGCTTCGATTACGGTTTCGTGCGTGCCGAGCTGCGCCGTGCGGGCAGACACTTCATGGCGCCGCTTGCCTGCACAGTACGGTTGTCGCGCGAACTCTACCCCGAGGCCGAGCGCCACAATCTCGATGCCTTGATTGCGCGGCATGGTCTCAACTGTAGCGCGCGTCATCGAGCCTTGCCCGATGCGCAGGTGCTTGCGCAATTGTGGGGCAAGCTGATCGCGTCCTGGCCGGCGGCGACGCTCGATGCGGCGCTCGAGCGCGTGGGGCGCCGTCCATCCTTGCCGGCGCATCTGCCGGCGGAGCTGATCGACGATCTGCCCGAGGCGGCGGGCGTCTATCGATTCTATGGCGACAATGACGCTGGTGCAGCCGAGTCGCTGATCTACGTGGGCAAGGCCAAAAATTTACGCGAACGGGTGCTCGCGCATTTCATGGGTGCGACGCGTGATGCGAAATCGCAGCGACTCGCGGCGCAGACGCGTCGCATCGAATGGACCGAGACGGCGGGTGAGCTCGGGGCCTTGTTGCTCGAAGCGAAATTGGTGCGCGAGTTACAACCGGTCTATAACCGACGTCTGCGCGGTGGCGGGGAGCAATGGAGCTGGCTCATCGACGATGCAGGTGGGCCACCGCGTTTGCAGGCACTCGAGGGTCCGCTGCCGAGTGAGCTTGATGCCTTCGGACTTTATCGCAGTGCCCGTCAGGCCCAGACGGCGCTCGTCCAGCTCGCACGCGAACATAAACTTTGTCTTCGTGTGCTCGGACTCGAGGCGGGCGGCGAGGGTTCCTGTTTCGCCTTCCAGATCGGGCGCTGCGGCGGGGCTTGTGTGGGCACCGAGTCGCCGCTCAAGCACGGTCTTCGCCTCAAGCTGCTGCTTGCGCCACTGAAGTTGCGCAGCTGGCCCTATTCGGGTGCGATCGCCGTCGAAGAAACCAGCGCGCTCGGCGTGCGTCATTGGCATGTGGTGGAGGGCTGGCAATATCTCGGCACGGTGGTGGCCGGTGTCGACGATGACGAGCTGCCGAAGACGACGTCCATCGATCGGCAGGATTTCGCCAATGGGTTCGATGCCGATGTGTATCGAATCCTTTGTCGCCACATCAAGCCGCAGGCGCGCAATCTGCGGCCTTGGCCGCCACGCGCATGACGGCTATTCGTCAATTCGTCGCCGGTGTGCCGCGCGGCTTCGCCGATCTTTTGCTGCGCGAGCTGCA
>JBILGD010000093.1:0-10496 GCA_044351225.1 Steroidobacteraceae bacterium
CCTTCGTCAACGCCGCCGTCAGCGTCGTCTTGCCGTGGTCAACGTGACCAATCGTCCCTACGTTGACGTGCGGCTTGCTGCGTTCAAACTTTTCCTTGGACACGTGTGTATCTCCTCGTCGAAGCGAAATCGGTTAACGGTTGATGATGGTCTCGGCGACGTTCGGCGGGACTTCCATGTACTTGTGGAATTCCATGGTGAAGGTCGCACGACCCTGACTCATGGAACGCACGGAAGTCGCGTAACCGAACATCTCGGAGAGGGGAACCTCGGCGAGAATCGCCTTGCCGGAGGGTGAATCCTCCATGCCGGTGATCTGGCCGCGGCGGCGGTTGAGGTCGCCGATGACGTCGCCGGAATAATCCTCCGGTGTCACCACTTCGACCTTCATGATGGGTTCGAGAATCACGGGCTTCGCATTCTTGAAGCCTTCTTTGAAGCCGATCGAACCTGCAATCTTGAACGCCATTTCATTGGAGTCGACGTCGTGGTACGAGCCATCGAAGGCAGTGACCTTCACGTCGACGATCGGATAGCCGGCCACCACACCCGTGTCGACGGCTTCCTTCACGCCCTTGTCGATCGCCGGAATGAACTCGCGCGGCACCGCGCCGCCGACGATCGCATTGACGAATTCATAGCCCTTGCCGAGCGCGTTAGGCTCGAGTTTGAGCCACACGTGGCCGTACTGGCCGCGACCGCCCGACTGGCGCACGAACTTGCCTTCGGACTCGACCGTGCCGCGCAGGGTTTCGCGATACGCGACCTGCGGCTTGCCGACATTGGCCTCGACCTTGAACTCGCGCTTCATGCGATCGACGATGATTTCGAGGTGCAACTCGCCCATGCCCGAGATGATCGTCTGCCCCGACTCCTGGTCGGTGTGCACGCGAAAGGAAGGATCTTCCTTGGCGAGACGCTGCAGCGCGAGCCCCATCTTTTCCTGATCGACCTTGGTCCTGGGTTCCACGGCGACCGAGATGACGGGGTTCGGGAACACCATCTTCTCGAGCGTGATGACCTTGCCTTCGGCACAGAGCGTATCGCCCGTGGTGACATCCTTGAGGCCGACCGCCGCAGCGATATCACCCGCGCGGACTTCTTTGATCTCGGTCCGATCGGAGGCATGCATCTGCAGCAAGCGACCGATGCGCTCGTTGCGGCTCTTGGTCGGCACGTATACCGAGTCACCCGAGTTGAGCACGCCCGAGTACACGCGGAAGAACGTCAGACTGCCGACAAAAGGATCGTTGAGGATCTTGAACGCGAGCGCGGCAAACGGCGCCTCGTCGGTCGCCGGACGCGTGACCGCCTCGCCATCTTCGTCGAGACCTTTGACCGCAGGTACATTCGCTGGCGAGGGCATGTATTCGACCACCGCATCGAGCAGTGCCTGCACGCCCTTATTTTTGAAAGCCGTGCCACACATGCACAGCACGATCTCGTTCTTCCAGGACCGCTCGCGCAGTCCGGACTTGATCTCGTCCTGCGAGAGTTCGGAACCCTCGAGGTATTTGTTCATCAGCGCGTCGTTGGCCTCGGCCGCCGCCTCGACCACGCGCAGCCGGGCCGCTTCGGCCTCGGCGAGGAGTTCCGCGGGAATATCGCGGTACTCGAAATTCATGCCCTGGGTTTCCATGTCCCAGTAGACCGCCTTCATCTTGAGAAGGTCGATGACGCCCTCGAAAGCCTCTTCGGCGCCGATCGGCAGCTGGATGGGCACGGGATTACCGCGCAAACGACTGCGGATCTGCTCGACGCAGCGCTGGAAGTTCGCGCCTGAGCGATCCATTTTATTGACGAAGGCGATGCGCGGCACACCATAGCGGTTCATCTGCCGCCAGACCGTCTCGGACTGCGGCTGCACACCCGACACTGCACAGAACAGCGCCACCGCCGAGTCGAGCACGCGCAGCGAGCGCTCGACCTCGATGGTGAAATCGACGTGCCCCGGCGTGTCGATGATGTTGATGCGGTGCTCGGGGAATTGTTTGTCCATCCCCTTCCAGAAGCAGGTGGTCGCAGCGGAGGTGATCGTGATGCCACGCTCCTGCTCCTGCTCCATGTAATCCATCACGGCGGCGCCGTCATGGACCTCGCCGATCTTGTGCGAGACACCGGTGTAGAACAGGATGCGTTCGGACGTCGTGGTCTTGCCCGCATCGATATGCGCGGAGATACCGATATTTCGGTAGCGCTCGATGGGTGTGATGCGGGCCATGACCGAAGCAGCCTGTGTCGACGGAAAGTCCGACGATTACCAGCGGTAATGTGCGAAGGCCTTGTTGGCCTCGGCCATGCGGTGGGTCTCTTCGCGCTTGCGCACGGCAGAGCCACGGTTGTCCGCCGCTTCCATGAGTTCGTGCGCCAAACGGAAGGCCATCGACTTCTCGCTGCGCCCACGCGCCGCTTCGATGACCCAGCGCATGGCGAGCGTCTGCCGACGCGTGGCGCGAACTTCGACCGGCACCTGATAGGTGGCACCGCCGACGCGACGCGACTTCACCTCGACCACCGGCTTGACGTTGTCGAGAGCCTGCGACAGCAGCGCAATGGCATCGCCACCCTGCTTGCCAGTCTTCTCGGCAATCCGATCGATCGCACCGTAGATGATGCGTTCGGCGGCCGACTTCTTGCCGCTCTTCATGACGACGTTCATGAATTTGGCCAGCATGTCGTTGTTGAATTTGGGATCCGGCAGGATGTGGCGGACCGGCGCTTGTGCACGACGTGACATCGTTCGCTCTCCTTACTTTTTCTTGCCGCGCTTGGCGCCGTACTTGGAACGGCCCTGCTTGCGATCATTGACGCCCGCGCAGTCGAGAGTGCCGCGGACAGTGTGGTAACGCACACCCGGCAGATCCTTCACACGACCACCGCGAATGAGCACCACCGAGTGCTCCTGCAGGTTGTGGCCCTCGCCACCGATGTACGAGGTGACCTCGTAGCCGTTGACGAGGCGCACGCGGCAAACCTTGCGGAGCGCCGAGTTGGGCTTCTTGGGGGTGGTGGTGTACACGCGAGTGCACACGCCGCGCTTTTGCGGGGCTGCGCCGAGAGCGGGCACCTTGGTCTTTTCGGACGGGGTGCGGCGCGGGGCGCGAATCAGCTGACCTGTCGTGGCCATGCAGTCTCCAGAGTCTTCAGCGTTTACGAAACGAAACGACCGGACAGGAGACATCGCTCGCAAGGCCCGCCAAAACATCCTGCGGCGAAGCAGGAGAACCCGGACCTACGACCGACAGCTCGACGACCGGCTGCGGCGGGCGACCTGCGCAGACAATCCGGGCCACCCCCTTGCGAGGGCGGCCCGGATGCTGGAAAGCCGCTGTTTTTCGGGAAGCCCGACCAAGGGATGCCCGAGAAAGGCCGCGGATTCTAGGGAGCGGCCCCGAGACTGTCAACCAAACTCGCGGCCACCGAGGCGCGGTTTCAGAACCAGCTGAAGTTGAACGAGATGCTGACCCGGTCGGCGCTCGATGGGTTGGGCGGCACCTCATGGCGCAACCAGCTCTCGAACAGCACCACCTGCCCGGCCTTCGCAGGCACGGTGTGCCAAGTACGCAGCGCTTTCGGGGCATCCGCGCGACGTGGCGGTGCCGCCATGAAGCGATCGAGCCGCGGATCCTCGAACTTGAGCCCCGACGCACCTCGCGGCGTGGCGACATAGTACGTACCGCTGATGCTGGCGAGCGGATGCAGGTGCAGGCTGTGCACCACGCCCTGCGGCATGATGTTCACCCAGCAATCGGTCATAGCGAGCGTACGGCCGCGCATGTCGAACGCCAGATTCGCAACGAATTTGCGCACATGATTTGCAATTTTGCGCTCAAGTTCGGCGAACGTCGGCGAAAATTGCTGCATCCGACACTGCGAACCATACGACGTGTAGCCCCCCCGATAGTGACGCGCCGACCAGCGTCGCCCCGCCGGATCATCGGCGCGCAACTGCAGGCATTCGCGCAGCAACCGGCGGTTGAACTCGGCGGTACCGGCCCGCTGCAAGGCAGCGGTGTAGAGCAGGGTCGGGAACAGCGCGTCGATTCGGGCCATGATCCTCAGCCCCCGCGGCCCGGTTCGGGTCGCCCCCGATACAGCCGGCGACCCGCCCAGCGCAGCAGGCCGGGAAAGTGGCGCGCGATGAAAACGATGAACTTGCCGTGACCGGTGACGACGATTTCCGCCCGACCTCGGTCTACCCCGCGCAGAATTTCGCGTGCCGCCGCCTCGGCACTCACGCGCAGCCACGCGGGGATGGGATCGCGGGCCTCGGGCTGCACCACCCCCTGATTGTTGGTGCGTCGAATGTCGGAATCGACGAATCCGGGCGAGACCAGCGTGACGCCGATACCCTCGGACGCGAGGTCTACGTGCAGGGTCTCGGCCAGCGCCCGAACTGCGAATTTGCTCATCGAATAGGCCGACATGGCTCCCGAGGCGGCGTGGCCGGCCACGCTGCCCACCAGCACGAGGTGCCCGCGGCTCGCACGCAGCGCCGGCAGGGTTTCCTTGATGGTGCGCAGCACGCCAAACACGTTGGTATCGAATTGCCGCTGATAATCGGCCAGCGAAAGTTTTTGGATGGCGCCCGCGACGCCAAAGCCGGCGTTGGCATAGACCACATCGATACCCACACCGCGCGCGGCCAGCGCCTCGACCACCCGCGCAACATCACCGTCCTGCGTCACATCGCCGGCATGCACGGTCACTTCAGCGCCCTGCGCCCGCAACTCGCCGGCCAGCGACTCCAACAATTCGGTGCGACGGGCAAGCAGGGCGAGCCGCGCGCCGCGTCGGGCATAGGCTCGCGCGAGGGCGGCGCCAATCCCGGCGGAGGCACCTGTGATGAGAACGGTTTGCGGCGTCATTTGCGGCGGGGTCATAAGAGGGGGGATTATTGCAGCAATCGATCGCCACAAAAAATCGCCATAAAAATCGACACAGTGATTGACAGCGGCGCCGCGAGGCGCAATATAAATCCCATCTTTGGGGTCGTTTCGCGGGCTTGCGGGCGGACCCGAATGGTGTACGGGGGAAAAAATCATGAAGAACCGTTGGCCTTTGCTGGACCGCGGGGTGCTGCAGCACATCAGCTGTGCCGCCGTGATCCTTGTTGCAGCGCTGCTAACAAGCCACGCTGTCGCGGCCAATCCCGGAGCGAGCGCGCCAAGCACCGACCCGGCCGTCGCCACCGACGCACTGCCCACGGCCGAGGCGCGCACGCTCTACACCTTGGGACAACTCATCTCGCGCACCCTCGAAGCGTTTGCGCTCAGCGACCAGGAGCTCGACTGGGTGCAAGCGGGGCTCGCCGATGGCGTGACCGGCGTGCCACCCAAAGTCGATCTCTCCGCCGAGGCAGCCGGCCTGCACACCATGCAGGAGGCGCGGCGCAACGCCACACTGGCGCGCGAACGGGCCGCCGGTGCCGAGTTCGTGGCCAGCGTCATCCAATCACCCGACTCCGAGCGTCACCCGAGTGGCGTTGTCATTCAGCGCGTACAGCCGGGCGACGGCGCGCAACCGACACCGACCGACCATGTCGAAGTGCATTACGAAGGCGCGCTGATCGACGGCACCGTATTCGACAGTTCGCGGCAGCGTGGTACACCCGCCAAATTCCCGGTGCGCGGCGTGATTGCCTGCTGGACCGAGGCGCTGCAGGCCATGCGTGTCGGCGGCCGCAGCCGCGTCGTGTGCCCTGCCGAGCTCGCTTACGGTGATCGCGGCTCGCCGCCGGCGATCAAACCGGGCGCGACACTGGTGTTCGACATCGAGCTGCTCGCGATCGTGCGCTGAGGACCATACTGCCGCTCGAGATAATCGAGGATCTGCTTCGCTTCCTCGTCGGTCAGTGGCGCCTTGAAGGCATTGCGCATTTTATTGACCGCCGTCTCCCACACTTGTCGCGTGCCGAAGCGCGCATGCATCTCGACGTAGTCGATGCTGTGACAAATCGTGCAGCGGGCGATGAACACCTCGCGGCCCGCACCCGGCGCCGCTTCGGGCTCAGCCTGCAGTGCGCCACTCGCCAACAGCATGGGCAAAATCTGCCAGAGCATGATTTTCTTTGGAGTCTTCACGAGCGCACCTCGACCGTCACACGATGATAGGCGTTGTGCTGGTAACCCGAGGGGTTCGGGATGGCCTGTTCGATCTGCACTTGTCCGACACGATTCGCAGCACGCACCCAGAGTTCATGACGCCCCGGCGCGAGTGCCGGCCAGTCGAGACGCCAGCGGCGAAACGAGTAGCGACCGAGGTCCTCGCCAAGCGTACAACGCAGCCAGGAAGCCCCGCCATCGAACGAGGCTTCGACGCGGTCGAGACCATGACCCGCATCCCAGGCGATACCCGAGATCTCGTCGCGACCCGCCACCATGACGCCCGATGCGGGAGCAGCAGTGATCAATGAATTCACGGCGATCTCGGTCACCGGCGTACGCTCGCCCGCCTCTTGCGAGGGGAAGCGCTCGAGCAGCGGAAAGGCTGCGCGCGGCATGCGATACGCCGTCGACATCCACCAGTTTTTTTCGGGCACATCGAGCACACTGATGCGATTGACGTGCTTGATCCAGTAGGTGGCGGTCCAACCGGGGACGACGAGTCGGAGCGGGAAACCATTGGCTTCGGGGAGCGGCTGGCCGTTCATTTCATAGGCCAGCAAGGTGTCCGGATGCAGGGCCTTTGCCATCGGCAATGATTTGATGAAATCGGGCGTGCCTTCGAGCGGCGCGGCATCGGCAGCATCGAAGGACACCTCGATGGCGCCAGGCTTGAGACCGATGCGAGCCAGCACGTCACCCAGACGGACCCCCCGCCAGCACGCGTTGCCCATCGCCCCGTGCCCCCATTGCAACCCGGCCACCGGCGGATTGAAGAGCCCGCGGCGATTGCCCGCGCATTGGCAAACCGCAACCACTTCGCTCGCCGGCAGGCCACGCAACTCAGCAAGCGTGAGCACCAGCGATCGCTCTGCAGCCGGACCACCGATCTCGAGCCGAAAATCCGCGGCGGAGATCTGCGGAATCACCGGATGGTGGTAGCGCACGAAAAACGCCTCGTTGGGCGTCAGCGCGCTGCGAAAGTATTCGAGTGGTGTCTCGTAATTAGGCGGTCGCTGGGTCAAACGCTTGAGGGTCGGCAGCTTGCCGGGCAGCGCCGCGACGGCAGCCGCCGCCGCGATGGCCTCGCGGCCCCACGACAGACTGCCCCCCGCCAACGCGATCCAGCCTGCTGTCGAAAACAGTCCTGCCGACAGCCGACGACGGCTGAGGCGCACTGCAGTGTCTCGATCACCCATTGGTCGCCCCTTCATTCAGTCGCGGCGCAGCCGGCGCCGCTCTGGTCGATCGAGGGTAGCATGCCAGAATCGGTTGTCCCGACTGCAGGTCTTCCATATAGGAGCAGTGCATGAAGTTCTTGATTCCTTCGCTGATCGCCACCTCGCTCGCCCTCGCCCCGTTTGCCAGTGCGCAAATGGGCAACCCGGCACCGAAGAGCGAGACCGTCTTGGCCGTAGAAAAGGCCATGGCCAGTTCGATTCGTACCCCCGAGGAGCGCGCCCGCGATGCACGCGAACGCAAGCCGGCCCAAACCCTCGAATTCTTCGGCCTCAAGCCTGACATGACCGTAGTCGAAATCATGCCCGGAGCCGGTTGGTACACCAAGATCCTCGCGCAGGTACTCGCCGACAAGGGTCAGCTGCATCTCTTTGGTGGTGCCGCCCGACTCGAGCCGCGACTCAAAGAATGGGGCCTCGACAAGGTGAAGATTGCCGAGGGCAAGTTCGCCACCAAGCCAAGTGGACAATTCGGGGTGTTCGACGCCGACGCCATCGAGATTCCGCTCAAGAATGTCGACATGGTGCTGACCTTCCGCAACCTGCACAACATGACGCCGGGGGCGCGTGCGATGGCCAACAAGGCCGTATTCGCTTCGCTCAAGCCGGGCGGCATCTACGGCGTGGTCGATCACACGCGTCGTCACAATGATCCAACCACCAGCGAGAACTGGCGTCGTATCGATCCGGTGATCATCATCAAGGAAGCGCTCGATGCAGGCTTCGAGTTCGAAGCGTTCAGCGATCTGCATTTCCGTCCGGATGACGAATTGCGCTTCGACAGCCAGCGTCCCACAGTGGGCGGCTACAGCGATCGGTTCACGCTGAAGTTCCGCAAGCCTACGCGCTGACCGGGCTGCGCTGCTGTGTACACGCTCTGCATCGCCAACAAGAACTACTCGTCGTGGTCGCTGCGACCTTGGGTGCTGATGCGCACTCTGCGCATCGACTTCGACGAGTTGTTGATTCCTTTCGGTGCCGCGAACACCGCATTGTTTCGCCAGCATTCGCCGAGTGCTCGCGTGCCCTGCCTGCATGACGGCGAGGCACGGATCTGGGATTCTTTGTCGATCGTCGAATACCTCGCCGAGCGACATGCGGGCGTGTGGCCGACCGAGCCCGACCGGCGGGCCTGGGCGCGCTCGGCGGCCGCGGAGATGCATTCGGGCTTCCACGCGCTGCGCAGTCATTGCAGCATGAGCTGCGGCCACCGCATCGTGCTGCGCGAGCGGCCAGCGGCGCTCGAGTCTGATCTCGCCCGCCTGCACAGCCTGTGGAGCGAGGGTCTTGCTCGCTTCGGTGGCCCCTTTCTCGCCGGCGCAACTTTCTGCGCTGTCGATGCCTTCTTTGCGCCGGTCGCCTTTCGTTTGCAAACCTATGGACTGACGCTTGATCAGGAATGCGACGCTTATGCCGAGCGCTTGCGCGGCTTGCCGGCGATGCAGGCGTGGTACGACGCCGCACTCTGCGAACCTTGGCGTGACGCGGCGCACGATCGCGACGTCGAAGCAGTCGCCGCCTCGATCAGCGACCTTCGTCAACCCTGACCTTCGTCGCAAGCTCGGAGTTTCTCGCCATGGATCGACGCAGTTTTCTGGCCACGGGGGCCGTGAGTTCGGCCGCAGTCATCAGCGCCACCGCGACCGCCGCCGCGACCGACGCCGCCGCGACCGCCGCCGCGGCACCGCGCACCCGCGCCCGCTCGCGCACTTGGCAGATCGGCAATCCGCCCTCGATCGGCAACCTGCAACTCATTACTCGCGAGACGCCGCGTCCGAGCCGCGGCGAGGTGCTGGTCCGCGTCGTCGCCTCATCGATCAACGCCCGCGATCGCGGCATTGTCGGCGGATTTTTTCCCATCGGTGCACTGAAGGCAGCCATTCCGCTCAGTGAGGGCGCAGGCGAAATTGTCGAACTCGGCGCCGATGTCAGCGGCGTAAAATTGGGTGATCGTGTCACCAGCTGCCATTTTCCCGCCTGGGTCGACGGTCGTTGGGATCCGGCCGTCTACGAACGCGATATCGGCAACACGCTCGACGGCTGGCTCACCGAATACGCCGTGCTACCTGCCTCCGGACTCGTGGTTTTGCCGGAAGTCGTCAGCTACGAATCTGCGGCGACGCTCGCCTCCTCGGGTGTCACGGCCTGGCATGCGCTGTTCGAGATCGCGCGACTGCGACCCGGACAGACGGTGCTGACGCTCGGTACCGGTGGCGTGTCGACCATCGGTCTGCAGCTCGCCAAGGCAGCGGGTGCGCGAGTAGTCGTCACCTCATCGCGCGACGAAAAACTCGCGCGCATGCGCGAGCTCGGTGCCGATCTGACGGTGAACTATCGCAAGGACGCTGCGTGGGGCACGCGAGTTGCCGACATGACGGGCGGTGGTGTCGATGTCGTGCTGGAAAACGTCGGCCGACCCACGCTCGATGAATCCATGAACGCCTGCGCCCCAGGCGCCTGTATCATCATGATCGGCACCGGACCCATGCCCAAAGAATTACCGAAGATGCCGGGGCTGTATCAAAAAAATCTGCTGCTCAAGGCAATCAGCAATGGCAGTCGACGCATGTTCGCCGACTTGCTCGCCGCGATGGCGGCGGCCCGCCTCGAACCCGTGATCGACAAGACCTTCACGTTCAGCGAAGCGATCGCGGCATTTCGCGAGATGGAAGCCGGCGATCACATCGGCAAGGTACTGATTAAACATGCCTGATGGGGCACGGTTGAGCGGGCCCACCTGAGCGGGCCCACCTGAGCGGGCCCACCTGAGCGGGCGCACCTGAGCGGGCGCGCAGCAACGGGCGCGCCGGATCCGCTCACATCTCTGGCCGTGCCTCGCTGCGCGGCGTGATGGCGCAATTGACGAGAATCCACTTCATGTTGATCGCGATGCGCTCGGCCTGCGTATCGGTGAACGCGTAGCCGTGTTCCTTGATCGAGCCGTCCGGCAGTCGCTCGAGCACCGAAAGCACTAGCGAATTGCGGTTGAAGTAATCGTTGGCCTCGTTGAGCACATGCCAGGTGACGGCACGCAGATTGAGGGCAAGCTGTCGCTCGGGAAGCCGATTTGCTGCATCGGCTTTCGCGGTGAACCAGCGGGTGTCGCCACGGTCGTGCACCACGAGATCGTCGTAGCGCGAGAACGGGATATCGA
>JBILGD010000094.1:0-10473 GCA_044351225.1 Steroidobacteraceae bacterium
GACCGCATCGTCGGCGCCGGTTGCATTCGCTTCGATCTTGGCAAGGATCGACTGCAGCAGATTATTGTGGTGAATTTTTGGGTCGAGACAATCGGGCGAGAAGCGCCGCACGCTGCTGGTCACGAGCGAGAGGCCACGGGTGTCATAGACCGGTGCCTTGTGCTCGGCGAGAACGATCAATGTCGGTCCCGACTGATTCAAGCGCGGATCCATGCCCGAGGTGATCTTCACGCCACGGGTCAACGTGAGGCGGATATGCACGTTGTCGTGCATGGCGTTCGCGGCGAGCGTACGGCGAATCTCTTCCGTGATCACCTCGTGCGACGGGATATCGTTGAAGGCGAGGGCTAGCGCAGAATTTCGCAAGCGATCGAGATGCTCGCGAAGCTTGAAGATGCGACCCTGATAGACCCGCAGGCCTTCCCATACCGCATCACCACCCTGTACCGAGGAATCGAATGGTGAGACGCCCGCTTCATCACGGTGCAAAAGTCGACCGTTGATGTTTACGAGCAGATCACGGTTTTTTTCATTGAATATTTGCAGCATGGTCTTTCCCGTGATGTCAGGGGGTAAGTCGATGACGATGGAGCGCTTCGTAGAGCGGGCGCGCAACCCGCTCTAGTTCGGCTAGTGCAGGCGGCAGCGGCGCATTGGAGCGCTGCCATCGGGTGAAGCAGGTCGAGCGCTCGACCGAGTCGTACCAATATTTGGCCCAGATGCCGTCGGAATCGCGCCGCCCGGCTGGCCACGCGAGCATGGATCGCTCGAAGGGAATCTTCAGCGCGCCGCATAATCTCTCGAGCATGATCTGGGGGTTATCGAGCAGATCGTCCGCATCGATCACGGGCGGAGGTCCGCCGTTCTCGCGCGACAGTCGCTCGAAGATTTCGAGCTGCTGAGGCAGTCCGGTATCTTCGAGTCGCACGGTCTCGAGCTTTGCGCCGAGCGAGCGCAGCATGTCGGCGGGGTTGCGCAATAGGAAGGCATGGGTCAACCCCGGAAGCCAGTCACGACCCATGGTCGGCATCAGGTGATGGGCCATGTGCTTTTGATAGTGAATCTTGATTCCGCTCGGCAATGGCGCATGTAAGCTCATCGCCACGCGCCGCCAGTCGCTGTCGTGATGGGCGAGTATTTCGTCGCGGCCCGGATGCGCGAGTCCCGTTATTTGCAGGTAATGGGCATAGAACGGCTCGTCGACTACAAGCGTGTCTGATCGATTGCCGAACGAACGCATTAGGGCGGTCGACAGATTTCGCGGACCCGACCACATGGCAATACGTTTGATCTGCGGTGTACCCGGCGTCATGGCGGCAAGGGTATCCGATGCGACAGCGGGTTGGCGCACGCGGCATAATCGACACGATCGCAACGACTCGTCTTCTCTCGGAGCTGCCATGTTGCAACGCTTGCTGCTTGTTTTGTTGCTCGCCGTCTTTGCCTCGGTTGCCCAAGGTGCCGAGACCCCCAAGCGCCCCATTACCCACGAGGAACTCTGGTTGATGAAGCGGGTGGGCGCACCAAACGTCAGTCCGGATGGTCGCTGGGCCGTTTTTTCGGTGACGGAGCCGTCGTATGACGACAAAGCTCAGGTTGCCGACCTGTGGATCATCGCCACGGCGTCAGACCAGTCGGGCAGCGCGCCGACACCGCGCAGGCTGACCGGTACCGCGGGCGGCGAGGGCGGCGTGGACTGGAGTCCCGACAGCACTCGGCTCGTTTTCACGGCGCGTCGTGAGGGCGACGAGGCCGCGCAACTGTATCTGCTTGATCTTGCCGCAGGCGGCGAGGCAGCACGCCTCACGCAGTTGGTGAACGGTGCGCGCGCACCGCGTTTTTCGCCGGACGGCAAACGAGTGGCGTTTTCGAGCAGCGACTATCCCGGCGCAAGCAGCGAAGAGGACAACAAACGTATCGCGGGCGAACGCAAGGCGCGCAAGTGGAACGCTCGGATCTACGACGGCTTCCCGATCCGCAATTGGGATCGCTGGCTCGAGGAACGTCGGCCGCGATTGTTTGTGCTGGATTTGCCTGCGGTAGGCGCTGCCCCGGGCATGCCGCGCGAGTTGCTGCGTGGCTCCGAACTTGTCAAACAAGTGGGGTTCGCCGGCCGCGGTGGCGATGGCGGCGACAGTTTGAGTGCGACGTGGACACCAGATGGCAGCGCACTGCTCTTTGCGGCGAGTATCGATCGCCACACGGCAGCCTTTCGTTTCACTTCCACGCAGCTTTGGCAGGTGTCGGTGGGGGGCGGTGAGCCGCGGCGACTGACCAACGATGCGCACTCATGGTCACAGCCCACGTTTACCGCCGATGGTCGCCGTCTGCTGCTGGTGCTCGATCGCAACACAGGCATGGCGTACACAAACTCCGAACTCATCGCCTTCGACTGGCCCGGCAACCCAGGCCAAGGCGAGGCTTCGCCATCGATTGCCATCGAGCGAGGGCGCTTGCTCACCGCGGGAGTCGATCGCGCCGTGAGCTCGTTTGCGCCGACCGCCGACTCGCGGGAGGTGTTTTTTCTGGCCGAAGAGGCCGGGCATGAAAAACTTTTCGTCAGCTCATTCTCGGGTGGTAGCGCACGCCTCGCGTTCGATATGACGGTGGGCGTGTACACCAACCTGTCGATTGCGCAGTCCGCCCGGCAACCCGTACTGCTCGCCAACTTCGAGAGTGCCACGAGCCCGCCGGAACTCGTAAGACTCGATCCGCGTCGGGGCACGCACGTCTCGCTTACGCAATTCAACGCGGAACGCGTCGCGCCGCTCGACTTAGCGCCGGTGCGTCATTTCTGGTTTACGAGCACCACGGGTCGCCGCATCCATAACATGCTGGTGGTGCCTCCCGATTTTGATCCGACCAAAAAATATCCATTGTTCGTGGTCATCCATGGCGGTCCGCACACCATGTGGCGCGACCAGTGGGTCATGCGCTGGAACTACCACCTGCTTGCAGCCCCGGGCTACGTGGTACTGCTCACCAACTACAGCGGCTCGACCGGCTTCGGTGAGGCGTTTGCGCAGACCATTCAGGGGGATCCGCTGAAGACGCCCGGCGCAGAGCTCAACGAAGCGGCTGACATTGCGCTGCGTGACAACCCGTTCATCGATCCGGCGCGACAGTGCGCAGGCGGCGCGAGTTACGGCGGTCACCTCGCCAACTGGTTGCAGGCGACGACCACTCGCTACCGCTGCCTCGTCAGTCACGCAGGCCTGATCAACCTCGAGTCGCAATGGGGCACGAGCGACACGGTGTATGGCCGAGAGGTGAACAATGGCGGCCCGGTATGGGAACAGGGTCCCGTGTGGCGGGAGCAGAATCCGATCCGATACGCGGCCCGATTCCGTACGCCAACCCTCGTCACCATCGGCGAGCAGGATTTTCGCGTACCCCTAAACAACTCCCTCGAGTACTGGACCGTGTTGCAGCGCCAGCAGATTGCGAGCCGGTTAGTCGTGTTCCCCGATGAGAACCACTGGATTCTTAAGGGCGAGAACAGTCGCCTGTTCTATAGCGAAGTGCATGCGTGGCTCGCACGTTGGTTGTCGGCCGATCTCGCCAATACGGGGTCTGCAATGGCCCCGTAGCGCCGGCAAGCGGATTCCTTTATGATTGCGCCGCCGCGCGGTTCCTCGGGCCGCGCGGGCGTCGGTTTCCGTAAGGAAGCAGGCGCAAGTGCTTGATCTGAAAGCCCCCCGAGGGGCTTTTATTTTTTCTGCCCCTGGCCGGGGTGGGATCGACAGCAGGGGCCCTCGGGGCCCTTTTTCGTTCCCGGTCGGCCTTGCGGGCGGCGGGTAGCTCCGAAGATGGGTGCACGATGGCAACGGCGGCGGCGATCCGGGACAAACTGATCGACCTGCTCGAACCTCTGGTCGAGCAGCTTGGCTACGAATTGGTCGACATCGAGTGGGTGTCGTCGCCGGGCTCTGCCGTGCTGCGGATTTTCATCGACCAGCCGGTGGCGCATGGTGGCCATATCGGCATCGAGGACTGCGAGCGGGTTAGCCGCGAGGTGTCCGCTCGGCTTGATGTGGAAGATCCCATCTCGAGCGCGTACCAACTCGAGGTGTCGTCGCCCGGGTTCGACCGAGTCTTGCGCAAGCCCGCGCATTTTGCACGCTTTGCGGGCTCGAGGGTCTGGGTGGAATTGAAAGTGCCACGCGCGGGGCGCAGGCGTTACACCGGCGAGCTTGCTGCGGTGGGCGAGTCGGGATTTGAAATGAGTGTGGATGGTCAACCGGTGAGCATCGACTTCGCCGAGGTGGGCAAGGCACGCGTCATCGCGTGACCGGTCGTTACCGAGCGAAGGGCAAGGGGATAGATGATGAGCAAGGAAATCATGATGGTCGTCGACGCGGTCTCCAACGAGAAGGGCGTCGACAAGGAAGTGATCTTCGAGGCGCTCGAGGCCGCATTGGCTTCGGCGACGCGCAAAAAACATGGCGAAGAGTGGGACGTGCGTGTCGCAATCAACCGCAAGTCCGGTGACTACGAAACCTTCCGCCGCTGGAAAGTGTTCGCGGATGACTCGAAGGAGCTGGAGGTTCCCGACCGCGAGCTGCGCCTCGATGATGCACTCGACGTCGACAAGGGCGCGCTCGTTGGCGGATTCGTCGAAGAGCCGATGGAATCGGTAGGGTTCGGTCGCATCGCCGCCCAGCAGGCCAAGCAGGTCATCGTGCAAAAGGTGCGTGAAGCCGAGCGCGCCCAGGTGGTCGATGCCTACAAGGACCGTGTTGGCCAGTTGGTCAGTGGCGTCGTCAAGCGTGTCGATCGCAACGGTATCTTTGTCGATCTTGGTGGCAATGCCGAGGGCTTCGTGTCGCGCAGCGACATGATCATGCGCGAGCAGGTCAAGCCGCAGGACCGTATCAAGGCTTTCCTCAAGGAAGTTCGCCCGGAGCCGCGCGGACCTCAGCTATTCCTGACGCGATCTGCTCCCGAGTTCCTGATCGAATTGTTCAAGCTCGAAGTTCCCGAGGTCGGGCAAGGTCTTATCCAGATTCTGGGTGCGGCGCGTGACCCCGGCATCCGTGCAAAGATTGCGGTGCGCAGCAACGATCCGCGCATCGATCCGGTCGGCGCTTGTGTCGGCATGCGCGGTTCGCGCGTGCAGGCTGTGTCCAATGAAATCGCGGGTGAACGGGTCGACATCATTCCTTTCGACGAAAACCCCGCCCAGTTCGTCATCAATGCAATGTCGCCGGCCGAGGTGATCTCGATCGTGGTTGATGAGGACTCGCACAGCATGGATATTGCGGTGTCCGAGGAGAAGCTCTCGCAGGCGATCGGCCGCGGGGGTCAGAACATCCGGCTCGCAAGCCAGCTGACAGGCTGGGATCTGAACGTCATGACCGAATCCGACGCCGAGGCGAAGAGCGAGTCCGAGGCGCGTTTGTTGGTCGAAAACTTCATGAAGCAACTCGATGTCGACGAAGACGTTGCCACCATCCTCGTTCAGGAAGGTTTCTCGACCGTCGAGGAAGTGGCCTACGTACCGCAGGCCGAGCTCAACGCGATCGAAGAATTCAGTGAAGACATGGTCAAAGAATTGCGCAGCCGAGCCCGCGATGTGCTGCTCACCCAGGCCATTGCCACCGAGGAAAGCCTCGAGTCGCAGCTGCCGGCGGATGATCTGCTGTTGCTCGAGGGCATGCAGCCGGATCTTGCACTTGCGTTAGCCCGTCGGGGTGTGCGCACTCGCGAAGATCTCGCTGAGCAGGCCGTCGACGACCTGCTCGATATCCAGGGTCTGACGGCCGAAGAGGCCGGCAAACTCATCATGAAGGCGCGTGAACATTGGTTCGCGCCAGGTCACGGCTGAACGGAGCCACAGGAACCCTCTTATGGCTGACGTCACGGTTGCTCAATTTGCCGAGGTACTGAAGGTACCGGTCGACAAGCTGCTCGTGCAGCTTGAACAGGCCGGCATCAAGGTCGGCGGTCCGCAGGATCGCATCAGCGACGATGCGAAGTTGGTGCTGCTCACGCATTTGCGGCGCAGTCACGGTCAGACCGAAGAGGCCGTATCGACGGCTGCGGCGCCGCGCAAGATCACGCTGCAGCGCAAGCAGCAAAGCGAGATCAAGCTCGCGGGCGGCGCGGGTCGTGCGCGCACGGTCAATGTCGAAGTGCGGGTCAAGCGCACCTACGTCAATCGCGACGTGCTCGAGGAAAAGGCGAAGGCGCAGGGCGACGACAGCGACGCGAAGCGGCGTGAGGCCGAAGAGGTGGCGCGTCTCGAGCGCGAGCGTCAGGAACACGAACGCCGCGAAGCCGAGCGTCTTGAGGCCGAGAACCGGCGTCGCCTCGAAGAGGAAGCAGCAGCACGGCGCGCCGCAGAAGAAGCGCGGCGTGTCGCCGAGCAGCGCGAACGCGAACAAGCCGAGGCCGCGCGTGCGCGGCCGGCGGGTCCGACCGAGTCTCGCCCTGCCGATAGTCGGGCTGCTCGACCGGCTGAGACCGCCGCTGATCGCGACAAGCGCACCAAGTATGGGCGCGAGGAACTGCATGTCAGTTCCGATGCGAGTTCGCGTCTTAAAAAGAAGAAAAAGGTCCGCGAGCGCAAGGCGCCGGTGGGTATGGAGCAGCGTCACGGGTTCGAGTTGCCGACTGCGCCGGTAATCCGCGAAGTGGCAATCGGCGAGACCATCACGCCGCAAGAGCTCGCGCAAAAGATGGCGGTCAAGGCAACCGAAGTCATTCGGGCGATGCTCAACATGGGCGTGATGGTCACGATCAATCAGCCCATCGATCAGGACACCGCGGTTCTCGTCGTCGAGGAGATGGGGCATACCGCCAAGCTGGTCAAAGAAAATCAGATCGAAACCGACATCCAGGGGATCGATGCCTCTGCGCTCGAGGTGATGCCGCGTCCACCGGTCGTGACCGTCATGGGTCACGTCGACCACGGCAAGACTTCACTGCTCGATTACATTCGCAAGGCGAAGGTCGCCGCGGGCGAAGCCGGTGGCATCACGCAGCACATCGGGGCCTACCATGTGCACACCGAAAAGGGTGGCGTGACTTTCCTCGACACGCCGGGTCACGCGGCCTTCACGGCCATGCGTGCGCGTGGCGCACGTGCGACTGACGTCGTCGTGCTCGTCGTTGCCGCCGATGACGGCGTCATGCCGCAGACCATCGAGGCGATTCAGCATGCGCGCGCTGCAGGCGTGCCGATCGTGGTCGCCGTCAACAAAATCGACAAGTCGACCGCGGATCCCGATCGGGTACGTACGGAGTTGTCGAAGCATGAGGTCATCCCCGAGGAGTGGGGCGGCCAGAACATGTTCGTCAATGTGTCGGCGTTTACCGGACAGGGCATCGATCAGTTGCTCGAGGCGATTCTGCTGCAGTCTGAGGTGCTCGAACTGTCTGCGCCGACCGTGGGTCTGGCCTCGGGCCTCATCATCGAGGCCAGCATCGAGAAAGGTCGGGGCGCTGTCGCGACCGTGCTCGTCAAGAAAGGCACCCTGAGACTCGGTGACCCGATTGTCGCGGGGCAGGAATTCGGTCGTGTTCGTGCGATGTTCGACGAGACGGGCAAGTCGGTCACCGAGGCCAAGCCCTCGATGCCGGTGCTGGTGCTCGGCTTGTCGGGTGCACCGAATGCGGGCGATGAAATCCTTGCGGTGGAGAGCGAACGCAAGGCACGCGAGGTGGCGCTTTATCGGCAGGGCAAGTTCCGCGACGTCAAACTGGCCAAGCAAGCCGCGGCCGTGGGCGATGTGTTTTCGCAGATCGGCGAGGAAAAAGCTGGCGTCATCAGCGTGGTCATCAAGGCCGATGTGCAAGGCAGTGCCGAGGCGCTGCGCGATTCGCTCACCAAGCTCTCGACCGAAGAGGTCGAGGTCAAGGTGGTGGCGAGCGGCGTCGGCGGCATCACTGCCTCGGATGTGCAACTCGCTGCGGCCTCCAAGGCGATGGTGCTGGGATTCAATGTGCGCGCCGACTCCGGCGCGCGCGATGCGGTCAAGGAAACCGGCATCGATGTGCGCTATTTCTCGATCATTTATGAAGCCATCGACGACATCAAGCAGCGGATGAGCGGCTTGCTGGCGCCCGAGGTCAAGGAACAGATCGTCGGCACCGCGCAGGTGCGCGATGTGTTCCGCTCGAGCAAGTTCGGTGTGGTGGCCGGGTGTCTCGTCATCGAAGGATCGGTCAAGCGCAACAACCCGATTCGAGTGCTGCGCGACAACGTGGTCATCTTCGAAGGCGCACTCGAATCGCTGCGTCGCTTCAAAGACGACGTCGGTGAGGTTCGTGCGGGCACCGAGTGCGGCATCGGCGTGAAGAACTATCAGGACGTGCGCGTCGGCGACCAGATCGAGTGCTATTCGCGCTTCGAGGTGGCTCGCTCGATCGCCTGATCGGAGCAGTCTCGATGGCACCTTCAAAAGCTCGGCAACAGCGCATCGAATCCGAGTTGCAGCGGGTGATCGCCGAGCTCGTCTCACGCGAGGTGAAGGATCCGCGTGTCGGCATGATCACGGTGACCGGCGTGCAGGTCGCTGCAGACATGGGCGCGGCGAAGGTGCTATTCGTTCCCTTCGGCGGTCAGCACAGTCCGGAGGAGGTTCAGGCCGGCCTCAGCCGTGCGGCCGGGTTCCTGCGCGGCGAGGTCGGAAGGCGACTCGGGCTGCGCCATGCCCCGAAGCTGGAGTTTCAGTTCGACGAGAGCATCGAGCGCGCCGATCGGCTCACCAAGCTGATCGATCAGGCCGTCAAGGCGGACGATCCGGACAGCGCGCCCCGTTGATCGACGGCATTCTCCTGCTCGACAAGCCCGCCGGGCTCAGCTCCACGGCGGCAGGGCTGCGTGTGCGGCATTTGCTGCGTGCGGACAAGGCAGGTCATGTGGGAAGCCTTGATCCTCTGGCTACGGGGATGCTGCCGATCTGCCTCGGTGAGGCCACGAAGCTCGCCGGTGAAATTCTCGAGGGCGATAAGGTATATCGGTTCTCCATCGGACTCGGCGCGCGTACGGCGACCGGTGACACCGAGGGTGAGGTCGTCGAAACCGCTACCGTCCCGGCGCTCGACGCCTCGACCATCGAGGCGGTCTTGCGCAGCTTTTGCGGCGAGACCACCCAGGTTCCCCCCATGTATTCGGCCATCAAGCAGGGCGGCGTGCCGCTCTACAAGCGCGCGCGAGCGGGTGAAACAGTGGAGCGGCAGCCCCGTACCATTCGCATTGAGTCGCTCGAGCTGCTCGGACGGACGGATCAAGAGCTCGACTGCCGCGTGGTCTGTGGGAAAGGCACGTATGTGAGAGTGCTCGCGGAGGACATTGCTCGGGCACTCGGCACGGTGGGGCACGTGAGCCGCCTGCGCCGCGAACAGGTTCAACCGTTCGATCCGGCGGGACTGGTGACTCTCGAGCAGCTTGCGGCGGGCGAACCGTTTTCGCTGCTGCCACTGGCCGCGGCGGTACCCCACCTGCGGCGGGTCGGGCTCGATCCGGCGGCCGCCCGTCGTCTCGGGATGGGGCAGATTATCGACGCGCGCGAGGCGCTCGATTACCCCTTGGGGACCACGGTATGTCTCGAGGGTGAAGGTGGGGCTTTCCTCGGGCTTGGACGGGTGGTTGCACCCGCACGCATCGCACCGAAACGACTTGTCGCGCAGCGGGTCAGCGAGTAGAATTCGCGGCCTCCAAAAGGGCCGTAACTAGCAAGATTTAAAAGGGTTTTACAGAATGCCTCTCAGCACAGAGAAAAAGAGCGGAGTCGTTTCACAGTTCCGCAGGGATCCGAAGGACACGGGTTCGCCCGAAGTCCAAATCGCCTTGCTCTCCGAGCGCATCTCGGGGCTCGGTCAACATTTCTCCGCGCACGCCTCGGATCACTCCTCGCGTCGCGGTCTCGTGAAGCTGGTCAACCAGCGTCGCAAGCTCCTCGACTACCTGAAGTCGCGCCAGCCGCAGAAATATCAGGACGTCGTCGAGCGACTCGGGCTGCGTCGCTAAGCAGCCCGTCAATGAAGGCCGCGCCTCAGTACTGAGCGCGGCCTTCGCGCATTCAGCGAACCATTTTTCACGAGGTTTCCCGTGTCCGTATTCAAGAAATCGTTTCAGTATGGCGCCCACACCATGACGCTCGAGACGGGCGAGATGGCGCGCCAAGCCAACGCGGCCGTCGTCGCCTCGCTCGGTGACACCGTGGTGCTCTGCACGGCGGTTGCTGCCAAGGCAGCGACGCCGGGTCGAGATTTTTTCCCGCTCACCGTCAACTACCAGGAAAAAACCTACTCGGCCGGGCGCATCCCGGGCGGTTTTTTCAAGCGTGAAGGCCGTCCGACCGAGAAAGAGACGCTAACGTCTCGTCTCATCGACCGTCCCGTGCGTCCGCTCTTCCCGGACGGTTTCTACAACGACGTGCAGGTTGTGGCGACGGTGATTTCCCTCGATCCCGAGATCGATGCCGACATCCCCGCGATGGTTGGCGCCTCGGCGGCGCTTGCGCT
>JBILGD010000095.1:0-10406 GCA_044351225.1 Steroidobacteraceae bacterium
CCATCCGCGGTCTTGCCGCCGATGGCATGCCGTACACCGGCTTTCTCTACGCGGGCATCATGATCGCACCGGACGGCACGCCGAACGTGCTCGAGTTCAATTGTCGTTTTGGCGACCCGGAAACCCAGCCCATCATGAGCCGACTGCGCTCGGACCTCACGGTGCTTTGCGACGCCGCACTCGAGGGTCGACTGCACGAGGTCAACATGGACTGGGATCCGCGCGCCGCACTCGGCGTGGTGCTCGCCGCCGGCGGTTACCCCGACACGGCACGCAAGGGCGATGCGATCCACGGCCTCGACGACGCTGCCCGCCTGCCCGGCAAGGTCTTTCATGCGGGCACTGCGCTGCAACCAAACGACTCAGCGAGAACTGCGACCTCCGCCGTGGTCACGAGCGGCGGTCGCGTGCTCTGCGCCGTCGGGCTCGGTGACTCCGTGAGCGAAGCGCAACGTGCCGCCTATGCGCTCGCCGCAAAGATTTCTTTCGAGGGGATGCAATACCGGCGCGATATCGGCTATCGCGCCATTGCTCGAGAAAAGCGCTGAGGAATCCTCAGCGCTTCATTGCCTCGAAGAAATCGCTATTGGTCTTGGTGTCCTTCATCTTGTCGAGCAGGAACTCGATCGCCGCGAGTTCGTCCATCGGATGCAGGAGCTTGCGCAAAATCCACATCTTGGCGAGCTCGCCCGGATCGGTGATCAACTCTTCCTTACGCGTTCCCGAACGGTTGATGTTGATGGCCGGGAAGACGCGCTTTTCGGCGATGCGTCGATCAAGGTGGATTTCGCTGTTGCCGGTGCCCTTGAACTCTTCGTAGATGACGTCGTCCATCTTCGAGCCGGTGTCGATGAGCGCCGTGGCAAGAATGGTCAGCGAGCCGCCCTCCTCGATATTGCGCGCAGCACCAAAGAAACGCTTCGGACGCTGCAATGCGTTGGCATCGACACCGCCCGTGAGCACCTTGCCCGAGCTCGGTACCACGGTGTTGTAGGCACGAGCGAGACGAGTGATCGAGTCGAGCAGTATGACCACGTCTTTCTTGTGCTCGACGAGCCGCTTGGCCTTCTCGATGACCATCTCGGCCACCTGCACGTGGCGCGCCGCCGGTTCATCGAACGTCGATGAGACGACCTCGCCCTTCACGGTGCGCTGCATCTCGGTCACTTCTTCGGGCCGCTCGTCGATGAGCAGCACGATGAGATAGACCTCGGGATGATTGGCGGTGATGGCCGTGGCAATGTTTTGCAGCAGCATGGTCTTGCCGGCCTTGGGCGGCGAGACGATCAGGCCACGCTGTCCCTTGCCGATCGGCGCACAAAGATCGATCGCGCGTGCGGTGAGATCTTCGGTCGAGCCGTTGCCTCGCTCGAGCTTGAGCCGCTTGGTCGGATGCAGCGGCGTGAGATTCTCGAAGAGCACCTTGTTGCGGGCGTTCTCCGGTGAATCGAAGTTGATCTCGCCGACCTTGAGCAGCGCGAAATAACGCTCGCCGTCCTTTGGCGGACGAATCAGGCCCGAAATCGTGTCGCCGGTTCGAAGATTGAAGCGGCGAATCTGTGCGGGGCTGATGTAGATGTCGTCGGGACCGGCCAGATACGAGCCGTCGGCCGAGCGCAGGAAGCCGAAGCCATCCTGCAGGATCTCGAGCACGCCGTCGCCGTAGATGTCCTCGCCCTTGCGGGCGTGCGCCTTGAGCAGACTGAAGATGATGTCCTGCTTGCGCGAGCGAGCCATGTTCTCGACGCCAAGTGCCGCAGCCATCTCCACGAGTCGGGAAATGGGCATCGCCTTCAGCGTCGTCAGGTTCATCGAGTTGCGCGAGGCAGCAAGCTCCGCGGGACTGATGATTTCAGCGTCTTCACCCGATTCGATGAACGGCGCGTGATCCATCGGCATGTCGTCATGGATCGGACCACCGACGTTGCCGTTGCGTGGGCCGCGATTCGGATCGCGATTACCGTGCCGCGGACCTTTCTGCCGACGCTGGCCCCCGCCTTGGCCGCCGAGATAACCGCCTCTCACAGGTGGCCGTCCAGAAAAGCCGCCAACTGGGAGCGCGAGACGGCGCCCACCTTCTGTGCCTCGACCGTGCCGTTCTTGAAAAGAATCAGCGTCGGGATGCCGCGGATGCCGTACTTCGGCGGCGTCTGCGGGTTCTCGTCGATATTGATCTTGGCGATCTTGACGCGGTCGGCATAGCTGCCGGCCAGCTCATCGAGGATCGGCGCGATCATCTTGCACGGGCCGCACCACTCGGCCCAGAAATCCAGCAGGACAGGCTTGTCGGATTTCAGCACGTCATCGGCGAACGTGGCATCGGTGGTGTTGATGATGTGAGGACTGCTCACGCGGGTAAACCTCCGGTTGGAGTGGTATTTGGGTGATGAAACAGCTGGGATCGGGGGGAGTTTGCGGGCCCGCGGCTGAACGCCATGTCTGGGGGGCCGTCAAACGGTTACACTAGACCGTCTTGGGGATTTGGTTGTTGCCTCTGTATCGGCGAGCGCTGCTTTCGAGCTGGCTGTTGATATGGGGGGCGAAGCCGGGAAAATCCGGGCAGAACGCCCGTCGCTGGCGCAATTTTCAGCCAAACCCTCCATCGAATGCAAGCAGTCTTCAGAAACTCGATCACCACGGTATGTAATGTCTGATACGCATCTGTCCGATCTCACCTTCTCCGCGCTGGATCTCCAAGCGCCCCTGATGCGAGGCATCGAAGAAGCCGGTTTCACTCGCTGCACGCCCATCCAGGCCCAGACGCTGCCCTTTGCGCTGGCGGGTCGGGATATCGCCGGACAGGCCCAGACCGGTACCGGCAAAACGGCCGCCTTCCTCGTCGCGCTCTTCCAGAATCTGCTCTCCAAACCGGCCGCTCCCACCCGCGGTGCAACGGCGATTCGTGCGCTCGTCATCGCCCCGACCCGTGAACTCGCGGTCCAGATCCACCACGATGCCGTACCGCTCGCGGCGCACACCGGGCTGCGGATTGCCGTGGTCTTCGGCGGCGTCGATTACGACAAGCAGCGCCGCGAACTCGAGGGTGGCGTCGATGTGCTGATCGGCACGCCGGGCCGCATCATCGACTATTACAAACAGCATGTCTTCGAGCTGCGCGAAGCGCAGGCTGTGGTGCTCGATGAAGCCGATCGCATGTTCGATCTCGGCTTCATCGCCGACATCCGCTATCTGCTGCGTCGATTGCCGCCGCCCGAACGCCGCCAGTCGATGCTGTTCTCGGCGACGCTCTCGCAGCGCGTGCTCGAACTCGCCTACGAGCACATGAACGATCCCGAACTCGTGCGCATCGAGCCCGAAAAAATCACCGCGGATCGCGTGCGCCAGACCATCTATTACCCGGCGATGGAAGAGAAGATTCCTTTGCTGGTCGGCTTGCTGCGCAAGATGGATCCGCATCGCACCATGGTGTTCGTCAACACCAAGCGGATGGCCGAGCGGCTCGAGGACGTGCTGCGCGCCAACGGCATCAATGCGCAAGCACTCTCGGGTGATGTGCCGCAAAAGAAACGGCTGCGCTTCATGGAAGAATTCCATGCCGGCAAACTGGCCGTGTTGATCGCCACCGATGTGGCCTCGCGCGGCCTGCATATTCCCGATGTGAGCCACGTGTTCAACTTCGACCTGCCGCAAGACTCGGCCGATTACGTGCACCGTATCGGACGAACGGCGCGCGCCGGCGCGGAGGGCGATGCCATCAGCTTCGCCTGCGAGGAATACGCCGTCGGTCTGCCCGACATCGAAAAATTCATTGGCCGCAAGATTCCCTATGAGCCGATCTCGGCGGACATGCTGCCCGAGATCACCTGGCCGCCGCGTCGCAGCTTCGAAGCGCGCGGCGGCGGTCGGGGCGGTGGCGGACGTGCGGGCGGTGGCCGATCCGGCGGTGGTAGCCGCCCCGGTGGCGGCGGCCGATCGGGCGGCGGCGGACGCGGCAACCGCCGTGGCGGCGGATCCGGCCCGCGCTAGCCGAGATCGGCGACGCCGTCGATGGCGGCGAACTCCTCGTGGGCATGCGGATCGCGCGAGGTGTCGGGGCGTTTCACGCCATACACCCAGCGAATCCCCGCCACGATCGCCGCGTGCAGTACCGCACGGCTGTCATCGACGAACATCGTGCGCGCGGGGTCGAACGGCTCTGCGGCGCGCGCCGCGACCCAGAATCTTTGATCTTCTTTGGGCGCGCCGAACCCGTGCGAGGTATACGCCGCATCGAGGTACGACAGCACACCGGTCTGCGACTCCTTGATCTCCAGAATGACCGGATGCGAATTGGTCATCAACACGAGCCGCTTGCCGCGCTCGCGTACCCGCTCGAGAAAACCACGCGCCCCCGGCAACCACGCGACGCGGTGCGCTTCCTCGCGATGTACCCGGGCGATGTCGATGCCGAGTTCGCGCGTCCAATGGTTGATGCAATACCAATCGAGGGTTCCCTGCACGCGTGCAAAACGCGGCGCGAGGGCGGCATGCGTCTCCGCGAGCGACAGGCCGTGGTTTTCGGCGTAGAGCTCGGCGACCCGCGCGAGCCAGATGTAGTTGTCGAAAGCGAGATCGAGCAGCGTGCCGTCGAGATCGAGCAGCACCGTGTCGATCTCGTCCCAGCGGGGCGCTTCGGCAGTGGATAGCGACATCGGACTATCATACCGGTGATGGGCGCCCCGGTTCCGGCCGATCTTCATCTGCACAGCCTGCACTCCGATGGCGTGCTTGCCCCGCATGCGCTGATCGAACTATGCGCCGCTCGCGGGGTGCGCATTGCCGCACTCACCGATCACGATACGGTCGCTGGCTGTGCTGCCGCCCGCGCGGCCTGCGCAGAGTTCGGCTTGCAGCACGTCGATGGCGTCGAAGTCTCCTGCGGCTGGAACGGCCAAACCCTGCACGTCATCGGGCTCGGTCTCGATGCCACGGATGCGCCGCTCCTCGCCCATCTCGAAGCGCTCTGCCGTCGACGCGCCGACCGTATCCGCGAGATAGGCGAAAGACTCGAGCGCAAGGCCCGGTTGCCCGGACGACAACTTGCTGCCGATATTCTTGCCTCGGCTGCAGTGCCGACACGCATGCATCTCGCGCGTGCGCTGGTCGCTGCGGGACATGCTCGCGGGATCGGTGAGGTCTTCGAGCGCTGGTTGTCGCGTGGCTGTCCCGGCCACGCACCGATCGAATGGCCGACGCTCGCGGCAACCGTCGAGTGCCTGCGCAGTGCCGGAGCGCGCGTCGTACTCGCCCACCCGCATCGTTATCGGGTCTCGGCGGGCGCCATGCGACGGCTGCTCGGCGAGTTTCGCGCTGCGGGCGGAGAGGCCATCGAGGTTGCCGTGGCGGGCATCGGCCCATCGGATCTTGATCGGCTCGCCACCCTCGCGCGACTGCACGGATTTGCCGCCTCAACCGGCTCGGACTTCCACGATCCGGCGGTGCCGTGGAATCCGCCGGGACGCTTCGCTAAGCTACCGGCGGACTTGGAACCCTTGGCGGCGCGGCTCGCATGACCGACGACGACAAAGACACAGTCGACCGCGAGCTGTTTCGCAACATCGAAAAACTGCGTCAGCTGCGCATCGAACATCGCGATCTCGACGAGATCATCGCGCGTCTGTCAATGGACATCCATGTGGACGAGATCCAGCTCAAGCGCCTCAAGAAACGCAAGCTGCTGCTCAAGGATCAAATCGAACGCCACAGCAGCCAGCTCATCCCCGACCTGAACGCCTGACCCCCGGACGGTAGCCGCAGATGAATTCAAGCCTCGGATCCGCCGATGACCTGCTGAGCGAGCTCGCGAGCAGTGCAGGGGTCAATGAATTGCTGGCCGTGCTGGTCGCCGTCGTCATTTCCTTCATCGTGTATCAGTTGATGCGTGGCTCATTGCAGCGCATGCGCGAAAAACGCGGTTCCGGCAGTATTGCCGAGGGCCTGCTGATTCTGGCGCCGTTCATCGTGGCGACCAGTCTGGTGGCCGTCGCGGCCGCTCTCGCCCGCTTCGGCGGCGCACCGGATCGGGTGCTGATGCTCGCCCTGCAACTGATCGTCGCTCTCGGCGCCGTTCGCTTTGCGGTATTCCTGATCGGTATTTTATTGGGCGAATCAAGCTGGGTGGCGCGTCGTGAAGGGCGTATCACGCTGCTGCTCTGGCTCGGGCTTGGCATCGAACTGCTCGGCGGCTTCGATCTACTGGAGCAGACGCTCGATGCCATCGACCTGCTGCCCGGCAAGGCGGTCTTCAGCCTCTGGGAACTGCTGCGCGCCGTCGTCGTGGTGAGCGGCTTCGTGATCGTCACCAGTCTGATCGCCCGCACCATAGAACGCCGCGTGATGTCGATCGAGAGCATCGCGCCCTCGACCCGTGTCGGCGTGGTGAAGTTCACCTACGTGCTGCTGATCACCATCGGCATCCTGCTCGGCGTCAACTCGACGGGCGTCGATCTCACCTCGCTCACGGTGCTCACGGGCGCGGTGGTGTTCGCACTCGGCTTCGGCATTCGCGACATCACCAGCAATTTCGTCAGCGGCTTCGTGCTGCTGATGGACAAGTCGATCAAACCGGGCGATGTCATCAGCTTTCACCAGCACACGGGCACGACCTCGGACAATTTCGGCTGGGTGCAGGAGTTGCGGGGGCGCTATGTCGTGGTGCGCGATCGTGACGGTGTCGAGTCGCTCGTGCCCAACCAGAATCTCATCATCAACTCGGTCATCAACTGGAGCTACTCCGATCAGCGCGTGCGCCTGCGTGTACCGGTGATGATCAGCTATGACGATGATCCGGAACTTGCCCTTGAGCTGCTGATCCAGGCGGCAAGCGATCATCCGCGCATCCTCCTCGACCCGGGTCCGGTATCGCGACTGATGTCCTTCGAAAACTATGGGATGAAGCTCGAAGCGCGCTTCTGGATCCGCGATCCCATGAATGGCGTCAACAATGTGCGTTCGGACGTCAATCGCAAAGTCTGGCGCCTCTTCAAGGAACACGGCATCAAGATTCCGGTGGCACAGCAGGAAGTGCGCGTGCTCGATCCGGCGCGCGAAGATGGTCGTGGCGAGCTGCCCTACGATGTCGATCCGCGTCGGTAGGGTAGTCATACCCGACAGCGATCTTGCGGTCGCCTTCATCCGCTCGGGAGGTCCCGGCGGACAGAATGTGAACAAAGTCGCCTCCGCGGTGCAGCTGCGCTTTGATCTTGCCGGTACCGCCGCCCTCGAGGATCGCGTAAAACAAAGATTGCGACGACTCGCGGGACGCAAGGTGACGGATGAAGGCGCGCTATTGATCGTTGCCCGCGAGCACCGCAGTCAGGAGCAAAATCGCCGCGAGGCGGAGCAGCGCCTCGCCGAGCTTGTGCGTGCCGCGCTCATCGAGCCACGTAAGCGGGTCGCCACCAAGCCCACGCGCGCCTCGAAGGTCCGCCGACTCGAGGGCAAGACGCGACGCGCGGGCATCAAGGCCACTCGAGGCCGAATTCGCGGCGACGATTGAGCGCCGCGCCCGCCGCTCAGGCCGCCTGAGTCACCTGCAGGATGCTGTGGCGGATCTGCTCCGAGAGCACGTACTCGGCATCGGCTGCCACGCGCAACAACACCTCGTCGTACACCAGCTTGCCCGCCTCGTCGGTGCGAATCACACCGCGGCGCTGCAGCAAAGCGATGAAGTTGTCGAACATCGCGCGATCCGAAAACTCCGGCGAATTGAACCCGTACAACATGGTGATGCGTTGCGCCGTCAGTTGGCAGCGCTCAGCCAATGATTTTGCGTTGAGCACGCCGGAGCCTGCATGGGTGAGCGTGGCGATGGCGAGGTAATAGCGCTCGATTGTCTGCACGGAAGCCTGTGCCAACAACGACAACTGCACTGCGCGCGGCGAGCTCGGCGAAGGTCGGCGCCACGCATCCGCGGATTCAAGTCGCTCGAGAATTCCAAGATCGGCCAGCGTCTGCAGCAATTTGCCGACTACGTCCGCAATCTCATCCTCGCGCCATTTGAGAAAAAGCTCGGCGGCCACATAAGGGTAGACGCGCCACGCGAGCCGCTGGATGTCCTCGGTGCGTACCACCGAATTGCCGATGAAGGCACAAGCGATCAGCGACGGCAGCGTGAAGAGGTGCAGCACGTTGTTGCGGTAGTAGGTCATCAATACCGCAAGTTCGTCTTCGATACGCACAAGATCGCCGAGTTTGTGCGACTGGCGCTGCAGCACTTTCATGGACTCGCCGTAGGCGATCACCGCGGCGCCGTCCATCTCGGTGACCGTCACCCGCGCATCGTAGGGTGCACGTCGCAGCAATTCGAGGTACAGATCGCACTGACGGGCAAGATCACTGACCGCCATGGCCTGACGCGGCATGGCCAGTAGCGTGACGCCGAGCAGGTTGAGCGGCGTGATGGCGGCGGCCGCATTGATATGACGCATGATGCGCTGCGCGACCTCGTCGACGACGCCATTCACCCACGGCGCCCGACCCTCCGCATCGACCGGCACGCTGCGCCAATCGCCGGCGTGAGTCTCGAGCACCTGATCGAGCCGAATCGGTTCACCGACATTGACGTACACGCGTCCGAATTTTTCGCGCAGCACGCGCAACGCCCGTACGAGATCGAGGACGCTTTCTTTTTCTTTGGGCCTGCCGGACAGCTCGCCGACATAGGTACCAGCCTCGACGATGCGTTCGTAGCCGAAATATACCGGGAGAAAAACCACCGGGCGACGCGGATCACGCAAATGACTGCGCACGGTCATGGAGATCATGCCGGTTTTCGGCTGCAACAAGCGGCCGGTACGCGAGCGCCCTCCCTCTATGAAATATTCGATCGAGTGCCCGCGACCCATGATGGCGGCCAGGTATTTCATGAATACCGCCGTATAGAGCGCGTTACCGGCAAAGCTGCGGCGAATGAAAAATGCGCCGCCCTTGCGCAGGAACCGCCCCACCACGGGAATATCGAGATTGATGCCAGCGGCGATATGCGGCACGGCATAGCCCTGCTTGTAGATCACGTAGGACAGCAGCAGGTAGTCCATGTGACTGCGATGACACGGGACAAATACCACCTCGTGATCGCGCGATACCTCACGCAGCGTCTCGGCATGGCTGAAGGTGACGCCGTCATAGAGACGGTTCCACAAACGCCCGAGAAAACCTTCCATGAAGGTGATGAAGACGTGCGAGTAATTGGCGGCGATCTCCTCGACGTAGCCGCGCGCGAGCAGCACGGCCTTGCGGCGCGGCAGCTGCTTCTCGCGCATCTCGGCAGCGACCGCGGCGCGCACCGCACGAGTACGCAGCACCGCGGCCACGATCGTTCGTCGATGCGAGAGATCGGGGCCGATGCGCGCGCTGCGCTGACGCCGGAACGCCGCACGCTGCGTACGAGCGATTCGCGCCGCACGCGAGGCTGCGCTGCCCGGTTGATCAAGCAGGCTGCGCAGGCTCACCGGCTCGCCGATCTCGAGCATGGTGAAACGACCGTTGATGATCACCTGCATGAACTTGCGCAAGCGGCTCGCGAATACCCAGTTCTCGGCAAACAGCAACCGCCACCAGGAGCGCTCTTTCTGCGGTGCCCGACCCCAGTACACCGCCACAGGCACGAGACGCGCATCGAGGGTCGAATCGTTTTCGAGCGCTTCGATCAAGCGCACGAGTTCGGGCGGCGGCCGTAACTCAGGCCGCTCGTCGAAGAGACCCCGTGGCCGCAACAGCGGTACGGCGGCGCGCACGGCCGCCTGGTCGCGCCCGAGGATGCGACCAGAAGGTCGCGGCAAACCATGGCGCACACAAAGATTTTCGAGCACGGCGAGATCCACCGCGCTACGTCTTTCGAGCACGTAGCACACGGGCGAGGCCTGCACGACGCCGATCTTTCCCGGCGCAGATTCCGGTCGAACCTCGGGCTTCACCCACAATGCGAGCAGACGTCTCAGCAAGGCTTGCATCGTTGCCAACTCAACTTGGGTTGCTGCGCAGAAAATCGCGCAGCCAACCCGCGATGCAGGGCAGCGTGGCGTGCAGGCGATGATCGTCATCGACCACGTGCAGCAACGCACCCTGCGCACGCGCGAACGCCAGGCCTTTTTCGATCGGGACGACATCGTCACGCCAGCCGTGAACAACGACGGTGGGACACGCAGCGACTGCGGGCGTGGACGGCAAGCCGGGCAGATCGAAGGCCGGCGCCATCAGGAAAAGGCCCGCCGCGCCGAGCGGGCGGGATGCGGCTGCGGCAAGGAATCCACCGAGGCTCGAGCCCACCAGAACAGGTTGCGGCGGCAAGTCTCTGCAGACCTCGAGCAGCTTCGCCAGTCGGCCCTCCACCGTGTCGATGCCGCGATAATCGACCGACTCGACCCGGCAACCGCAATCGCGGGCTACGGCAGCCAGCGCAAGGA
>JBILGD010000174.1:0-3096 GCA_044351225.1 Steroidobacteraceae bacterium
ACGAAAGCCCGCGAGTGGCTTGAGTAGCTCGAGCCGCGACAGCTTGAGATTGACGTCGTAGTAATCGTTGAGATTGTCGATACCGACGATCTCGTGGCCGTCCTGATGCAGGCGCCGGATGGTGTGCGATCCAATGAACCCGGCGGCGCCGGTGACGAGGATTTTCACAAACGACCGTCCGTCTGGCGCGCCGAGAAGACATGCTTGATGTCATAGACCACATGCCGCGCCTTGCAGAGGGCGCGGATCCCGCGCATGCCGAGTTTCTTGAACTCGTCATGCGCCACCGCCACCACCACCGCATCGTAGCGACCGCGCTTGAGACGGCCGACGAGCCGGATGCCGTACTCGTGACGCGTTTCGGCGGAGCTTGCCCAGGGGTCGTGGACCTCGACCTTGGCGCCGTATTCCTCGAGCTCGCGGATCACATCGGCCACCCTGGAGTTGCGGATGTCCGGGCAGTTTTCCTTGAAGGTCATGCCGAGCACGAGAACACGCGAATCCTTGATGTGGATTTTCTTGGTGTTCATCAGGCGCACGACCTCGCTCGCGACATAGAGCGACATGTTGTCGTTGATGCGCCGCCCGGCGAGGATCATTTCGGGGTGATAGCCGATCTCCTGCGCCTTGTGGGTAAGGTAATACGGGTCGACCCCAATGCAGTGACCGCCGACGAGACCCGGCCGGAAGGGCAGGAAGTTCCACTTGGTGCCGGCGGCTACCAGCACCTCCTCGGTGTCGATACCGAGACGATTGAAAATCAGCGCCAATTCATTGATCAGCGCGATGTTGACGTCGCGCTGGGTGTTCTCGATCACCTTGGCCGCTTCGGCGACCCGGATCGAGGAAGCCTTGTGCGTGCCGGCCGTCACGATCGAGGCATAGAGCGCATCCACGACTTCGGCGATGGCGGGCGTCGAACCCGAAGTGACCTTCTTGATGGTCGTCAAACGATGGTTCTTGTCGCCCGGGTTGATACGCTCGGGGCTGTAACCCACGAAGAAATCGCGATTGAACTTGAGTCCGGAGACACGCTCGAGAATCGGTACGCAGACCTCTTCGGTGCAGCCCGGATAAACGGTCGACTCGTACACCACGATATCGCCCTTCTTGAGGACCCGGCCCACGCTGTCGCTCGATTTTTCGAGCGGCGTGAGGTCCGGCCGGTTGTACTTGTCGATCGGGGTCGGCACCGTGACGATGAAGACGTTGCAACGACGGATCGCCGCGAGCTCGCTCGCGTACGAAAGCTTATTTGCCTCGCGCAGTTCTTTGCTCGACACCTCGAGGGTGGCATCCCGACCGCGCGAAAGTTCGCGAACCCGCGCGGGGTTGATGTCGAACCCCACGGTGTTGAACTTCTTGCCGAACTCCACGGCGAGCGGTAGGCCGACATAGCCCAAGCCGACGACGCCGATCCGCAGTTTATTGAGATTCATGTACGCACTCCGCCCGGAGATCGCTTGTTTCAAGCTCATTGGAAAAACGCCTTGCCGCCGCTCGCCTTGAGGAGCTTGGTCAGCATCGCCTCGTGCGCGGCCTGCTCGGCCTCGCTAGGCTTTACCACGCGCGGCGCTGCACCCTCGGGTCGCACCCAGCGCGACGCATTGGTTTTGTCGCTCACTTGACCGCGTGACTCGCCCAACTGCAGCGCACTCTGCCCACCCGTCATGGCGAGATAGACATCGGCGAGGATGCGCGCATCGAGCAGCGCGCCGTGCAGTTCGCGCTTGGAGTTGTCTATCGAGTAGCGCTTGCAGAGCGCATCGAGACTATTTCTTTGACCAGGGTGCATCTGACGCGCGAGGGTGAGCGTATCGAGGACGCGGCAGGCGCGATCGATCGGCGGCATATCGCGCGGCAAGCGACTAAGCTCGGCGTTCAGAAAGCCGACATCGAACGCCGCATTGTGGATGATGAGCTCCGCCCCGTCGACGAAGCTCAAAAATTCGGTCGCGATCTGCGCGAAGGTCGGTTCACGCTGCAATTTGGCAAGGGTGAGGCCGTGCACCGCGATCGCCGCCTCGTCGATCTCGCGCTCGGGATTGAGGTAGCGGTGAAAGTGCCGCCCCGTAGGTCGGCGCGCCACGATCTCGATGCAGCCGATCTCGATCACCCGATGGCCGCGATCGACTTCAAGGCCGGTGGTTTCAGTGTCGAGCACGATCTGACGCATGGGCGCGGATTCTAGCCGAGTGCGCCTAGCCAAGCAGCGCGTCGATCGCCGCGTTCGCGAGGGCGTCGACCCGCTCGTTGCCGGGCACCCCGGAGTGCCCCTTGACCCAGCGCCACTCGACCTCGTGGCGCTCGGCAGCCGCATCTAATCGCTCCCAAAGCTCACGATTTTTGACCGGCTTCTTGTCGGCGGTACGCCAATCGCGCGCTTTCCAGCTCTTCATCCACTCGGTGATGCCGCGACGCACGTACTCGGAGTCGGTATGGACGATCGCCGACACCGGTCGCTTGAGCGCCTCGAGCGCGGCGATCACCGCCATGAGCTCCATGCGGTTGTTGGTGGTGTTGGCGTCCGCCCCCGAGAGTTCGCGGAAGTGATCGCCGTATTGCAGCGTAGCCGCCCAGCCGCCCGGCCCGGGATTACCGCGGCAGGCGCCGTCGGTATAGATCTCGACCTTCAACGACGGTTGACCGACGAAGGCTCGGTAAGCCCACCGAGCACGGCACTACGCCGCTCGCGCAGCAGCGGACGCAACGGCGTCAAAGAATGCTGGCGCTTGCGCGCCTTGAGGACGAACGCCCCACCTGGCAGCGGGTACCACCACGAGCGACGCAGGCGCGCGCTGCCCGATTCGGGTTCGCCCCAGGGCAGCTCGTGCAGATAACGCCGGCTCTCGCCAATTTCGTAACCGAGCAGGCGCAGCCAATCGCGCAAGCGCCGCTCGGAAATCAAGCGACGCAAGCCCGGCGGATAACCCGAGCGCGTGGTCGCCGCGCGCAGACCCCAAAGGCTCCAGGGCGCGAATGACAAGACGACGAGCTTGCCGTCGCCGGCGAGCACGCGATCCGCCTCGCGCAACACGGCATACGGATCGGCTTCGAACTCGAGCGTGTGCGGCAGCAGCACGGTGTCGACCGAGT
>JBILGD010000175.1:0-3079 GCA_044351225.1 Steroidobacteraceae bacterium
ATTGGCTCAGGTTCGGTGTCGTGGTGAACCAGAATCGCGGGCTGCCCGCAGCTCCGGTGAGGGCCTCGCTCCAGTTCCAGTTGAAGTTCACATCCAGCGTCAGACTGAAGTACTCGCGATCTGTGCGTACGCCGACCTCTTCTCGATAGTAGTTCGCGATGGCCGGCGAGCGAATCACGTTGTCGCGCCCAAGTCCAAGCGACGGATCGTTGGCCGCTGCGGGCCTTATGGAATTGAGCGATTTTTTTACGGGTGCGGCGACCCGTGTGTCGAGCCGACCGACGAGTTGATTCTCTGTCGCCAGCAGTCGCTCAAGAAAACTCTGCGAAGTGACGCGCAGGTTGGCACGCTGAATTTCTTCGGTCGGCAAACCGATCATCATCGACATCCGTCGCGCGATCTCTGCCTTATCCGTTTCCGGTAATCGCGACCCCAACGCCAGGGCACGCAGATAATCATCGAGCGCAAAGTCGCGTGCACGACTCCAGATACTCACGATGTCATGATCGGCCCGTGGCACCTTGCCGTGATGCCATGCCGCAACTGCCATGGTCGGAAAATCGAAGACGAAGGCATTGTCGTTACCCTGCGCGGCTGCGCCCGCCGAATAGTCGAGCGCAGGTGATACCAACACCATCGCGGCGACATTGAGATCGCCGACCTCTCTGGCCATCAGTGCAGCGCGAGTTCCGCCATAACTCTGACCGACGATAATGAGCGGCGAAGCGGTTCGATCGTTCTCGCGCAACCAGTGGCGAATCAGCTTGAGCACTGCTTCGGCATCGCCCCGTGGACTCCAGTACGGTTTGCCGCCGCCGATACGCAGTTCGCGGCTGAAGCCTGTGCCCACCGGATCGACGAATAGCAGATCGGCTACATCGATCGGCGAGGCCGGGTTATCGCTCAATGCCGCATCGGCGGCTGGGTTGCGCTTGACGCGTTGCCTGGGGCCAAAGGCATCGAAGTGCAAGGGCGATGAGGACGCGCCAGGGCCACCATTGAAGAATACGATGATCGGCCGATTCTTTTGCTCGGCTACGCCTTCTCGCTGATAGCTGGTCGAAGAAATAGTGGCCTGCGCCTTATCGTAGGCGTCGGTCAAAACCAGCTCGGACCAACGCACGGAGTAGTCGATGCGGTTTTCGCCGATCATGATGCTGTGGCGGGCAGAGGCGGGTTCGACCCGCCTGCTGACCACCGGGGTAGCAGCCGCGAGACCGCGCTCGGGAGGTGTCGCTGCCGCGGTGATCGGCAAGACGATTGTTGTCGCGATAGTCGTCGCTTTAGCCGTCGCTATGGCCGTCGCCATTGCTGCTGCCATCGCCGCACGCAGCACCGTCTTCATATCTAGCGACAAACGAATCATCGACTGGTGTTGGCCGTGGCGGGTGGAGCCGCTGAGGGCAGGCCGCCGCGCAAAAACTCACGCAAGTCGGCCGCGAGCGCGAGCGCGCTATCTTCGCCAAGGTAGGGCATATGGCCCGACGGGTAACCTTTCAGGATCACCCGCCGGCGATCGATGGCCGAGTGGGCAAGTGCGTACTCGGCAGCACCCAGCGTGGTCACGAGATCAAAATAACCGGCGGCCACGAAGACGCGAAGTGCGGGATTACGGCGCAGTGCGACCGCAAGGTCGGTGGCATCGTTGCGCGGTAGTACGACCCCGGGACCTGCGCCCCAGTCCCACTTGAAATTGACCTCGCTGAAATTGATCGGGATGTAGCGCGTCGCGCTGCGCACGCCGAGTTCCGTCGTCAGATATTGATTCAGTGCGCCGACAAAGCCTGGTACGTACTGGCCCATCGCCGGATCGTCGACGACTGGATCATTGCCGTTGGGTCGCGTAGGCAGCGTGTATCGTGAGTCGTAGGCGCCCACCGTGAGCCCTCGATCCGCGAGCAGTTGCGACTGAAATGCTGCCATGCCGAGGCGAAGATTCGCGCCCGACCATGCCGCCGCGGATACCCCTGTGAGCGCGGCCAAGCGCGCAGCAATTCGCGTACGCTCCTGCGGAGCGAGCAGATGTCCGGCATGCAAGGCCTTGAGATAATCATCGCCTGCGAACGTGCGTGCGGCATCGATCCAATCCTCGAGAGGGCGGTCTTTGCTACCAGCCTTGCCGTGATGCCAGGCTGTGGCGGCCATGGCGGAAAGATCGGTGAGTGCAGCGCGATCGTTGCCTTCGAGACGTGCTGCTGCGTTGCCGAAAGCAGGTCCGACAATGGCGATACCGCTGAGGTTGATCGCGCCGAGTGTGCCGTTCGGCGGAAATACGCCACCGGCGAGCGCCCCGGCGAGTGCGATGGCTCGCACGGTGCCATAGGACTCGCCAATCACGTAGATGGGAGAATTCCAGCGACCGTGCCTTGTCAGCCACTGGCGAATGAATTCTGCCGTGGCTCGCGCATCGGCCGCAACGCTGAACAAGTCTTCGACTCTGGCGCCCGACAGCACACGACTGAAGCCTGTGGAGACGGGGTCGATCAGCACGACATCGGCGACATCGAGCGGGGCATGCGGGTTGTTGGCAAGCCGGAACGGGGCAACGGTCGGCGGATTGACCGGATCTGCAAAGTCGACCCGACGCGGGCCGAGCAGTCCGAGATGCAACCAGACCGACGATGAGCCGGGACCGCCATTGAATGCAAACAAGACCGGGCGCTCCGCATCGCCCGTCTTGCGACGCTCAATGTATGAAAAGCTGCTGAAGATCGCAGTCGGATCGCCCTTACCGTTGGGGATCAGTGTCTCCTCGACCAAGGCGTCAAAGACCACCCGACGTCCACCAAAATTGCCTTGGTGGACGGTGATGATCGCAGGGGCGGTGGTGATCGCAGCCGCTGTGGTGGCGCTCGGTGCGACGCGCGGTGGGTCGCCGCTCGCGATTGACACCTGTGTCGGTACGAGTAACACGACCAGCGACAGCGCGCGCAGCACAGCACGGCTGCGCGCGAAACCTTGGTTGATCATCCCTGGGTTGCTCCCTGTCTGTTGATAGACACGACGCTAGCGGTGCGTTGGTGACAAGTCTATGCAAAATCATCGTGATGCCCATTGCGGGACGCAAGCTTAATGTTGT
>JBILGD010000176.1:0-3008 GCA_044351225.1 Steroidobacteraceae bacterium
TACTCACGCTGCTCTTCGGCGTGATGTTCAAACTGCTGCCGGTGGGCGGCTGGGGTGAAGGCGACTTTCGGCATATGGTGTTGCCGGTCACGGCGCTGGTGCTGCCACAGCTCGCCATCGTGGCCCGGCTCGCCCGCGGCAGCATGCTCGAGGTGCTGAACCAACCTTATGTGCGCACCGCACGCGCTGCGGGGCTGCCGGAATGGCGCGTCATCCTGCGTCATGCGCTGCCGCCCGCACTGATCCCGCTCGTCAGCTATCTTGCGCCGGCCGTCGCCGGGGTCATGACCGGCTCGATCGTCATCGAACAAATCTTTGGCCTGCCAGGCGTCGGTCGATACTTCGTCAATGGCGCACTCGGCCGCGATTATCCGCTCGTGATGGGCATCGTCATCGTCTATGCAGCCGCCGTGCTCGTCATGAACCTGATCGCCGATCTGCTCTACGGTGCGCTCGATCCACGTACGCGGCGACGGATGGCCGAAGCATGACGAGCCTCACGGCAGAACGCGATCGGCTGGTCACCGCAGCGCAAGCCATACGCGGCGAGTCGCTGTGGCAAGCCGCCGCGGCGCGCTTCATGGCCAATCGGAGTGCGGTGGCGGGTCTTGTGCTGCTGGTGCTGATCGTCGGGTTTTCGCTGCTGGCGCCGCTGTTTTCGCCGCACGACATGGAAGAAACCTACTGGGAGCGTATCCAGATCGCACCGACGCTCGCGGACGCGCACTGGTTCGGCACCGATGCCAACGGCCGCGATCTCTTCGTGCGCGTGGCCGCGGGTGGTCGCATTTCGCTGGCCATCGGTTTGATCACGGCGCTGACCTCGCTGCTGATCGGCGTTGTCTACGGCGCGATTGCCGGCTATGTCGGTGGCCGAACCGATGAATGGATGATGCGTTTTGTCGATGTGCTCTACGCGCTGCCGCTGATTTTTTTCATCATTATTTTGGTGACGGTGTTCGGCCGCAACATCCTGCTCGTGTTCCTCGCCATCGGTTGCATCGAATGGCTCACCATCGCACGCATCGTGCGTGGCCAGACCATCGCCGTGAAGGAGACCGAGTACATCGAGGCGGCGCGTTCGCTAGGCGTCCCCTTCGGGCGCATGGTCTTGCGTCACGTCGTGCCGAACGTGCTCGGACCGGTGATCGTGTTCTCGACGCTGCTGATCCCAACCGTAATCTTGGTCGAGAGTTTTCTGAGCTTTCTCGGTCTCGGCGTGCAGGAACCGAGCACGAGCTGGGGTTTGCTGATCTCGCAGGGTACGGCAACGCTCGACACGGCTCCGTGGCTGCTCCTCATCCCGGCGGGCTTTCTTGCGGCAACCATGTTCGCCTTCAACTTCATCGGCGACGGTCTGCGCGACGCGCTCGATCCGAAATCCCGCTGAGTAGCAGTCCGTCGGTACGCGCACGGCGCGCGAATTGGCGTTAGAGTCGGCGCCATGTCGGACTCATCCATGATCGCCGAGCGCAGTTTCGCCCTTGAGCGAGCGTTGGCGGCGCTGCTCGCCCTACTCGGCTTCGCGGCGCTCAGCACGCAGCTCTATCTCTTCGTGGTGACGCAGATCACCCAAGGCAGCACCGCAGCCTGGGGTCTGGTGCTGTATTTCGGTTACTTCACCATCCTCACCAATCTATTTTGCGCCATCGTGGCTACAGCGATCGCCAAGTCGCCCGCCGCGGAATCACGCTGGCAGGCCTGGCGACAACCCTGGGTAGTGACCGCCGCGGCCATGGCCATCCTGATGGTCGGCGTGATCTTCCATCTGTTGTTGAGCAAACAATATCAGCCGACCGGCATCTCGGCCGTCACCAATGTCATCCATCACTACATCGTGCCGGTGGGCTTCACCATTCTTTGGTGGCGCGTGGTGGCGCGCGGCTCGCTGCTGTGGAATGACCTGCCGCGTATCGTGGCGTATCCCTTCGCCTATCTTGTGTACATCCTGTTCCGCGGCGAAGTGACCGGTCTCTATCCGTATTTCTTCATCGACGTGCCGCAGATCGGCTATCCCCAGGCACTGCTCAATGCTGCAGGCATTGGCCTCGCATTCGTTGTAGTCAGCGCTGCATTCGTCGCGGCGAAGCGCTGAGACGGATTACTTGCCGATACAAAAACTGCCGAAGATCCGCCCGAGCAGATCATCGGCATGAAACTCGCCGGTGATTTCGGCTAGCGCCTGCTGCGCCGAACGCAATTCTTCGGCAACGAGTTCGCCGGCGCGAGATTCGGTGAGCTGCGTAAAGGCCGTCTCCGCGTGTCGCTCGGCGCGCTGTAGCGCCTCGAGGTGACGCGCGCGCGCCGAGACCGTGCCGCCCGCTGCCGCATCGAACCCCATGCACTGCTGCAGATGCGCACGCAACGCATCGATGCCCGCGCCCGTTTTGGCCGAGATCGGCAGCACGGCGGCAATGCGCTCGCGTGAAGCATCGCGGTCTGCCAGCCGACCGGCTGCATTACGATCCGCGACAACCGCGGTGGGCGCTTCGCTCGAAACAAGCGCATCGACCTTGTTCATGAGCAGCGTCACTGGGACGCCGGGCGGCAGCGAGGCGTGTTCTTCTTTGAAGGCTGTGGCCTCGGGATCAGCGATCGCATCAATCACGAAAAGAATGCGATCGGCACGCGTCATCTCGACGCGCGCACGACGAATGCCCTCGGCCTCGACCACATCGGCGGTGCCTTCGGTCGCCGCGCGCAGACCCGCGGTGTCGATCACATGTAGCGGCATGCCATCGAGGGCGATTTGTTCGCGCAACACATCGCGCGTAGTGCCGGCGAGCGGCGTGACGATGGCAGCCTCATGACCCGCAAGCGCATTCAATAAACTTGATTTGCCCGCGTTCGGACGCCCGGCAATCACTACGGTCATGCCATCGCGCAGCAGACGACCTTGGCGCGCACTGCGCAGTACCGCGGCGAATCGCTCGCGCAAGCCGGCGAGCCGATCGATCAAGGCGCGATCGGCCAAAAAATCGATTTCTTCTTCCGGAAAATCGATCGCT
>JBILGD010000025.1:0-28039 GCA_044351225.1 Steroidobacteraceae bacterium
CCCGCGCTCAGGTGGCGATCGACCTCTCGGGTCGTGCGTACGCTGTGTTCGAGGGAAAATTCACTCGTGAACAGATCGGCGGTCTGCCGACTGAGCTCGTGCCACATTTTTTCCGGTCGCTGGCGGATGCGCTCGGCGCAGCCTTGCACGTCAGTGTCAGCGGCGAGAACAGTCATCATCAGGTCGAGGCCTGCTTCAAGGGTGTGGGCCGCGCCTTGCGCATGGCGTGCCGTCGTGAAGGCAACGAGCTGCCCTCGACCAAGGGCGTGCTGTGAGCGGCACCGAGGTCGTGGTGATCGACTCGGGCGGCGCGAACCTCGCCTCGCTCGGCTATGCGCTCGATCGCCTCGATGCGCAGAGCGTGATTTCAAGCGACCCTTCGGTCATCGCCCGTGCAGAACGCGTGATTCTTCCCGGCGTGGGCAACGCCGGCGCGATCATGCATCGGCTGGTCGGTCTCGAGCTCCTGCCCGTCATTCGTGATCTGCGCTGTCCGGTGCTCGGCATCTGTCTCGGTATGCAGATCCTTTTTCAGCACTCGGCCGAGGGCGACACGCCGACCCTCGGCATCATTGAGGGGGACATTCAGGCCATCACGCCGCGCCCTGAAGTGACCGTGCCTCACATGGGCTGGAACACGCTGCATATCGTGCAGGACGACCCGCTGCTGCAGGGCTTCAGCGAGCAAGCGTGGTTTTACTTTGTGCACGGCTATCACGCCCGTGCCGATGCACCGAGCACGCTGGCTACCGTGACCCACGGCGGCGCAATGGCCGCAGTCGTTCGACAGGATAATTTTTACGGGGTGCAGTTTCACCCGGAGCGGTCGGCCCGATCGGGTGCACAACTGCTGCAGAACTTTTTGGATCTCCCATGCAACTGATACCTTCCATCGATTTGCGCGGCGGCAACTGTGTGCGTTTGCTGCGCGGCGACTTCGAGCGCCAAACGCTCTATGACGTCGATCCGCGAAGCTTGGTTCACCGCTACGCCAAACTCGGCGCCCGTTGGCTGCACCTCGTCGATCTGGATGGTGCCAAAGACGGCCTTTTGGCCAATCGCAAGTTCATCCTCGATCTCGCGCGCGAACATCCGCTCGCCTTGCAAGTCGGGGGCGGTGTTCGCTCCGCCGAAGTCGTCGAGGAACTGCTTTCAGCTGGCGTGGACCGCGTAGCCGTTGGCAGCACCGCCGTAGAGCGCCCGGAAGAGGTTGCGAGCTGGTTCGCGCGTTTTGGCGCAGAGCGTATCTGTCTCGCCCTCGATATTCGCCTCGAGAAAGAGCCCGAGGGCACGTTGCCCCGGCTACTGACGCGTGGTTGGACCGAGGGCAGCAACACCAGTCTCTGGCAGGCGATCGAGTTTTTCCTGCCCCATGGTTTGCGTCATGTGTTGTGTACGGATGTTGAGCGCGACGGCGCGCTCGAGGGGCCGAACCTCGCGCTCTACAAAGAATGTGTCGAACGTGCGCCGCAAATCGCGTGGCAAGCCTCCGGCGGCGTACGCGGAACGCAGGATCTCAAGATCCTGCAGGCAGTCGGTGTCGCCGCCTCGATCAGCGGTAAAGCACTGCTCGAAGGACGTTTGACGACGCCGGAACTGCGTCAATGGCTGGGTGGCTGAGATGCTGGCACGGCGCATCATTCCCTGCCTCGATGTGCGCGACGGACAAGTCGTCAAGGGAGTGCGGTTTCGCGATCATCGAGTGGTCGGCGACATCATTGAATTGGCAACGCGTTATCGCGACGAAGGTGCGGACGAACTCGTGTTCTACGACATTACCGCGAGCCCCCAGGGACGCAGTGTCGATCGCTCCTGGGTGGCGCGTGTGGCTCGCGTACTCGATATCCCGTTCTGTGTCGCCGGCGGCATTCGCAGCGTCGAGGATGCGCAGGCCGTGCTCAACGCAGGTGCCGAAAAGATCTCAGTCAACTCGCCCGCACTCGAGCGCCCGTCGTTGATCGATGAATTGGCCAGTCGCTTCGGCGCACAATGCGTCGTGGTCGGTATCGACAGTGAGAGCACCGCCGAAGGCCACCGCGTTTACCAGTACACCGGTGATCCGAATCGCTCAAAAGACGCCGGTCGTACAACGCTCGATTGGGTGCGCGAGGTGCAGGAGCGCGGCGCAGGCGAAATTGTCCTCAATTGCATGTCGAGCGATGGGGTGCGGCAGGGCTACGATCTCGTGCAACTCGCTCGGGTGCGCTCGCTCTGTCGAGTGCCCCTCGTCGCCTCCGGCGGCGCCGGCTGCACGCAGCATTTCATTGATGTCTTCCGCGAAGCACGGGTCGATGCAGCGCTCGCAGCAAGCGTGTTCCATTCCGGATCGCTGGCCATCGCCGATTTGAAAGCAAGCCTGCGCGCTGCGGGCGTGGAGATCAGACCGTGATCATCGACAGCGAAAACCTCGGACAACTCGCCTTCAATGATGCCGGGTTGCTGCCTGCCGTCGCGCAGGACCTGAGCAGCGGCGAAGTATTGATGGTCGCGTGGATGACGGCCGAAGCGCTACGGCAGTCGCTGCTGCGCCGCCGGGCAGTTTTCTGGAGTCGTAGCCGCCAGTGCCTCTGGGAAAAAGGCGAGCAGTCCGGCAACACGCTGGAACTCATCGAAATCCACGCCGATTGCGATCGCGATACCTTGCTGCTGCTCGTACGTCCGCGGGGTCCGGCTTGCCATGAGGGCACGCTGACCTGCTTTGCGGATCGACCGCTCACGCGTCAACCGCTGTCTTTTCTGGCGCAACTCGAGCGGGTGATCGAACAGCGACTCGCGAGCAATGATCCGGCAAGTTACACCGCCAAACTCGTCGCCGAGGGGCGTCGCCGGATCGCGCAAAAAGTCGGCGAGGAAGGCCTCGAGGTCGCACTGGCCGCAGCCGCCGGCACGCGGCAGGAACTCGTAGGTGAAGCGGCGGATCTGCTTTTTCATTTGGCCGTGTTGCTGCGTGACGGCGGGGCATCCTTGCAGGATGTCGCCGACGAACTTGAGCGTCGACACGACGCCCGCAACCGGTCTTAATCGAGTACCAGTTCCTCAGCCGGGTCGCGCAAATTGTAGTGCGAGGCCATCGCGGCACCGTACGCGCCTGCCGTGGCGATCAGCAGCACCTCGCCCTCGCTGGTGCGGCTTGGCAGCATACGATCGTGTCCCAATACGTCGCCCGTCTCGCAGATTGGACCGACCACATCGCAGGACACCGTCTCATGATCATCGAGCCGATCGAGATTGACGATCTCGTGGTGCGCACCGTAGAGCGCGGGGCGAATCAATGAATTCATGCCGGTGGCAACACCGATGTAGGCCGACTGATCTTTGCGTTTGCGCTGCGTGACGCGCGCGAGCAATACCCCGGCCTCGGCCACCACGAATCGACCCGGCTCCAGCCAGAGCGCGATTCCCTCGAGTCGCGAACGAACGCCTGCAAGCGCCGCATCGAGCGCTGGCAGATCGAAGGCCGCCACGCCCTCACGATCCGGCACGCCGATGCCGCCGCCGAGATCCCACACTCGCACCTCGGGGAATAAGGGACGCAGGGACTCGAGGTACTGCGCGGTATCAAGCCAATTGCGCAATTCGAATATGCCGCTGCCGGCGTGGGCGTGCAGGCCCGTGATGACTGCACCGGCGTTGCGCGCCGCCTCGAGAAGTTCTGGGACTTCCGCGCGCGCGATGCCGAACTTGGATTGACTCCCTCCCGTTCGTACATGCGCGTGATGACCGCGACCGCTGCCTGGATCAAGCCTGACGAAGATGCGCCGACCGGCAAAGAGCTCCGGCCAGTGTTGCAACGGATGCAGGTTGTCGAGCGTAACCTGCACACCGCGCTCGAACGCCCAGGCGTATTCCGCACGCGCTGCAAAATTGGGCGTGAACAGGATCGCGCTGGCCTCGAGCCCGTCGATCGCGGCAAACGCACGCTCGATCTCGCCGCGCGATACGCACTCGATCGCGAGGCCCTCGGCGTGCACGCGCCGGAGAATGTCGGGATGCGGATTGGCCTTCATCGCATAATGGACACGATCGACGGCACGCATGGCCTGCAACTCGCGGCAGCGCTCAGTGACCGTTCGCAAGTCGTAGACATAGGCGCAATCGCGATCGCCGAGGACGGTACGCAATTCCGCTGCGCGCTGTCGCCACCAAGCCTCGGGACGCGGCGGCGAGGGCGTACCAAGATCAGGCCTGAAGAGTTGCTGCCAGGTCGGCCCGAGCACGAGATCGTCGTGCACCGGCTTCACGAGCATGTCGTGCAGCCCTTCCACCAAACGGTCGCCCTGCTCCTCATCGACGACAAAGGTCAGATTGAGGTCGTTGGCCGCCTGACTGACCAGATAGATTTTCTGTTCGGCAAAGAGCTCGAGCGCCGGACCGAGTCTATGAAGAATGCTGCGAATATTGCGCCCGACCAAGCTCACCGATGCGCAGGGACCAATGATTTCCGCACGACAGAGCGGCACAAGATCGCTTTGCAGCCGCGCCAGCGTGTCGAGCTCCAGCGTGTTGGCCTGCGGATCGAGCGAGACCGTCACGTTGGTCTCCGAGGTCGACACCAGGTCGACCGAGAGCCCGTGACGCTTGAAGATCTGGAACGCGTCGGCCAGAAAACCAACCTGATGCCACATGCCCGGACTGTCGAGCGATACCAGCGTCACACCCTTCTTGACGCAAACAGCCTTGACCTGCGCAGCCTCGCTGACCGGTCGCGTGGTGATACGCGTGCCACGCATCTGCGGCACCTGGGTCGCAAAAACCAGCAGCGGGATATCGTATTGACGGGCCGGCAGCAAGCAACGCGGGTGTAGCACCTTGGCGCCCGCCGTAGCGATTTCCTGCGCCTCGTCATAGGTCAACTCGAGCAACTGCCGCGCTCCCGGCAGCGAGCGCGGGTTGGCGCTGAACATGCCCGGAACGTCGGTCCAGATTTCGAGTTGTCGGGCCTGCAGCAGAGCCGCGAAATAAGCGCCCGAGGTATCAGAGCCGCCGCGCCCGAGCAGCACCGTCTCGCCCGCGGTATCGCTCGCGATAAACCCCTGCGTGATTACCAAAGGACCGAGGGCGTGCAACCGCTCCTGCACCGCGACATTCGGACGAAAATCGCAAGTGGCCGACAGATACCCGGCCTTTTCGGTGGCGGCCTCACGCTGCTCGGCGCGCAGCAGCTCGCGCGCGTCGACCCAGGCGACCGCGAGATCCTGCCGCCGGAGGTACTGTGCGCCGAGCTCGGTGGCCAGCAGCTCGCCGAGTGCCATGACCCGCGCGCGCATGCGATCGGTGATGACGCCCTCGGCGACGATGTCTCGCACCCGCTGCCCAAGCTCATCGAACCAGCGGTCGAGAGCTGTCGCATCGACCCCAAGACTTTCGGCGAGTTCAAGGTGACGCTGCCGCAGCGACGCCAGCGCCGACTGAACGTCGGGCGTGAATGCCAAGGAGAGTATTTTTTCGAGTCGATCGGTTACTCCACTCAACGCGGAGTGGACGATCAGAACGTGGTGACCCTCGGCTAATCGCGCGCGCGCCGTCGCTGCGATGCTGCGCCAGTTTGGCTCCGACGAGACGCTCGTTCCGCCGAACTTGAGTACGACCCATCGGACGTCACTGGCTGCGGCCATGGAGAAGCTCCGCCGTCAGACTTCGTCGTCGTAGATGTCGCGCAGATCCTTCGCCAATTTTTTTTCGGCGAGTACTTCCTCGAGTTTGCTCCAGGCGGCCTTGCCGCGCTTGCCGGCCACGGGCTTTGCCCGGCGGTCCACTCGATCGAGGAAACGGTCGTAGTCCTGATTGTCATCGCTACTGGAAACCTCGCCGAGCATATCCTCGTCGAGTTCGAAGCCTTCGGAATCCCGTTCGGACATGGTTTAGCGGTGCCTTGAGAGGTTAAATCCTTTAAAAACAAGGAGTTAACTACAACCCCTTGACCCGGACGCCGGGAACTATAACGAAAACACGCCGCGGCGCAAGGTCAGCGACGTCGAACGCCGTCGCGAATGCTGATCGGGGCACCCCGCGAGAGCCCGAGAACATCGGTCGCCCTGCCCTCGGCAACCGCTACTTCGACCACACCAAAGGAGTTGACCAACGCAATCGCCTCGCCAGGGCGGACATCGCCATAGGTCCTGCGCATTGGCAGCGCATGCTGTCCCGCGTGGACGATCGGATCGACCAAGGACCGAATCGCCCGCTGATCGATGTTGGTGATCAGGTTGCCAAAATGATCGATGGTGATCACCACACCACTCACCCGCTCGCGCTCGACTCGCACTTCATCGGTCCAGCCCGGGACCAGCGCGGGTACAGGCCGCCCCAAGCTTGCGGGCGTTACGGCGCCGCTCGCGATCCTGGCGGCGACCGGTGCAAAGATATCTCGTCCGTGAAAAGTCGCACTCGGCCGCTCGATCCCGAGCGTCGCCAGCGCCTCCGCCGATAAATGCCAGAGCCTCGCCGCAGGCGCGCTCAGCACCACTTCGGCGAGCAGGCCATTATCCGGAGCCAGAAAGACGTGGCCCTCAGCTTCGACCATGGCGATATCGCGCGCCGTGCCGACACCGGGGTCGACCACGGCCACATGCACTGTGCCTCGCGGAAAATAACGAAAAGCGCGGGCCAGCCAAAACCCTGCTTCGGCGGGCCAGTGGGCAAGCACCTCATGCGTCAAATCGATGATGCGGATCGCCGGCGCCTCGGCGAGGATCCGCCCCTTCATCACACCAACAAACGGATCGCGTGTGCCGAAATCCGAGGTGAGCGTGATCAATCCACCGGGCTTCGCGAATTCGTTCATGGGTCGTACGGTATCATTCCCGACATGACAACTCTCGCTGACCCCACACGCAATTTCCGCCTCGATGGACGGACGGCGCTCGTCACCGGTGCTTCGAGCGGCATCGGTCGCGCTATCGCAATCGCCTTTGCAGCAGCGGGCGCGCGGGTGGCGCTCGGCGCGCGACGCATCGATCGTCTCGAGGCGCTCGCCGAGGAGATTCGGGCGGCGGGTGGTGAAGCCCTCGCGGTGCCACTCGATGTCACCGATCGGGCGGCGATTGACGCTGCGCTCGAGGCGATCAGCGCGCGTTTCGGTCTCGTTGATGTCGCCTTTAACAATGCAGGCATCGCGCAGCCGGGGATGTTCCTGAAGACCGATGCCGCCACGCTCGAGTCGACGATGGCTACCAATTTCACTGCCGCCTGGAACGTCGCGCAGGCTGTCGCTCAGCGTCTGGTCGCAGCAAAGAAATCGGGCAGCATCATCAACGTGACTTCGGTACTGGGCATTGGCGTCGGTCCGGGGTACTCGGCCTACGCCGCCTCCAAAGCCGCGCTCGCGCAGGCCACTCGCGCGATGGCACTTGAGTTCGTCCGCTACGGCATCCGTGTCAACGGGATCGCGCCGGGTTGGTTCGTCACGGAGATGAACGAGGCATTTTTCGCTACCGCCGAGGGCGCTGCCTATCTCAAGAAAACGCCGCCCGGCCGCGCAGGTCGACTCGAAGAGCTCGTGGGTCCTGCGCTGCTGCTGGCGAGCGAGGCAGGATCATTCGTCAACGGCGTGATCCTGCCGGTCGACGGCTCGCATCACGTCGCGTTGGTCTGAGCCTCGTCGGGCGCGAGCTCGAGCCCGATCATCACCGGTATGCCCGAGGCCTCGCGCAATGCCTCGATTGCAATATCCCAATTGATTGCGACCTCTGACTCACCGAGCAAGATATCGAGGCGCGCCTCGAAATCTTCGAGTTTCACCGTTGTTGACTGACCCTGTGCGTCGATGGGCGGATGCACTTCGATCCATACCTCGCCGTCCGCACGCGTCATCTTGAGCGGCTCGTTGATCAGAGTGACCTTCGTACCGACCGGCACGAGATCGAACAGCCGCGCGACATCCTCGGGGTACATGCGCAGACAGCCATGGGTCACCGCCATGCCGACGGCATCCGGATTGTTGGTGCCGTGAATGAGATAAGACCCGCCCGGGATATTCAGTCGTAGCGCATGTGCGCCGAGGGGATTGGCCGGCCCCGGCGGCACCATCGTCGGCAACGGTTCACCGCGCGCGGCGTGCTCTTTGCGTACCGATTCGGGTGGATACCAGGGCGGATTTTTTTGTTTGGAGACCACTTTGGTCACGCCGATGGGTGTTTGCCAGTCCATCTTGCCCACACTCACCGGAAACGTGAGTACGCGTGCGGGCTCGTCGCTCTTGGGCTTCGGGAAGTAATACATTCGGTGCTCGGGCAAATTAACGACGATGCCTTCACGCACTGAGGGCGGCAGCAGCCGCTTTCCCGGAATGACGACTTGCGTGCCCTCGCCCGGCAACCACGGATCTACGCCTTTGTTGACGCGCAGCAGTTCTTCGTAGCCGAGGCTGTAGCGCCGCGCGAGCTCGATGAGCGTGTCTTGATAGCGCGTACGAATTCGCTCGACGCTGCCGAAGATATCGCCGCCGTCGCCGCGCAGTTCGTACTCCACCGCACTGACCGAACTGCTGCCGAGCACGCCAAGCAGGAAAAACAATGCGATTGCAGATACCCTCAAGCCAAAGCTCCCTTGATCGATGCTGCCTCGGAGTCTGCCGCGGAATACAACTCGTCCGGATCAGCCGTGGCAATACCCAAGCGCATTGCCGGCGCCGACATCGGCAAGCGACGGACCAATTCCTCGCGATTATCGCGCAACTCGACGAGCAAATTGCCCACGTAGAGGATGTCCCCCATCGGATCTTCGGCGGTCGGGCTCCGCGCCAGCTCCCAAGTAGTCGCCGCCCGAACCGTAGACTCCGGAAACTCCCAGTGCTCGAGAAGTCGCCGGGCGATCTTGGCGTGCCAGGTTTCGAGCAGATGCTCGACGGCGGCGAAATCCGCGATGACTTTTTCGTGATGTGCCGCCTCGGCGAGCAGATAAATCTTGCCGACACCACTCAACATGCCGCCGAGGACGAGCGCCTCCCGATCCACACGCACCGCGGTCCGCGAGGCAATGGCCCGCGCGACCACCGCCACCGCGAGGCTTTGTGACCAGATATCGCCCATGCGATTCTGTACGAGCTTGTAGATTTTCTGGTCGCGAAGCGTGGCGAAAGCGTGCGCCAGAACGACGGTACGCAGCGTTGCCAGACCGATTCGCGAGATCGCGCCGGTGACATCACCGATCGGCCCGGATGAGGCCTGAAAGGCCGCGGAGTTCGCCATGGTTACAACACGTACGGAGAGCGCAGGATCGCCTTTGACAATGCGCGCGAGCGTGTTGTTGGAGACGAACACATCACGCAACTCGCGCAGCATGCGGATACAGACATCCGGGAAACCGGCGATCTCCAGCGAGCTACTAGACAACTCGCCTTGCAGCTTGGTCAAAAATTCCTTTGGTTCAAGACTCATAATAATGCGCCGCCGACATAGTTAGGTTTCTCAAAAAAATAGTAACACGCCCTTCGTGAGTAACGCCTAGCGCGGTGGCGCCTTGGGCAGTGCCGAGGGACCCGTCGCCGGCGCAAAGGACATGGGCGCGGCCGAATCACTGCTCGTTTCGGGCTGCAAGCCCTGCAGCGAATAAAGGCTTTGCCCCGATCGCTCCGGGGCAAGTATGGCCAGCATGACACGCCGATTGGCCGCCCGTCCCTCGACGGTCTCGTTACTCTGTGTTGGCCGATACTCACCGAACCCGAGTGCGGTCAGCTGCGTGGGGGTTATACCGCCTGCGGCCAGCAATCGGATGACCGCCGATGCGCGCGCCGTCGACAATTCCCAATTGCTTGGGAATACGACACGGCTAATGGGTACGTTGTCGGTGTGACCCTCAACGAAAATCGGATTCGGGATCCCGGCAAGCGTCTCACCCAACTTGCGAACGATCTCGTTGGCTTTAGGGGTGAGGGTCGCCGAGCCACTTGGGAACAAGACATCGTTTTTGATTTCGACCTCGAGCCAATCCTCGTGTTTGCGGATGATGACTTCGTCTTTGATGACGAGGTCTGCCATCGCGCGCGCCACGTTATCGCCGATCTGGGCAAGCGAGGGCGTGGTCGGCTGAATCTGCGTCCGCGACGCCTGCGTCGAACCCGGCCCCGGCGCATTCGGCAAGGTCACGACATTCGGTGTCGGCAACCCGCCTTGGGTATTGATCGCAATCGGCATCTCGCGCATCGGTTGGCCGCGAAACGCCGCCGCGAGTGAATCAGACATCACGCGATACTTGCCCTCGTTGAGCGAGCTGATTGAATACATCACGACGAAAAACGCCAACAGCAGCGTCAATAAGTCGGCATAGGGGATTGCCCACGCCTCGTAGTTTTGGTGTTCTTCTTTCGTGCGGCGACGACCGCTGCCGCCGCCTACGGCAGGCCCGCTCATGTTTTCTCAGCTTCGGCCGACGCCGACTTGGTTTTGCTGACGTCAAGCACGTAGCCCTGCAATTTGGCCTCGATGATCCGCGGGTTCTCGCCCTCTGCGATCGCCGCGAGTCCATCGACGATCATGTCACGCGTGTGCATCTGCACGGCGATGATCTGCTTGAGCTTGTTGGCCACGGGCAGCATGAAAAGATTGGCGAGGCCGATTCCGTAGATCGTCGCCGTGAATGCCGCCGCGATGCCCTTGCCGAGCTTGGATGGATCCTCGAGGTTCTGCATGACGGCCATCAAGCCGAGCACCGCCCCAATGATTCCGAGCGTTGGCGAATAGATGCCCATACCCTCGTAGACCTTCGCGCCCGCCGTGTCGGCCGCCTCGCGCGCGCTCATCTCGACTTCCATCACCTTGCGGACGGTATCGGGCGCGGCGCCATCGTAGACGAGCTCGAGCCCGCGACGGATGAACGGATCCTGTTCCTTGGCGACCTCGGACTCGAGCGCGAGCAAGCCTTTGCGCCGGGCCGCACGACTCCACTCGACGATGCGCTCGATCAACAGGGCGTTCTCGTTGGGCGGAGGACGAAAAATCCAGCCAAGCATCTGCAAAGAACGCTTGAGCGCCGCCGGCGGCGTCTGGATGCAGATCGCGGCGATGGTGCCGACGATGACGATCATGAACGCTGCCGACGAGACGAGTCCGGCAACGCCGGCGCCCTTGAGTATGGCGCCGAGGATCAGCGACACCAACGCAAGGAACAGACCGAGGATCGAGAGGATATCCATGTGATCGCCTAATCCTTGCGGCCGCGATCAAGCGAGCCTTTCCAGCCCGAAAGCCTCGCCTTCAGGCGCGATACCGCCTGACCATGCAGCTGCGAGACTCGCGACTCGGTGACTCCGAGCACCATGCCGATTTCCTTGAGATTCATCTCATCCTGGTAGTAGAGCGACATGACGAGCTTCTCGCGCTCGGGCAGGCCGTTGATCGCTTCGGCTAGTGCCTCGCGAAAACGTCCGTCCGCGACGACACGCAAGGGGTCCAGTTGTTCGTCCGCCGGATCCACGCCCTCCATGTCCTCGAGACTCGCCAAGTGACAGCTCGCAGCGTCCTGGACGATTCGGTGGTACTCGTCGATTGCGATGCCCATGCGCGCGGCAATCGCCACCGGCGTTGCCTCCGACCCGGTCTCGCGCTCGATCTGCTGGATCACCTGACTGAGTTCGCGCGCGCGTCGGTGGACCGATCGCGGCGTCCAATCGAGATGACGTAACGAATCGAGCATCGCACCACGGATGCGAATGCCGGCGTAGGTTTCGAAGCTGGCCCCCTTGCCATCCTGGAACTGACCGGCTGCTTCGAGCAGACCGATCATGCCGGCCTGCACCAGATCGTCGATGTCGACGGACGAGGGCAGCCGAGCGCAGAGATGGTAGGCGATGCGCCGCACGAGATCCGCGTGAGTGCGGACGAGTTCGTCGGCGTTCTGCCGGCTCGCACGATGTTCGACATAGCTGCTGATGGCGTTCATTTGATCACCTGAATACGGCGTTGAGGGGATGCGACCAGTCTTTCGGCAAAGAATTCGATATTTCCGCGCGGTCCCGAAGGCACGTCCCAATCGGTGGCCGTTCGTGCGAGCGCCCGGAAAGCCGCTCCGGCAGCGCTGCCCGGATAGGCATCGATGACGGGACGCTGCTCGCGTATGGCGCGACGCAGCAGATCGTCATCCGGAATATCGGCGGCGTGTTCGAGAATCACGTCGAGAAAACGATTGGTCACCTTGCCGAGCGTGGCGAACAGTTGTCGACCGTTTCCCGGCGTGCGGGTCATGTTGGTGACGATCTTGAAGTGACGCAGACCGTGCTCGGCGCTCAGCACCTTGATGACGGCGTAGGCGTCGGTCACCGAAGCGGGCTCATCACAGACCACGACGATGATGTGTTGCGCGGCCTGCGTGAGTTGCAACACGCCCGGGGAGATCCCGGCAGGCGTATCGACCACGAGAACATCAACATCGTCGACCAGACTGCTGAAGGCCCGCACAATGCCGATATGTTCCGCCTCGCCGAGCGAGGCAAGTTTGGTAATACCCGAAGCGCCGGCAACGATCGAGAGATTCTCACGCACGGGCGTCAGCACCTCTTCGAGAGAGCGCGCCCCCGCAATCACATCGGCGAGTGTGAACTTTGGCGTGATACCGAGCATCACGTCGGCGTTAGCCAAACCAAGATCGCCGTCGAGCACGATGGTCTTGCGACCCGCCAGCGCGAAGCTCGTGGCGAGATTGATGCTGACGGTGGATTTGCCCACACCCCCCTTGCCACCGGTGACGGCGATCACCTGCACACCCGAGCGTCGCACGCCCGAGGCGGAGTTCGAGCCCCCTGTCGTACGCTGATCAGGAACCATGCAATCGTGCCTCCGACTGGATCGTGGAATCTTGTTCTTCGCGGCTCTGCTCTGACTCGGCGAGCGCGAAAGTCAGGTCTACGAGTACTTCGGCGCGCGCGGGTCGCAGATCGTCGAGGAGGCGCTGCCCGTCGAGCGTATAAGCGATGGGGATACCCGCCTCGATGGTGGCCGAGAGCAGGCCACCGAGCGTGGTGCACTCGTCGGTATGCGTGACGATACCGGCGAGATTTCCGAGTCCCCTATAGCCTGTGACCACTTCACGCAGCGTGCCGACCTGAGTGGACGCCGATAAAGCGAGTGCAAACTGGGCGTTCGGCAAGGTGTCGCGCAGCTCACGAATATGGCGCTCGAAATTGGCGCTGCGCGGGCTGCATCCGGCGGTATCGATAAGAATCATGCGCCGATCGCCGAGACGCTGCAGCAAGATCGGCAATTCGCTGATCTTGTCGAGCACGTACACGGCGATCCCGACCAGACGCCCGAGCCGGGCCAGATTTTCCTGCACGCCAAAGCGCGACTCGCCGACGCTGATGAGCGCTGCGCCCTGGGTACCATTGCGCATCACCCAACGTGCGGCGAGCGCCGCGAGAGCGGTCGTTTTGCCGGCGCCGGCGGGTCCCACCACGGCAACGGTTCCGCCCTGCTCTGCCCAGAGATCGCCGGTCACCTGAATCCTGCGCGCAAGGGCCGCGTGAACACGACGTCGCGCCGTACCGAGATCGACACGCTCGTCGATCGATTCGAGCAACTCGGTCGCGAACTCGCGCCGAAAGCCGATGGCGGTCAGTTCGCGCAGCAACTCGGCCACGACCGGTGAGCGTCGCGACATATCGTTCCAACTCAATGCCGCAAGTTGTGTTTCCAGCAGACGTCGCAGCGCCCGCAGTTCATCGTCCACCGCGCTCGCGACGTTGGCCACGCGAACGGGCTCGCTGAGCGGCGCCGCTCGCTGCGGCGCGACGACCGGTGGCGGCGTGATCGTCGACGACATCACCGGCGGTGGCGCCGCCACGGCGGCAGCGGCGCGCGGCGCCAGCGACGGGAAGCTCACCTCCCTGACCGCAGTGCTTGGATGTTCGACCATGGGATTACGCTCACTGGCCACGGTCAGTTCGATCTGTCCTTTGACCCGTCGGGTCGAGAGGATCACCACCTCGGGCCCCAACTCGTCACGAACGAGCTTGAACGCCGTGCGCATATCTTTGGCCATGTATCGACGAATGTTCATGGGCGGCTACCTTAGGTTCCAATCGTGCTGACGAGCCGGACCTTGCGGCTGTCGGGAATTTCGTTCCAGGCAATCACGTGCATCTGCGGGACGGTCGAGCGCAGGAAGCGCGACAGCACCGGACGCAATGTCGGCGACACTAGTAACACCGCCGGTTGACCTGATATTTCTTGTCGCGCGGTCACCTCGGCCAAGCGCTGCTGCAGACGCTCGGCCAAACCAGGTTCGAGGCCCGGCGTTGCCGCACCGGCGGTGACGGAGTTGGTGAGCATCTGTTCGAGTGCCGCATCGAAGGTGACGACTGGCAATTCCTGCGTGCTGCCGCAGATGTCCTGAATGATCTGCCGCGACAGGGCGACGCGAACCTGCCCAATGAGCACCTGCGGATCCTGCGTGCGCGTGCCGTTCTCGGCCAAGGTCTCGAGGATCGAGCGCAGGTTGCGGATCGAAACCCGTTCGCCGAGCAAACCCTGCAATACTTTGACAACCACGCTGAGCGGCAGCGTCTTTGGCACCAGATCCTCGACGAGCTTCGGCGCAGATTTGGCGACGTTGTTGAGCAATTGCTGCACTTCCTCGTGACCGAGGATTTCCTGGGCGTGCTGACCGATGATATTGCTCAGATGTGTCGCGATGACCGTGGTGGCGTCGACCACCGTGTATCCGAGCGACTGTGCCTGCTCACGCACGCCGGGCTCGATCCAGTACGCCTCCATGCCGAAGGCGGGATCGCGTGTCTCGACGCCATCGATCAGACCGAACACTCGACCCGGATTGATCGCCAGTTCACGCTCGGGCATCACGGTCGCCTCGCCGAGCGGCACGCCCGCAAGCGTGATGCGATAGCCATTGGCCGGAAGATCAAGGTTGTCGCGAATGTGTACCGCTGGCACGAGAAAACCGAGTTCCTGCGAAAGTTTCAGACGCACGCCGCGTACCCGCGCCAGCAGTTCGCCGCCCTGCCCCTTGTCGACGAGCGGCACGAGGCGATAACCGACCTCGAGACCGATGAGATCCACCTGCTGCACATCGTCCCAGGACAGATCCTTCTTCTCGACCGGCACGGGCAAGGTTTCGTTCGCATCGGCTTGCTGGATCGCGAGATCCGCCACCATCCGACGCTGCGCGATCATGTATGCGGCGTAGGCAGCGATACCCGCTGCACTCAGGAACATCAGGTTCGGCATGCCAGGAATCACGCCGAGTACGGCGAACACGCCGGCGCAAATCCACAGCATTCTTGGATCACCAAAGAGCTGCCGGTTGACCTCGTTACCGATGTCCTGCTCGCGCGACATGCGGGTCACGATCACGGCCACTGCGGTCGAGAGCAGGAGCGCGGGAATTTGCGCGACGAGCCCATCGCCGATGGTGAGCAACGTATAAACCTCGGCCGCATCGGCGAGCGCCATGTCGTGCACAAGCGGTCCGATCGCAAAGCCGCCCAGCAGGTTGATCACCAAAATAAGAATGCCCGCGATGGCATCGCCGCGGACGAATTTGCTGGCACCGTCCATCGAACCGTAGAAATCCGCTTCCGTACGCACCTCGGTGCGCCTTGCGCGCGCCTCGTCTTGCGTGACGAGCCCTGCGTTCAAGTCAGCATCGATGGCCATCTGCTTGCCCGGCATCGCATCGAGCGTGAAGCGCGCGGTAACCTCGGAGATACGGCCGGCACCCTTGGTGATGACCACGAAATTGATGATCGTCAGAATGACAAAAACCACGAGACCGACTGCGTAGTTGCCGCCAATCACGAATTGGCCAAAGGATTCGATGACATGGCCTGCCGCGGCCGGACCGGTATGCCCATCGGAAAGCACGACGCGGGTGGAAGCGACATTCAGCGCCAGGCGGAACAAGGTGGCGACCAGCAAGATCGACGGAAAGATGGCGAAGTCGATCGGTCGCTTCACCGAAAACACCGCGATCAGCACCATCAGCGACAGCGCGATGTTGAAGGTAAAAAGCACATCGAGCAGAAACGGTGGCATCGGCACGACCACCATCGCGAGGATGGCAAGGATCGCGAACGGTATGCCGACGCCTTGCGAGAGGACGCTGCGCCACTGCACGCCAACCAGCGGGTTCGGTGCGGAGGCCGCCATTTAGTGAGTCCTCCGTCTGAGATCGAGCTGCTCGATCTGCGGGTCAACCACCGGCACACTCGGCCGCTCCGCGCCGAATCGCACCGACGCCTGCAATTGGTAAACGTAAGTCAGAATCTGTGCGATGGCGACGTAGAGCGGACTCGGAACCTCGCGTCCAAGATCGACATAGCGAAACAGCACGCGGGCGAGCGGCGGTGCGGACACGAGAGGCACGGCGTGCTCGGCCGCAAGTTCGCGGATCTTTGCCGCGACTTCGTCCGCGCCCTTGGCAACCACGATCGGCGCACGATCGCGGGATTCGTCATAACGCAGTGCGACGGCGTAGTGCGTCGGGTTGGTAACGATGACCGTGGCCCGCGGCACTTCCTGCATCATGCGACTGCGCGACAATTGCATCTGCACGCCACGGATACGCGCTTTGTTCTCGGGATTGCCGTCGGACTCCTTGTATTCGTCACGGATCTCCTGACGCGTCATCCGCAGCTCCTTGCGGTGCTGGAACATCTGGAATGGGGCATCGATCAACGCGATGATGCCGAGTGCGCCGGTCATGCAGAGCAAGGCAAACGCCAAGATTCCGGCGCTCGCGACAATGGCCGAGCCCACCGGCATCGCGGCGAGATGGGCAATCGATTCGATTTGCGAGGCGATGACCACGATGCCGATCCCGCCCACGAAGGCGAATTTGGCGATCGCCTTGAAGAGTTCCACGGCACTGCGCAGGGAAAACATTCGACCGATGCCCTTGAGCGGATTGAGCCGATCGCCCTTGAAGCTCATGGCCTCGGAACTGAAGTTCCAGCCGCCAATGGCCGCCGGCGCCGCAATGGCCGCCAAAATCGTGGCGCCCAACAAAGGCAGAATCGACCGCGCAGCGGTCATCGCGCTATTGGTCAACTCCCGAAACATGATGTCGGGGTACGCCATGTCCGCGCGGGTGATTGTCAGGCTCTGGTTCATCATCTCGATCAAACCAGCTGCAGTTTTTGTGCCAAACAAATAAATGGCGCCTGCCGCGAAGATCGACACGGCCGCGGCGGACAGATCGATCGAACGGGGGATCTGCCCCTTCTTGCGGGCATCCTCAAGCCGCTTCGGGGTAGGTTGTTCTGTGCGTTCGGCACTGTCGTCTTTCTCTGCCATCGCCCGCCCCTACCGCAGAGGCCCCTGCTGCAACAGCGCGGCTTCATTGAACGCTTGACGCATCAGCTCGATAAACCCCTGCTGCACACCCGGCAGGCTGAACTGCAGCACAACCAGACCGAATACGAGGCTGATCGGAAAGCCCACCGAGAAGATGTTGAGCGTGGGGGCCGCGCGGCTGATCAAGCCGAAGGCGAGATTGGCCACCATCAATGCGGTGAGGGCTGGCAGCGCGATCTGCAGGGCACCCGCGAACAGCATTCCGCCGATCATCACCATGCCCCAGAGACCCTGCGCACCGAGTCCGAGGGGACCGATCGGCAGCGTGCGAAAACCCTCGGCCAACAATTGGATGATGGCAAGGTGACCGTCCAGGATCAGGAAGGTCAGCACCATCAGCACCAGATAGAACTGACCCACCGCCGCCGTCGAGGCACCGCGCAACGGATCAACATTGAAGGCGAAGGATAGCCCCATTGAGTTGGCCAGCAACTGACCAGCAAGTCCCACGGCATCAAACGCCAATTGGAGAATGAAACCGACACCGAGGCCGATGATGATCTGCTGCGCGATGATCTGCACACCCACCAAAGAAAACAGCGGTACATCTGGCACCGGCGGCAACAGCGGGATCAAGAGATAGGCGGTGAATCCAGCCAGTGCGATTTTTACCCGCGCAGGAACGAAATTCGCGCCGAACACTGGCGCGATCGAGAAACAGGCGGCAATACGCACGAATGGCCAGAACCATTCGGACAACCAACCCATCAATTGCGCTTGGGTGATATTGAGCATTCGTCACCGCATGAGCTGCGGAATATTGATGATGAGTGCCTGGGTGTAGTTGACGATTACCTTGAGCATCCACGGACCAACGAGCGCTAGCGTTGCAGCCATACCCACCAACTTCGGAATGAACGACAGCGTCATTTCGTTGATCTGCGTGGCTGCCTGAAATACGCCGATCATCAAGCCGATCGCCAGAATGACGAGCAACACCGGCATACCGAGCAACAACATGGTCTTCAGCGCCTCGTTGCCGAGGACCATCACGGTTTCAGGTGTCATTGGTAGAAACTCCCGGCGAGCGAACCCATGACGAGCGACCAGCCGTCGACGAGCACGAATAGCATCAGTTTGAAAGGCAACGAAATCAGCACGGGCGAAAGCATCATCATCCCCATGGACATGAGCACGCTTGCGACCACGAGATCGATGATCACGAAGGGGATGAAGAGCAGAAAGCCGATCGTGAACGCGGTCTTGAGTTCACTCGTCACGAACGAGGGCACGAGGATCGCGAGCGGCACATCCTCGGGTTTCTCGAAACCCGTACCACCGGAAATCTTCACGAACGTGGCGATATCGCTCTCACGCGTTTGCTCGAGCATGAAGCCCTTGAGCGGGACGAGCGCACGGTCGATCGCGGTATTGGTATCGATCTGCCCGGCCTGATAAGGCTGCAAGGCATCGACGGTAATGCGATCAAAAACTGGCGCCATCACGAACAAGGTGAGAAAAAGTGCGAGACCGATCAGCACCTGATTGGGCGGCGTCTGTCCGGCGCCGATCGCCTGGCGCAGGATGCCGAGTACGATGATGATGCGCGTGAACGAGGTCATCATCAGCAGGATGGCAGGCAGCAACGACAGCAGCGTCATCAGGATCAGTGCCTGCAGCGTAAGGCTGTAGGTCTGACCGCCACTCTCACCCGCCTTGACGGTCAACGCAGGCAGCCCCACGTTGAGCGTGGTGTCCTGACCGAGTGCGACTGCGGGCACCATCACGGCGGCCACGCCTGCTGCGGCCAGCAGTGTGCGACGCCAAGTCATTTACCGAGTCCTTTCTTCAAAAGATCGACGAATCGCGGCGGCACGGGACCTGCGATCAGCGAGCCCGCAGCAACATCGAGCTGCCCTTCTCCCGCCGCTACATCGCTGCGGTGCAGAAGCGTCACCCGCCCCTCCCCCACGCCAACCACGAGGCGCACTCCGTCGACCTCGATGAGCACGATACGCTCCTTGCTGCCGAGCGCGACTTCATCGACCACCTGAAAAATTGCGGAAGAGCGCCGTGGAAGTGTCTTCAGCTTCCGGGCGACCCAACCCACCACCACGATGGTGGCGATGACCAGGAGCAACGAGCCAAAGATTTGCAGAAAGCCGGAGCCAACGCCAATCTGCTGAGGCGCCACCGCCTGAGCAGGCGCTGCGAATCGACCGCTCTCCTCGGCAGCCGAGACGGCAACCGCGAATAACGCCATCGAGGAGGCCTGAATTTGACGGTACATCGCCAGCGCCGTTATTTGAGTTTGCGGATGCGTTCCGCAGGACTGACCACATCAGTCAAGCGGATACCGAACTTGTCGTTGACGATCACCACCTCGCCGTGGGCGACCAGCGTCCCGTTGACGAAAACATCAAGCGGATCGCCCGCTGCGCGATCGAGCTCGACGACCGAGCCCTGATTCAGCTGCAGGAGATTGCGAATCGGGATGCGTGTGCGCCCCACTTCAAGCGACAACGTGACCGGTACCTCGAGAATGACATCCAGGTTGACGTCACCGGTTGCCGCAGAATCGATTCCCTCGGCACTATTGCCGCTCGGCGGACTTAGCGGATCAAACTCACCGCCACTGGTATTTTCCGTGTTCACTGCAAGACGCTCCTCTGGGGCTTGTTGCCCTCTGGAATCAGATCAACCGATCGCCCATGCACGAAGCGTTCATCGACCCTGACCGAGAGTTGCCCTCGGGACGCGCCGAACTGACCGCGAAACACCGGGACATCCTCGGCGTACACGAGTACCGAACCATTGAAATCGCAAGGAATGACATCGCCTGCCTTCAGGTCGAGAAGTTTCGACACGCTGAGGTGACTGCGGCCGACGAGCGCATTCAGCGTCACCTCGGCGTCTTTCATTTCTTCGCGCAAACTGCGCGCGAGCCGCCGCTCGTTGTCGATGACTTCGTCGCGGAAGGTTTTCTCAAGCACACCGCGGATCGGCTCGATCATGCTGTACGGAATCGCGATCATCATGTGCGTCTTGCCGCCCATGATTTCGAGCGTGTAGTCCGATACCAGCAGCACCTCGTTGGGGTTCATCACCGTGGCGAACAGCGGATTTGTTTCCGCTGCCGAAAACTCTGCCTTCAAGGGCACGACATTCGTCCACGCGTCCGTGATGTCTTTCAAGGCAACTTCGCGGAACACCTGAATAATTCGCGACTCCGCGCTCGTGAAGTCGCGATTGCTGATCTTGCGAATCTCGCCGCGACCACCAAAATAGTTGTCGACCAGCGAGGTCACCATCTCCGCGGTCATGACCAGCAAGGCCGAGCCACGCAGCGGCGCCATGCGCAGCACGTTGATGCCCGTCGGCATTTTCATTCCGGCAATGAATTCAGAATATTTGAGCGTTCGGAATGGCGCGACTGACAACTGCGCGGGGCGCCTCAACGTGCGCACGACACTCTCGCGAAAGGTTCGACAGAAGCGCTCGTTGATCAAGTCGAAGGTCGGCATGCGGCCGCGCAAGATGCGCACCTCGCGGCCGATGTCGTAGCGCCGCGCCTCCCCGGGCACGTCGGCTTGCTCCGTGCTGACGCGGCCCTCGCTCATGCCGCTCAGCAGGGCGTCGACCTCTTCCTGATTGAGTATCGGCTCGTTTTCGGTGGGCATGATCAGACTCGTTTCACTGCATCACAAAGCTTGTGAAGAGCACGCTCTCCACGGTCTGCGGATCACCGCCCGCCGTCTTGACGACGTTACGCACGAGTTGCAGGGCATCGCTGCGCAGCTTGTCCTTGCCTTCCTTGGTAGAGAGCCCGGTGGCGTTCTGTGCGCTGAAGAGCAACAGCAAGTCGTTGCGCAGGATCGGGTCGTTCGCCGTCAGCAGTTCCAGCGTCGCCGAGGACCGCGTCGCGAGTCGCACATGGATTTGCAAGAAACGATAAGCCTGCAAGCCTTCGAAATTGGAGACGAACGGCGGATCGAGCGTGTAGAACTGCAGCGGCGTAGTGACCGGCTTGGCCACCGCCTCGGCCGCTGGGGGCGCTTGACGGGATTGCCAGAAGAAGTAGCCCCCGGCTGCTCCACCGACCAGCACGACTGCCAGGATCACCCAAAGCAGCGTCTTTTTTTTGCCTGCGGCGGGAGGCGCATCGCTGTCGCCCTTCGCCTTGGCCTTGTCGTCCTTTGCCACAGCCTCTCCCCTATTGGTGGGACAGGCTTGATGAGCAAGTTACGTGCCAGCGTCAAAACCGTGACGCAACCGTCAGACGTAGAGATCGACTCCACCCCGTTCATCGCGGGTCGGCTTGTCGCCATCCTGTTGCGGCTCATCGTCGCTCTGGGCGCGATCTTCAGAGCCCACCGTAACGGGCAGTGCGTCGGCCAGCGAGCCCTGACGGCGCTCGGATCCCGACGGCAAATTGCTGTATACGCTGGCGCTCGATAACTCCAGCCCACTCTGCCCGAGGAGGTCGCGGAGTTTCGGCAGGGCCTGCTCGAGGGCTGCGCGAGTCTCGGCGACCGAGGCTGCGAAGCTCACATCGACCTCGCCATCCTTCATCGTCACACCGATTTCCAGATCGCCGAGATGATCGGGCGACAGGCGTACAACCGTAAGCGAGTCACCGCCGCCTTGACTCGTCGAGCTAATACGATCTACGAGTTCAGCGAGGTTAGTCTCCCAACCCTCTGAAAATAAATTGATTTCAGCGTTTGACGGGACATGGGCAACGGGTGCTGGGACGCTCTGCAGCGTTGCCCCGGCAACCACCGGGCTAGCGCTCGGTGCCACGGACATCGCTGCCATCGGCGTGAAGTCGGGCGGCAGCGGACGACCTATCTGCTCTTTCGTCCCGGAGTTTCGACGTAGTGCCTCGTAGCGCATCGCCTCGAACACCACCGGCTCTCGTGCTTGAGTCATCGGCGGGTACGGCACCTGCGATAGTTGAACGGGCGATAGCTGAACCGGCGCGGGTTGAACTGGCGCGGGCTGAACTGGCGGCTGGGATAGAGCGCCAAGCACCTGGCGAGGCGAGGACTGCCTGACCGACTCGAGCACAACGGCGAGACCCGTCGGGGCTGTCACCGGCGCGCGTATCGGCTCGCGACCCCGCTCCTGTATTCCCTCGGATCTCGGTGGTTCTTGGCCCACTTGAACAGGTTTCGCTTGCGCGACGCTCGCACCGGGTACGGCTACCGCACCTAGCGCGCTCGCGACGGCCGGGGTGAATACCACGGATGACTTGAAGGCATCGGTCGCGGCGACGGTCTCCGTTGTCAGCATCACCAACGATGCCTCGGGCAGGAGACTAAAGCGCGCGGATTGGAGACTCACCGGCTCGGGCGCCATACCACGCGGCGCCACCGGAACACCCTGTGCGGGTGGCGCAGACTTTACGGCGCCTGTGTTCAGCGCCTCAACTGCGGCAGGCGCGCTTGCGGACGATGACTTCGGGACATCTTTGGGAAGCACCGTTCCCGCTACGACCGTCATCAATGAAATCTCAGGAAACTCGCTCGAGCGCGCGGATTGGAGACTCACCGGCTCGGGCGCTATATCACGCGGCGTCACCGGAACACCCTGTGCGGGTGGCGCAGATAGTGCAGGTGGCGCAGACTGTACGAGTGGATTACTTGGCAATTCGCGAGCACTCTCAGCCAAGTGGATACCCTCCCCCAGCGGCGCATTCTTCGCAGCCGCTGCATTCGACACGTCGTCTGCCGAAGACGCGATTACCGAAAATGTCTTGCGGTCAGTGTTGGAAACAACATCGTCTGCTACCGCTGTGATCAAAGAAGAATCGGGTAACGGGATGGGGCGAGTAGGGTCAACACCACTGATCGACTCAGTAGTGGCGGCGCGCGGCAACACCGGAAAGCCCTGCTCGACTGTCACTGGGTGCGTCACCGGCAGTCCCACTACAAGCGGCGCGCTTGATGCGACCGCCGAGTTCTTTGCAAACGGTACTTCGACACCTGCTCTAGCCTTTTCAATTCCGCGGAATTCGATCGATGCGCGATCGGCTCGCGGTGCGCTCGCCGCGCGTGTCGACTCGATTTCATTGATGGCGTGAGTCCCCGGGGGCGTCAGGACCGATTGGCGCATGATTGAATGACTCGTTTCGTGCTCTGATACTGTTCCCCCGCGTACTGTTTCGCCGGGCACTATTGCGCTGGGTACTGTCTCGCCCGACACGGTCTCGCTCGCCAACGCCGCTGCAACCGTCACCGGCGCTTCACCGCGCACCGCAACCGCAGACACACCGATGGGCTCACCGGTCGTTAGCCCGTGCAATACATGGCCGAACGCCTCCCCCGCTTCCGTCGACGGTGACACCGCCCGGGCAGCATCACCGCCAAGCTCTAGAAGCGGGTGGGTTGCCTTGAGTAACGATGAAGAGATCACTGCGGGAGTAGGCATAAATAAGTTATCCGCCAATCAGTTCGTCAGGCGTTGACCGCGGCGATGCGTATCGACTGCTGCGCTCGTTCGTCGGTATCGCGCTGCTCACGACGGTTTTCGCTCGTTCGATCCTCTGCGCGCCATCGCTCAACTACGGCACCGACTGCGCGGTTGCGCACGGCGGCATCGCGCAAGCCCTGATGCGCCTGTTGGCGTTCGAGCTCCATGCGCGTGACCAGCATCGCCTGCTGCTGGATCGCGTCGCCGAGACGTGCAATGAAGGCCTGAAAATCGAGCAATGCCGGGCCGCTGATGCCCTGCGCGGCACGCTCACCAAAGCTCAAGGTGTAGTCGCTTTTGTACTGCTCGAGTTGCGCTAGGCGCTGCTTTGCTTCGACAAGCTTGCCATCCGCGTCGTGCAGACGCGTGGCGGCTTCGCGCTCGCCAGTCTCGAGTGTGCGCTTGTAGGTCGTGATGCGTTGTTCGCGTTTCATTGAGGTTTTCTCCCAGCTGAACGATTGGCTCAGCTCAGGGTTGCAAAGAGGTCATCGATACTGTCATCGAGACCCGCTCGTTCGATCGGTCGTTGCGCAAGAAAGGCGCGGATGCGTGGCCATAGCTCTACCGCGCGATCGAGCGTCGGATTGGTCCCGGCTTTGTAGGCGCCGAGGTTCACGAGCTCGCGTGATTGGTTATAGGTCGACATCAATTCGCGCAACATGCGTGCGGCATCAAGCACGTCTTGCGGGACGATCTCGGTCATCACGCGACTGATCGACGCCTCGATGTCGATCGCCGGGTAATGTCCGGACTCTGCGATACGACGCGAGAGGACGATATGGCCATCGAGAATGGCGCGCGCCGCATCGGCAATGGGATCCTGCTGATCATCGCCTTCGGTCAGCACCGTGTAGAACGCGGTAATCGAGCCTCCGCCCGCTGCCCCGTTTCCCGCCCGCTCAACGAGCGGTGGCAGCTTCGCAAAAACCGACGGTGGATAGCCCTTGGTCGCCGGCGCCTCGCCCACGGCAAGTCCGATCTCGCGCTGAGCCTGCGCGTAGCGCGTCAAGGAATCCATCAGCAGGAGCACGGAGCGACCCTGATCGCGGAAGTACTCTGCAATGGCTGTGGCGAGATTGCCACCCTGCAGACGCATCAGTGGGGCTGCATCGGCTGGCGCTGCGACCACCACCGCACGCCTGCGATCCTCGGGTCCGAGGATACGTTCCACGAATTCCTTAACTTCGCGACCACGCTCGCCGATCAGGCCGACCACGATCACATCGGCGGAGGTATATCGTGCCATCATGCCGAGCAGCACGCTCTTGCCGACACCACTGCCTGCGAAGAGGCCTATTCTTTGTCCACGGCCGACGGTCAGCGTGGCGTTGATCGCGCGCACGCCGACATCGAGCGGTTCGCTGATGGGATCGCGATCAAGCGGATTGATGTAGCCGCCGCCGATCGGACGCTGCTGCCCGCCGCGGATCGGCCCCCGCCCATCGAGTGGCGCGCCAGAGCCGTCCACGATCCTGCCGAGCATTCCCTCGCCGATGGCGACGGCCCCGGAACGACGGGCAGGAATGACGCGGGTATCGGGCTCGAGCCCCTGCAGCGTCCCGGTCGGCATCAGCAGCAAGCGATCGCCGTTGAAACCGACCACTTCGGCCTCGGTGGGTGGACCGAAAGACGAGACCAGCGAACATCGATCGCCGACGGCGGCTTGACAACCGCGCGCCTCGAGCATGAGACCCACCATGCGGGTCAAATGTCCCTCGACCGGCGGCAACGGTATGGCTGCCGCACGGGCGCCAAAGGGTTTGAGTCTGGCAGCGAAGCCGAGCGTCATCACAATGCGCCTTCGGCATCGATTTCTGCGCTGAGGTCACGGCTGATCGACTGTCGCGTATCGCCCAGCACAGCCGCAGTCGCCGCAAGCACGCGACTCTGCAGTCGACCATCAATCGCCGACGAGTCAACCAGAACCCTCGCCCCGCCGCGCCCCACGGAGTGATCGTCGATCAACACCCAGGCGACTTCATTGCGCAGAGGATCAAGTCGTTCGCGAACCGCGCTGGCGTCGAGCGGATGCACGTGCACGCGGATCTCGCGCGTCGAGATCGGCAGTTCGGCAAGACAGTCACGAATGATGTCGATGACGAGTGCAGGCTCCTGCTCGAGCTTGCGCCGGGCGAGTTGGGCACCGACCTCCAGCGCAAGCCGCGCGAGTTCTGCAGTCGCCACCTCGTCGAGTCGCTCCAGCGGTCGAGCCATCTGCTGCGCAATGGAAGATATCGCAGCAATACGTTGGTCGAGTTGCACCAGACGCGCGTTGACCTCCTCCGCGGCCGCCGCAAGACCTTCGCTGTAACCGCGCTGGTAACCGGCAGTGATCGCTGCTTGCGCTTCGCTCTCGAGTTCGGACGCCGGCGGATTCATTCCGCGAAAGCTGATCAACGGACCACTGACCCGCGGCGGCGTCCACGAACGGTCCGCGCTTGTTCTGAGCGCCGTCGACTCAGACATACGTCTCGCCTCCGCGGGCGCCGAGCGTGATCGTGCCCTCATCCGCAAGACGTCGCGCCACATCGAGAATCTCGCGCTGTGCGGCCTCGACTTCGGAGAGCTTGACCGGCAGCGAGGCCTCGAGATCGTCTTTCAGCATATCTGCCGCGCGCTGCGACATGTTGCTGAAGATTTTTTCCTTGAGATCGTCATCGGCGCCCTTGATGGCGAGCAAGAGCTTGTCACTCGGCACCTGACGCAAGAGCTCCTGAATGCTGCGGTCCTCGACGTCGAGCAGGTTCTCGAACACGAACACGAGATCCTGAATCTTCGAGCCGAGATCGGGATCGGCGTCCTTGATCTCGGTCATGACCACGGATTCGATGCGCGGTTCAAGGAAATTGATGATATCGGCGACGATCTTCGGCCCACCGAACCCGGCCGCCTGCAGACGGTTCGCATTACCGAGCTGTCGCTCCATGACGGCATCGAGCTCCTCTAGCGCATCCGGCTGGATGCCTTCGATGGTGGCAACCCGTATCAGCACATCAGCACGAAGATCTTCGGGCAGAAAAGTCAAAATCCGCGCCGCCTGCGACGAATCGAGTTGCGCGAGAATGATGGCCACGATCTGCGGGTGCTCCACGCGGATCAGATCTGCGACGGCCTTCGGCTCCATGTATTTGAGCGAATCAAGTCCCTTGGAGGCGCGCCCGAGCAGAATTTGATCGATCAGTCCCGATGCAGCCTGCTCGCCCATCGCCTCGATCAACGTATTACGTACGAAATCTGCGTTGGCCACGCCCACCGAGGTCTGCGAATCGGCATCGACCAGGAAGTTGCCCATCACGTCGACTGCTTCGTCGCGCGAGACATCGGAAATTTGCGCCATCGACGCGCCGATCTTCTGCACGAGCTTTGCCGGCAGATGCTTGAGCACCTTGGCTGCTTCCTTCTCGCCGAGCGTCAACAGCAGGATGGCCGCTCTATCGAGACCGGAGCGCGGTTCACCGAGTGAAATATCAGCCATTGTTCATCGCCCACTTGCGCACGACCTGCGCGACGCGTGCCGGGTCTTCATCGACCATCGCTTTCGCCGCTTGAACGTGTTCTTCGTATTTGCTGAGCCCCTTGCGTTTGCGGCTCAATGATTCGGACTGCGCTCCGGACACGGCGAGTTCGCTGCCCGTCCCGCCGCCACCGCCGGCGCCTGAAGCGCTTGACGATCCACCGCCCAACGGCCGACTGACCGGGAAGTCTTCGTCTTCGTCATCTGACGAGGACGGCGGCGCCAGCATTTCCGTGAAGCGCTGCACCAGCGGCTTGATCACGAAGAGCGCGAGGACCACGAGCGCCAGGAGTCCGGCTACAACCTTGATCACATCGAGGAACCACGCCTGTTCCCACACCGGGATCGACTCGAGTTCGTCGCCATCGATGCGTGGTTCGCCCCGCCACGGGCTGTTGACCACGCTGACGCTATCGCCACGCGCCGCATCAAAACCGACCGCGTCCTTGACCAAAGTATTGATTCGGTCGATTTGCTCGCGCGTCAGCGGCGCATCGGTCATCTTGCCGTCACGCCCGGTGATCTGCATGTTGTCGACCAACACCGCAACCGACAGTCGTTTGAGGCGGCCGGCGGGTTGACGCGTATACGCCACGGTCCGATCGATTTCATAGTTGCGGGTCGCCTGCAAGGACGCCGGTGGAGCCGCCGCAACGCCCGCGGGTGCGATGCCACCCGCCATGATCGCACCCGGTGTCTGACCTGGCGTCGTCCCGCCAACCTGGCCCGGTGTTGCCGCCCCACCTGCCGCCTGCGCCGCCGCGGCAGCCGCAGCCGATTGCGGGTTGGAAATCGGTTGATTCGACGC
>JBILGD010000177.1:0-2949 GCA_044351225.1 Steroidobacteraceae bacterium
TGTTTGACGAAGTGGACTCGGGTGTGGGCGGTGCGGTCGCCGAGATTGTCGGTCGCGAACTTGCGCGGCTCGGCGCGAGCGCGCAGGTGCTGTGCGTCACCCACTTGCCGCAAGTCGCCGCGCTCGGGGATCGACATCTGCGCGTGAGCAAGCGCAGCGATGGCAAGTCGACGCATACGCAAATCGAAGCGCTCGAGGCCGACGCGCGTGTCGAAGAGGTGGCGCGAATGCTGGGCGGCGTCTCCATCACCGGCAAGGCGCGCGAACACGCCGCCGAGATGCTTGAGACCGGAAAGCGAACTAGCCCTCGCCCTTCCCGGCGCGGTGCGGGCAATCCGTCCGCCGGCAATGGCCGTAAATCACGAGCGCGTGATCGCTGATCGAAAAACCATGCTGTTCGGCGACTGCGCTTTGTCGCTCCTCGATTCCCGTATCGACGAACTCCTCGACGCGCCCGCAATCGAGACAGAGAATGTGATCGTGATGCGGCCCCGCATTGAGTTCGAAGACCGCCATCCCGTCAGCAAAGTGATGACGCGTGACGAGACCCGCGGCCTCGAACTGCGTCAGCACCCGATACACCGTGGCAAGCCCGATCTCTTCGCGCAGGTCGACGAGACGGCGATAGATATCCTCGGCCGAAAGATGCCGCTTGCCGCTCGTCTCGAGGATCTCGAGGATCTTGACGCGCGGCAGCGTGACCTTGAGGCCCGCCTTGCGCAGGTCATTGCCTTCCACGTGAACCCTCAGCCTTTCGGATAGAATGCCGATTATGGTCCATTCCGCGATCGCTGCTCCAGTCACCCGCACCCACCACCGTCGCTGGCTGCTGCCGCTGCTGCTGCTCGGCGCCTTGTCCATGGGGGGCTGCGTGTACCGCATGGCGGTGCAACAGGGCAATTTCCTTGATGCGCGCCAGGTCGTGCAGCTCAAGGAGGGCATGACCCGTGCGCAGGTGCGCTTCCTGCTCGGCACGCCCATGCTGCCTGATGGCTTCCAGCGCGACCGTTGGGATTACCTCTACACCCTCGATCTCGGGCCCGGCGAACCGCGCACCCGACAGCGCCTGACGATCTGGTTCAGCGACGACAAAGTCAGCCGCATCGACAACGACGGCGCGCCGACCGAGGTGCCTGCGGCAGCGGCATCGACCGCCGCGGCGACGACCGCTCAACCCTGACGCGTCGGTTTCGCCGTCAGCGGATTGCGTCCCTTTTCGGTCTGAGTTTGCTGCGCCCGTGCGCGACGGGCGGCCTTGGGGTCAACGAGCAACGGTCGGTAGAGTTCGACTCGATCACCCGGTGCCAATCGCCGCTCGCGCGTACACGCCTCACCAAAGATTCCAACGGGTGCCTCGGCCCACCACGCTTGATCGTCGAACGTCAGGACAATACCCCGGGCAGTGAGCAGCACGAGCGCTGCGTCCACCGCATCGGCCACACGCGAACCCATCGGCAATTGCAGCGGCAATTCTCCCTGCCAGGCCGGCAGCGCGACGGCGAAGGCGCAGTCGATGCGTGAATCCTGCGCAGAGTCGGCGGCGCCCTCGGTCATGACTGCTGACGAGCGCGGGCAACGAAGGCGTCCACCAGCGATTTGGCGGTGTCCTCGAAGATCGGCGTCAGCATCGCGCCCGCAAGACGATTGGCGAATTCGAAGCGCAGCCGCAGGCTCACCTCGCAACCCGCCTCGCCAAGCGGCTTGACGGACCACAGACCCTCGAGCGATTTGAACGGTCCGCGCACGAGCTGCATGGTGACGGCGCGATCGGGCTCGAGCGTATTGCGCGTGGTGAACTCGGTATCGAGCGCGCCGCGGCGTACACCGAGTGTCGCTACCACCTCGTTCCCCTGCTGCGATTCGATACGCGCGAGCGTGCAACCCGGCACGAATTGCGGGTAGCGCTCGATGTCGGTGATCAGCCCATAGAGCTTGGCGGCAGGCAGCGGCACGAGTGCGCTGCGGATGACTTCGCGCATGCGCCGCATTGTACGCCGCAGCGTATCCCCGGGGCGCACCAGGTGGGGTGCGTCAGCAGGGCGCACGGGTGGCCCGGCGCGTAGAATGCCGCGCGAGCATTTCCATGACCCGACCTACCCCAACATCCCCGCCCAAGGGCGCGACTCCGAAGGCAGCGGCCAAGGCCGACACTGGCCCGCGGGTCATCGCCGAGAATCGTCGGGCGCGCTTCGACTATTTCATCGAAGAGCGCTACGAGGCGGGGATGGTACTCGAGGGCTGGGAGGTCAAGGCTCTGCGCGCCGGCAAGGCGCAGATCACCGAGGCGTATGTCTTCGTGCGCAACGGCGAAGTATTTTTGACGGGCGCGCATCTCAGCCCGCTCAAAACGCTCTCGACCCACGTCAAGGCCGACCCCGTGCGCACGCGCAAGCTGCTGCTCAACAAGCGCGAAATCGCCCATCTCATTGGCGCCGTCGAGCGCAAGGGTTACACGATCGTGCCGCTCGAACTCTACTGGCAGCGCGGCAAGGCAAAACTGCGCATTGGCCTTGGCAAGGGCAAGCAGCAGCACGACAAGCGCGCCACTGAAAAAGATCGCGACTGGTCGCGCGACAAGGCGCGCCTCTTGCGTCGCGGCTGATCGTCATGACAGCGCTGCTCAGCAGCGCCGCCGCAGCTCAACCGAGCTTGCCCTGCAGGGCGAGGTAATCGTCGTAACTGCCCCGATGATCCACGATACCGCCACCCGGCTGGATCTCGATGATGCGATTGGCAAGGCCGCTGACGAACTCGCGATCGTGCGAAACGAAGATCAGCGTGCCCGGATACTTCTCGAGCCCGATCTGCAGCGACTCGATGGTCTCCATGTCCATGTGGTTGGTGGGTTCGTCCATGAGCATGACATTCGGCCGGCGTAGCATGAGCTTGCCGTACATCATGCGACCCTTCTCGCCACCCGAGAGCACCTTCACGGATTTCTTGGTCTCG